>JBBDSV010000059.1:0-5579 GCA_040904785.1 Nitriliruptoraceae bacterium
CCCGCTTCGCGGGCGACGTCGTGTCCGGCGGCCAACCGGGCAAGCGTGCGCTCGCGCCCGAGAACCTCGATCGATTCGAACAACGGCGGGCTGACGCGCGTCCCCGTCACCGCGACCCGGATGGGCTGGGCAACCTTGCCGAACCCGACACCGAGTTCGTCAGTCAGCGCGCGCAAGCGCTCCTCGATCGCCGCGACGGTCCAGTCACAATCTTCCAGTACCCGTTGCGCGGCGGCGATCGCCTCGGCGGCGGGCGGCGTGGACAGCACCGCGTCGATCGCCTCGGCTTCGATCGTGACATCGTCACCGAAGAATGCTGGGGCGTAGCGCTCGATCTCGTCGAGCCGCTGCATGCGTTCCTGCACCAGTGGCACGAGCCGCTCGAGCGTCTCACGCTGTGCGGCGGTCGGCGGCCGATCGACGAGCGCCGGGGCACCGAGTGTGCCGTCGAGGTGCGGCACGAGCCGTTCGGCGAGTTCGGCGGGTGCGAATGCGCGAATCCTCTCGCCGTTGAATGCGGTCAGCTTGTCGACGTCGAATGCCGCCGCGGATCGTCCGACGTGTGCGAGATCGAATTCGGCGATGAGCTCGTCGTCGTCGAGTCGTTCGCGGCCGTCGCGTGGCGACCAGCCGAGCAGCGCGAGATAGTTGCGCAACGTCTCGGGCAGAAAACCCTTTCGGCGGAATTCCTGGACGGCGACCGACCCGTGACGCTTCGACAACTTCTTCCGGTCCATGCCGACGACCATCGGCAGATGGGCGAACGCCGCGGGTGCGCCCCACGACGGGTCGCGACGCGGCAGCGCCACTTCGGCGAGCGCCTCGTCGATGATGCCGTCATCGAGCAGCTGGTGGAGCACCGCCTGCCGCGGCGTGACCGAAAGCAGGTCTTCTCCCCGGCAGATCAACGTGATGCCATGGGCGACGTCATCGACCGAATTGGCGAGCGGGTAGGTCGCCGAGCCGTCGGACCGCTGGATTACCGGATCGGACACCTGCGCCCAGTCCCAGCGCACCTCACCGCGGACGAGATCGTCGATGACGAACGTGCCGCGCTCGGGAGTGCACAGTCGAACACTGAACGGCCGGTCTTGCGCGGCGAAGGTGGCGAGTTCCGCCTCGGTGTGCGCGAACGTCGCCGCCTTGACGACGGGGGGGCCGCCGTTGTCTCCGGCCCGGTTCGACGCGCGCCACGCTTCGAGCTCTTCGGCGGTGCGATAGTCGCGATAGGTCGCGCCGGCGGCCTCGAGGCGGTGGACCACCGCCGCGTACAGTGCGGCCCGCTCGGACTGACGGTAGGGACCCCAGTCGCCCCGCGACGACCCGTCCTCGAGCGGACCTTCGTCCCAGTCGAGGCCGATCCAGCGCATCGCCTCCATCATCGAGCGCATCGACTCGTCCGTCGCGCGCGTCGCATCGGTGTCCTCGATGCGGAAGACGAAGACCCCGCCGTGCCGGCATGCGTGCAGCCAGTTGTACAACGCGGCACGCACGCTGCCGACGTGCAGCCAGCCGGACGGCGCCGGGCAGAACCGGACGCGGACGTCGTGGCTCACAGGATCGCCTTCGGTCGGTACGCGGCCGCGTCGGGATGCGCGTCGACCAGCGGCGCCACCTGTGCGGCGAATTCGCGCGCCTGCTGGGGTGCGCGACCGACGAAGGCGAGCGGGTCGGCGAGCAGTGCGTCGATCTCGTCCTCGACGAGCGGATAGGCAGGGTCGGCCCCCAACCGCGCAGCGAGATCGTTGTCGGCCTGACCCGCACGCATCGCCAGCGCGACTGCGACCGCGTGAGCCTTGATCGTCTCGTGTGCGACCTCTCGTCCGACACCAGCGCGCACCGCGGCGGTCAGCAGCTTGGAGGTCGCCAGGAACGGCAGGTAGCGGCGAAGCTCGGCCTCGATTACGGCAGGGAACGTGCCGAGTTCGTCGAGGACGGTCAGCAACGTCTCGAACAACCCGTCGGCGGCGTAGAACGCGTCGGGAATCGCGACCCGTCGCACGACCGAACAGGACACGTCCCCTTCGTTCCACTGGTCGCCGGCGATCTCGGTGACCATCGCCAGGTGGCCGGCGAGCACCCGCTTGAGGCCCGTAATCCGTTCGCACGACCGCGTGTTCATCTTGTGCGGCATCGCCGACGATCCCACCTGGCCTTCCTGGAAGCCTTCGGTGATCAGCTCGTGGCCGGCCATGAGACGCAGCGTGGTCGCCAGCGATGCCGGTCCGGCCGCGAGCTGCACGAGCGCCGACACCACGTCGAAATCGAGCGACCGGGGGTAGACCTGACCGACGTTCGTGAGCGTCGCGGCAAAACCGAGATGGTCGGCGACCCGCTGTTCGAGACCGTCGACCGCGTCGTCGCCGAGCAGGTCCCGCTGGTCCTGTTGGGTCCCGACGGGACCTTTGATGCCGCGCAGCGGGTAGCGGGCGAGCAGATCGTCGATGCGACCGACGGCCTGCAGCAACTCCTCTCCCGCGTTGGCGAACCGCTTGCCGAGCGTGGTCGCCTGCGCGGCGACGTTGTGGCTTCGCCCGGTCACGACAACCTCGGCGTGCTCGGTCGCCAGTGCCGCGAGTCGTGCGAGTGCGGCGATCCCGCGGTCGCGGACCAGTTCGAGTGCGCGGCGGATCTGCAACTGCTCGACGTTCTCGGTCAGGTCCCGTGACGTCATCGCCTTGTGAATGTGCTCGTGTCCGGCGAGCGCACAGAATTCGTCGATGCGCGCCTTGACGTCGTGGCGCGTCACGCGTTCGCGGGCGGCGATCGATGCGAGGTCGACTTCGTCGACGACGCGCTCGTAGTCGGCGATGACGGCGTCGTCGACGTCGATGCCGGCGTCGCGCTGGGCACGCAGCACCTCGATCCAGAGCAGACGCTCGAGTCGCACCCGTTCGTGGGCGGCGAAAATCGCGCGCATGTCCGCGCTGGCGTAGCGCGTGGCCAGCACGTTGGGGATCACATCATCGGACACGGCACCTCGCAGCGGCGATTTCCCCCGACACGCTACCGGAGCGCCTGCAGGCGCCTGCCGCGGCTCACGCGTTGGTGCCCGCGGCGTCGCGGGCGACGACGGGGTTCTCGAGCACGCCCACGCCACCGATCTCGATACGCACCCGTTGCCCGGGCTCGAGGGCGCCGACGCCGGCAGGCGTGCCGGTCAAGACCACATCGCCCGGCAGCAGCGTGACGACCTGCGAGATCTCGGCAAGCAGTTGCGGGATGTCGCGCAACATGTCAGCCGTTGTGCCGTCCTGGCGCAGGGTCCCATCAACCCAACTGCGGATCGGTACGTCGGCGAGGTCGAGTTCCGTCTCGATGGCGGGGCCGAGCGGGCAGAACGTGTCAAAGCCCTTGCCACGGAACCACTGGTTCTCAGCGCGCTGCAGATCACGCGCCGTCACGTCGTTGGCGCACGTGTAGCCGATGACGCCGGCCAACGCCTCGTCGGGGCCGACACGCTGCATCAAGGCGCCGACGACGACGGCGAGTTCGGCTTCGTAGCTGAAGACCTCGGCCATGTCGGTTGGCAGGCGGATCGGCTCGTCGGGTCCGATCACCGACGAGGAGGGTTTGAGGAAGTAGATGGCCTGTTCGGGGATCTCGTTGCCGAGTTCGGCCGCGTGGTCAGCGAAGTTGCGGCCGACGCATACCACCTTCGACGGGATCACCGGCGCAAGTAGCTTCAGCCCGGCGATGTCGACCCGTTCACCGGTCCGCTTGTGCGACCGGAACGGATGCGGCTCGATCACCGCGACTTGCGCGCCGTCAACGATGCCCCATTGGGGCCCGTCGTCGCCGGCGAACCGCACGACCTTCATGACGTCTCCTCATCCGTTTGGCGCGCCCCGTGCTGCCAGTCGACCCGCAGAATCGCGTGCGTGTAGGCGTCGGACAGTGCCGTCCACGACGCCTCGACGATGTTGGGGTGCACACCGACGGTGTCCCAGACACTGCTGCCGTCGGTCGAGGCGACGAGCACACGGGTTGTCGCGTCCGTACCACCCGCGGTGTCGAGAATCCGGACCTTGTAGTCGGACAGGTGGATGCGGTCGAGCTGTGGCCAGCGGCCGTTGACCGCGCTGCGGAACGCATGGTCGAGCGCGTCGACCGGTCCATTGCCTTCGCCGGCACCGAGGCGACGCTCTCCGTCGACCTCGACGGCGAGGATCGCTTCGGCGGGCCCGTCCCCCGCGACCGCACTGGGGTCGCCGCCGGCGACGTTCACCCGGTAGTGCAGCGAACGGAACGGTTCGTCCTCGGCAGCAAGCATGCCGGTGATGCGCCGCAGCAGCAGTTCGAACGACGCGTCGGCGGCTTCGTAGCTCCATCCGATCGCTTCGCGACGCTTGACCTCCGCGAGCACGTCGCGCGCCTGGGCGTCGGAAATCTCGATGCCGAGCTCTTTCGCCTTGAGCAGGATGTTCGAACGGCCGGCAAGTTCGCTGACGACCAACCGCTGCTGGTTGCCGACGTCGGCAGGATCGATGTGCTGATACATGTCGGGCGCCTTGGCGAGCGCCGACGCGTGCAGTCCCGCCTTGTGACTGAACGCCGTGTGGCCGACGTACGGAGACATGGACGGCGTGCTCTGGTTGCACAGCTCCGCGATCGTGTGGCTGATCTCGGTGAGTCGCTCGAGACGGTCCGAGGGGACGAGCGGCATGCCGTGCTTGAGCTGCAGGTCGGCGAGGATCGTGAAGATGTTGGCATTGCCGCACCGCTCGCCGAGCCCGTTGGCCGTTCCCTGCACGTGCGTTGCGCCGACCTCGATGCCGAGCAACGAATTGGCGACCGCGCATCCACCGTCATCGTGGAAGTGCAAGCCGACCTGCGCGTCGAGCTCATCGACGAAGGTGCGGACGATGTCGGCGACGTCCCATGGCATCGTGCCGCCGTTGGTATCGCACAGCACGACGCACTCGGCGCCGGCCTCTGCGGCGACGCGCACGACGTCGACCGCATAGTCGCGATCGCGCGCATAGCCGTCGAAGAAGTGTTCGGCATCGAAGAACACCCGCTTACCCTGCTCGCGCAGGTGCCGCACGGAGTCGGCGACCATCGCCAGATTCTCGTCACGCGGCACACCGAGCGCCTCGTCGACGTGATAGCCCCAGGACTTGCCGACGAGGCACACGACGTCGGTTCGGGCAGCGACGAGCGCGTTGAGCAACGGGTCATCAGCGGCAGCGAGCTTCGAAGACCGCGTCATGCCGAACGCGACCAGCGTTGCATGTTCGAGTTCGAGTTCGAGTTCGCCGTCCGCGGCACGCGCGAAGAACTCGGTGTCCTTCGGGTTGGCGCCGGGCCAGCCGCCTTCGATGTAGGCGACGCCGAGCTCATCCATCCGTCGGGCGACACGCAGCTTGTCGTCGACCGACAGCGTCACACCTTCGCGCTGTGTGCCGTCACGAAGGGTGGTGTCATAGAGATCGAGCCCGGCACGCGGTGCCGGAAGGGGGGCGTCGGAACCACTCATGGGTGCTCACCTTGGCCTGTTTGGATGCGTCGGGTCGGGCCCGCGCGGTGGCCGGGTGATGCGACGAGCGACGCCGAAGAATGAACCGGGCCGCAACCCC
>JBBDSV010000060.1:0-10553 GCA_040904785.1 Nitriliruptoraceae bacterium
GATCTGATCGACTCGACGGAGATGTACCTGCGGACCGTCCTCGAACTCGAGGAGGAAGGCATTCCCGCCCTGCGTGCACGGCTGTCCGAACGGCTGAACCTCTCCGCTCCGTCGGTGTCCGAAGGGGTCGCACGTCTCGAGGAACAGGGCCTGCTCAAGCTCGCGGCCGATCGGACCGTCCGACTGACCGACACCGGACGCGACAAAGCGCTGCACGTCATGCGCAAGCATCGCCTTGCCGAGCGCCTGCTCGCCGACGTGATCGGTCTCGACCCGGCCTACATCCACGACGAGGCGTGCCGGTGGGAGCACGTCATCTCCGACCGGGTGGAGGAGAAGATCGCCGACCTGCTCGGCAATCCGACGACGAGCCCCTACGGCAATCCCATCCCCGGCGCTGAGGTCGACGAGGTGCAGCTCGTGCCCCTCGCCGAAGCGGACCCCGGTCCGGTGCGGCTGCACAGCATCTCCGAGTCGCTGCAGCGCGACGCGACCGTGATCGGCGAACTGCACGCCAACGGCATGCTCGCGGGAGAGATTGTCGACATCGCCCGCGACGGCGACACGATCGAACTGTCGCACGGTGGCCACCGGATCACCGTGACACCGGACGCCGCGCGGCTGATCTACGTCACCACGAATCCGTGACGTCGGTGGCGGATGCCGGCCACGGCGATGCCGTGCGGGATCTTCTGGCGTGGGGAGGTCCGCGACTGCGTGACCTTCCGTGGCGGGCGACGCGTGACCCGTGGGCGGTGCTCGTGGCCGAGACGATGCTGCAGCAGACCCAGGTCGCGCGCGTCGTTGGCCCGTTTCAGCAGTTCTGCAGCCAGTTTCCGACGCCTGCAGCCTGCGCCTCGAGTGACGTCGGAGACGTTGTGCGTGCATGGGCCGGACTCGGATTCAACCGCCGTGCGGTGCTCCTGCACCGCGCAGCCACCGCCATCGTCGAACGGCACGCCGGCACGGTGCCGCAGGACCTCGACAGTCTGCTCGCGCTTCCCGGCGTCGGTCCCTACACGGCCCGTGCCGTGCTCGTCTTCGCGTTCGAGGCGCCCGGCGCCGTCGTCGACACCAACGTCGGGCGGGTGCTCGCGCGAGCGTTCGTCGGCAGCAGGCTCACGGCCGCACAGGCGCAGCAGCTCGCCGACGAGCTCGTGCCGGCGGACGACAGCTGGCGGTGGAACCAGGTCCTGCTCGACTTCGGTGCGCAGGTGTGCACGAAGCGGCAGCCGCACTGCACCACGTGTCCGTTGCATGCGTCGTGTCGCTGGGCCGAGACCGGATTCGCCGAACCCGATCCGGCGATCGCCAGCGCGGGCACGTCGTCGCCGCAGTCGCGATTCGAAGGATCCGACCGGCAGGGCCGCGGGCGCCTCGTCGCCGCGCTGCGCGACGGTCCCGTCGCACGGGACGACATCGCCGTCGTCGCCGGTTGGCCGCGCGATTGCGAACGTGCCGAACGTGTCGCGCAACGACTCGTGGAAGACGGCGTCGCGGTGGTCGACGGGAGGTGGCTCACGCTTCCGCGGACAGCGCCTGGCGACGAGGACGCGACGGCCCGGGTTGCATCGTGAGCGTCGAATCGACCCGCGCACACCTCGATGCTCTGGCGTTGCGTGACTGGCAGGCGTCGGCCCTCGCCGCGTGGTCGGCAACCGGCCGGGGTGTGGTCGAAGCGGTGACGGGGACGGGCAAGACCCGTCTGGCGCTCGCGGCGCTGCGAATGATCGTCGATCGTGGTGGCCGTGCGCTCGTCCTCGTCCCCACGCTGGATCTGCAGCAACAGTGGGTGCGCGAGTTGCGTGCTGCACTGCCGGATCGACGGATCGGCACGCTCGGGGGCGGCGGAGACGACGACCTGTTCGCCGTCCATGTGGTCGTCGCCACGCCGCACTCGGCCGCCAGCGTGCCGATCGACCTGCCACCATCGACGGCGGGGCTGCTGGTCGCCGACGAGGCGCATCGGTACGGGGCGCCGACCTGGGGTGGAGCCCTGCATCCCGCGTTTGACTTCCGTCTGGCGTTGACCGCGACGTATGAGCGCAACGACGACGGTGTCGCCGACGTGCTGGAGCCGTACTTCGGTGATGTCGTCTATCGCTACGACTTCGCACGTGCCGCCGAGGACGGCACGATCGCGCCGTTTGTGATCGCGCTCGCTGGTGTGGACCTCGATGCGTCCGAGCAGGCGCGTTTCGAGCGTGCCGACGTGCGCTGCCGGACACTTCACCGTGAACTCGTTGGCGGGCTCGGTCTGCCCCGTGAACCGCACCGGTTGTTCGCTGCGGTGGCGGCGATCGTCGCCGACGCCGACGCCGCCGGGCGTGACGGGTCGCAGATCCGTGCGTGCCGCGAATATCTCGTCCGCGTTCGCGAGCGGCGGGATGTCGCCGCGACCGCCGCGGCGAAGATCGATGTGCTTGCGCGTGTGGCGCCCGCGCTCCTCGGACGGCGAACGCTGGTGTTCGCCGACACGGTCGAGCAGGCAACCGATGCGGCGCGCGTGTTGTCTGCGTCGGGTCTTCGTGCCGAGACGGTGCACGGCGACCTCGACGCGCGGCGGCGAAGAACCCGGATGGCGCAGTTTCGTTCGGGCGGCCTCGACGCGCTCGTCGCCCCGCGAGTCCTTGACGAGGGGGTCGACGTCCCTGATGCCGATGTCGCTGTCGTGCTGGCGGCGTTCAGGACGCGGCGGCAGATGGTCCAGCGTCTCGGCCGCGTGTTGCGCGTCAAGTCCGACGCGCGTGTCGCGCGCCTCATGGTGTTGTTCGCCCGCGAAACCGGGGAGGATCCCCAGAACGGGGGGCACGCGGACTTCCTCGGCGAAGTCGGGGACACAGCGCGCTCGGTGCAACAGATCACCGCCGACGTCGCGGGCCGGCTCGCCGACTGGCTGCGAGTACCGACGTGCTGAAGGTCCCGGGACGGCAGCGATCGCCGCTATAGGCTCGCCGCACATCGAGTGCGCGCACGACGAGCCGCCAAGACGCGAGGGGAGGCGCACGATGGTCGAGTTCGGCCGAGACGACGAGCGTCGAAACGTTCTCGCGCTGCTTGCACCGGGCACCGACCTCCGCGAAGGCATCGAACGGATCATCCGTGCCGGCCGCGGATCGCTGATGGTTCTCGGCAGCACCCAGAAGGTCACGCCGCTGCTCTCCGGCGGGTTTCGCATCGACGTCGCCGCGACTGCCCAGCGCATCGCCGAGCTCGCCAAGATGGACGGTGCCCTTGTCCTCGACGAGGACGCCAGTCGCGTGCTGCGCGCCAATGTTCAGCTCGTCCCGGATTCTGTCGTGGAAACCTCGGAGACCGGAACCCGCCACCGATCGGCGGAACGGTCGGCGCGGCAGACGGGCCAGGCGTTCATCGCGGTGTCCGAGGCGATGGGCGTGGTCACCGTCTACCACGGAGAGACGAAATACACCCTCGAAGAGGTCTCGGTGCTGCTCGCGCGGGCCAACCAGGCCCTATCGACGCTCGAGCGGTACCGCGCGCGGCTCGACGAAGTCTCGGCGATTCTGTCGGCGCGTGAGATCGAGGACGTGGTCACCGTGCGAGATGTCGTGCTCGTGCTGCAGCGCGCCGAGATGATGCGTCGGATCGCTGATGAAGTCGAAGATCACGTCGTTGAGCTGGGCACCGAAGGCCGGCTCGTCCAGCTGCAGCTCGACGAACTCGTGTCGTCGGTCGCCGACGAACGTGAGCTGGTCGTGCGCGACTATCTCGGAGATCGGCGCCGCAAGCTCGCCCGCGTGTTGGAGGATGTCGCCGAATTGTCGACCGACGAGCTGCTCGACACGGGCGCGGTCGCCGCGCTGCTGGCGTACGACGCCGATGGCCTGGACCATCAGGTCACCCCGCGGGGATATCGAATGTTGTCGCGCATTCCACGTCTGCCGACGTCGGTGGTTGAACGGCTCGTCGACACCTTCGGCACGCTGCCGCGGGTCATGGAGGCCACGATCGCCGAGCTCGACGACGTCGAAGGCATCGGAGAAGCGCGGGCGCGCAGCATTCAGGACGGATTGCGCCGGCTCGCCGAGGCCACGCTGCTCGACCGCTATGTCTAGAATTCCCGCGAGCTGCTCGGCCTAGCGGGCAGATCGCGCCTGCCTCGTCCCGTTGCCGGTTGAGTGCGATTCCCTTCGTGTGGTACCGTCGGTCACTGTCCGGCCGCGCCCTCGTGACGCCCTCGGGACGACGTAGGCGCGTGCGTATCCGCTGGCCGTGACGCACCGATCGGTGCCCACCACGGGAACGTTTGCGCGAGGAGCACCAGTCCATGGCCTACAGCGTTGGCGACACGGTCGTGTATCCACACCACGGCGCCGCAGTGATCGAGCGCAAGGAAAAGCGGGAACTGCAGGGCGAGGACTGCGAATACCTCGTGCTTCGCCTCACCTACGGCGACCTGACACTGATGGTCCCCGCAGATTCGTGTGAAGAAGTCGGCATTCGCAACGTCGTCTCGAAGAAGCAGGTCGAGCAGGTGCTTGACGTGCTCCGGCAGCCGGAGGGCAAGGCTGCGGGCAACTGGTCGCGCCGCTTCAAGGCGAACTACGAGAAGCTTCGCTCGGGCGACATCTATCAGGTCGCCGAAGTCGTGCGGAACCTCGCGACCCGCGAGAAGGACAAGGGGCTGTCCGCCGGCGAGAAGCGCATGCTCACCAAGGCGAAGCAGATCCTGCTGTCCGAACTCGCGGTGGCGATCAAGAAGGACGAGGAACAGGCCGAGCAGCTCGTCGAGCGCACGCTCGCCGAAGCCAAGGGCTGATCGCCTGCCCGGCAGGATGCACCGTCGCCGCGGGGCATCCGGTGTGGTCCGCGGTCGACTTGACATCCACCGGGCGCCCGGAGGCAGCATGTGAATGTCGGCGTCATCATCGTCGCAGCGGGACGTGGTACGCGCATGTCCGCGCCGCGGCCCAAGGCGCTCATCGACGTCGGCGGCCGTGCGATGGTCACCTGGGCCGCCGACCATCTTGCTGCTGCGGGACTGCCCGCTCCCGTCGTCGTCCATTCACCCGGCGAACGTGGCGCGTTTGCCGACGCGCTCACGGGGCACGAAGTGCACCTCGTCGTGGGTGGTTCGACGCGTTCGGACAGCGTCCGACGAGGACTCGCCGCCCTTGACGCCGACATCGTTGTCGTGCACGACGCTGCGCGGCCGTTCATGCCTCCGGAGGTCATCCAGCGGGCACTGGCCGCTGTTGGCGGGGACGTCATCGCTGCGGCTCCCGCCGTCGCCGTCGCCGACACGCTCAAGCGGCGCGCCGGAGATGATCTCGTCGGCACGGTTGCACGTGACGATCTCGTCGCCGTCCAGACGCCGCAGGTGTTCATCCGCGCCGCGCTCGACACCGCACTGGCTGCAGGCGCATCGGCGACCGATGAACTCACACTCGTCGAAGGCGCGATCGCCGCGGGCGAGTTGACCGGCCGGATCCGGTTCGTCGCCGGCAGCGTGTTCGGCCACAAGGTCACGACAGAGGATGATTTCGCGCTGCTCGACACGATCGCCTCGGCGTCGCTGCAGGGATTTGGTGCATGAGGGTCGGCAACGGCTTCGACGTCCACCCGTTCGACGATCCATCGTCGGCGCGCCGCCTCGTGCTGGGCGGCGTCGAGATCGCCGACACCCCGCCGCTGGCGGGGCACTCCGACGCGGACGTGCTCACACACGCCGTCGTCGACTCGTTGCTCGGCGCGCGCGGGTGGGGTGACATCGGGGAACGATTCGGCGTGGATTCACCCGAGACTGCAGGGGCGTCGTCGATCGCCTTCGTCGCCGCGGTTATCGCCGACCTGCATGACGACGGTTGGCGGGTCGGGAACCTCGATGCGACGGTCATCGCGCAGCGGCCCCGCTTGTCGGGTGCACGGGACGACATCCGCGCTCGGCTCGCCGATGTGCTCGGTGTCGACATCGATGATGTCGGCGTCAAGTTCACCACAACCGATCGCCTTGGTGCGATCGGACGGGGTGAAGGCATCGCCGCGTGGGTGACGTGCATGCTGACAACAGTGCGCCGCTAGGCTCGCGCGCACGGCGCGCGGCGATGTCGCGCGCGATCTCGATGCCAACCGGCGGGCGCCGATGTCACTGGTTCTCTACGACACCCTGCAGCGTGCCGAGGTGCCGTTCGTCCCGCGCGACGATGGCCGTGTTGCGATGTACGCGTGCGGTCCGACGGTGCAGGCCGATGCGCACGTCGGTCACGGGCGGCTCATGGTCGTCTCGGACCTCTTGCGTCGCTACCTGCGTTACCTCGGCTATGCCGTCACCTACGTGCAGAACGTCACCGACATTGACGACAAGATCATTCTGCGTGCGCGCCGTGAACAGGTCGACCCGGCGGTTATCGCGACGCGTTTCACCCAGGCGTGGAATCGCACGGTTGACGCGCTCGGTGCGCTGCCGCCGGATATTCAGCCGTTTGCGACCGGGCACCTGCTCGAGATGCAGGAGTTGATCCAGACGCTGCTCGAGCAGGACAAGGCCTATGCGGTCGACGGCGACGTCTTCTTCCGTGTGCGCACCTTCCCTGACTACGGCAAGCTCTCCCGTCGTCGCATCGACGAGCTGGAACAGGGCGAGGACGTCGTCGACGCGGACCGCAAGGAGGATCCGCTCGACTTCGCGATGTGGAAGTCGGCCAAGCCGGGTGAACCATCGTGGCCGTCGCCCTGGGGGCCCGGACGTCCCGGGTGGCACATCGAGTGCTCTGTGATGGCGACAAAGCACTTGGGTGCGGAATTCGACATCCACTGCGGTGGTCTCGACCTTGTGTTCCCGCATCACGAGAACGAGATCGCGCAGTTCGAAGCAGCCGAAAGCCGTCCATTCGCGCGCCACTGGATCCACAACGGGATGGTCCAAATGGGCGACGAGAAGATGTCGAAGTCGGTGGGCAATGTCGTGTCCCTGGCGGACGCCGTCGACGCTTGGGGCCGCGGCCCGATGCGGCTGTGGTATCTGTCGGCGCAGCATCGCACGCCGTTGACGTTCGACGAGGAGCGCCTGAGCGACGCGTCGGCGGCATTCGCCCGACTCGTGACATTCGTGCGCGCCGTGCGACGTGCGGCGGGTGTCACCGCGGCCGATGCCGATGCCGACGCAGGCGCGCCGCATCGTGCCGCATTCGAGGCCGCGATGGACGACGATCTCAATGCCCCGGCGGCAATCGCCGCGTTGCACGATCTCGTCAGCGCAGGCAATGATTTGCTCGCCGATGTGTCGTCGGACGCCACGGCGGCAGCGGCCGTCGCCGGCCTTGCCGACACGCTGGTCGAACTCGCCGATGACGTGCTGGGGCTGGGCATCGACGACGAACTCGACCGGGCTGCCGTTGACGAGGCACGGATGGCGCCGTTGGTCGAAGAACTACTGGAGCAGCGACGCCGCGCCCGCAACGACCGGGACTTCGCCGCCGCGGATGCGATCCGCGACCGGCTCGCCGATGCCGGCGTCGTCGTCGAAGACCAGGGCACGACGTCGGTGTGGTACGTGGCCAACCGCGGCGGCGCCGAGACGTGAGATCTGACCGCAGCCGGATCGTCGTGGGGATCCACCCCGTACGTGAGCTGCTGCGGGCTGGTCGAGCGGTCTCGCGTGTCTCGATTGCTGCCTCGCGTGGGGCGTCGCCGCTCATCGACGACATTCGATCGCTCGCCGCACAGGCTGAGGTGCCCGTCGACGAGGTCGATCGCGGAACGATCGACGAGCGTGCCGAAGGGCTGGTGCACCAGGGTGTCGTAGCTCACGCACCGCCCTTTCCATTCGTCGGGCTCGACGAACTGCTGGGGCGGATCGATGCCTCGGGCACGGCGACCCTGCTCGTCGCAGTCGACGGCGTCACCGATCCCCACAACCTGGGGTCGATCGCACGGTCGGCCGAGTCCTTCGGTGCCCACGGGCTGCTCATCCCGGATCGTCGGGCCGCCTCGATCACCCCGACCGTCGAGAAGTCCGCCGCTGGTGCGCTCGCCCATCTGCCGGTGGTGTCGGTCACGAATCTCGTGCGCACGATGGCGGGGCTCCACGATCGCGGCGTGTGGTCGATCGGCCTCGATGCGGACGGCCCGGTGGACCTCGCAGATTCATCGCTCGTCGCCGAGCCGTGCCTGCTCATCGTCGGCGCCGAAGGCGACGGGATGGCACGCTTGACACGTGAGCGGTGTGATGCCGTCGTGCGCCTGCCCATGCGCGGGGCAGTCGCGTCGTTGAACGCCTCGGTCGCGGCGGG
Source organism: Nitriliruptoraceae bacterium (assembly GCA_040904785.1). GTDB lineage: Bacteria > Actinomycetota > Nitriliruptoria > Nitriliruptorales > Nitriliruptoraceae > JBBDSV01. Next base: position 8,253 of record JBBDSV010000060.1, read on the forward strand.
CGTCGCGCTGTACGAACTCGCGCGACAGCGCGCCTGACGCCCGACGAGCAGTGACGAAAGGCGAAGAATGCTGCGGCGAGGCCGCCGGGGGGTCGATCGACCGTTCGACGTCGCTCTGCGGCGGATGGCCGATGTGTCGGGGGACGCGACGACCGCCGACGGGGTGCTCGAACGCGTGCTCGACGTTCTGGGCGAACCGTGGGGATTGCATGGAATCGTCGCATTCGGTTCTTCACACCGGTCACGACCCAATGTGCTCGCCCGCGCGGGAACGATCGAGGGGAACGGCCGGACTACACCGGTGGCGGTCGGCGCTGCGGTGGTCGAACAGCTCGTCGTCGATGGCGAGCTGACCGCCACCAGAGCACGGGTGCTCGAAGCCGTTGGGTGGGTGCTCGACGCGCAATTCGGACGCCTGCGTGTCGAGCACGCGCTCCACGAACGTGTCAAGGAGCTCTCGGCGCTACGGGAGGTCCAGATCGCCCTCGAATCCGTCGACGACCCATCGGAACGGTTCCAGCGCATCGTCGACGCAGTGGCCGCCGGGATGCAGTTTCCCGACGTCGCCCGCGCCGAACTCACCCTCGACGACCGGTCGGCGGTCGGCGGTGCATCCGGCACGTTCGCGACCCGGCTCGGTGCCGACATCATCGCGGGCGGCGTTGCGCGCGGGGACCTGCAGGTGGGTTATGTGGAGCCTCGCAGCTTCCTCGAACCCGAAGAGCGCAACCTCGTGTACGCGATCGCGCGCTCGATCGGCATGCACGTCGACCTCACCGCGGCGCGCGAGGACGCCCAGGCGGCGGCCGACCGCCTGCAGCGCGTGCTCGAAACCCTGCCGTCCGCGGTGTTCGCCGTCGACCACGACCTGTCGTTGGAATTCATCAGTGCGGCCGATGCATTCCCGGTGACGCTGCGACCCGGCGACGTGACGACGATGAACGCGTGGGACGATCCGCTTCGTGCCCGCGCCATCGGACTCGTACGCACGGCGCTCGACGGGCAGCACGTACGCGACGAGTTCGAATGGTTTGACAAGTGGTGGGACGTACGTGTCGAGCCACTGTTCCGGCCCGACGGTTCGGTTGAACGCGCGTTGGCGATGATGCTCGACGTCACCGACCAGCATGTCCGCGCGCAGACACAGCAGGCGCTGGCGGCATCACAGGCGCAGTTCGAAATCATCGCCCGGGCGATCAGCGATGTCGTTTACCGGCTCGCGCTCCAGCCCGAGCCGCACCTCGACTACGTCAGCCCGTCTGCCACGAGTGTGCTCGGCTTCGAACCGCAAGCCTTGCTCGCCGACCCTGATCTCGTCGCCCGGCGCAGTCATCCCGAAGACCGCCCACGGATTTCCGCGTTCCTTACCGCGCCGCGGGTGGGTGACGGTTCCCTGCGGTGGCGCTGGCAGCGTGCCGACGGCGAATGGATCTGGCTCGACGATCATCGCAGCCTCCTCGAACAGGACGGTGAGCCGGTTGCGATCGTCGGCGTCGTGCGTGACGTCACGGCTGAGGTGCACGAGTCACAGCGAACCCGGCGGGCGCTCGAGCAGGAGCGGCAGATCGCCGAGCAGCTGCGGCGCGTCGACGACATGAAATCCACATTCCTGTCCGCGGTGTCGCACGAGTTGCGCACGCCCTTGACGAGCGTGCTCGGCTTCACCGAGACGGCACGGCGCATGGCCCGAAATGGCGACGACGTGACCGGCGTGCTGGAGCGCGCGTTGGACAACGCCAAGCGCCTGCATCGGCTCATCGACGATCTGCTCGACGTTGACCGTCTCACGCGAGGCGCGATCACCCCTCGCCGGTCACCGACTGACCTGCGCGCCCTGATCACCCGGGTGTTGGCGCGCGAGGGTGCAGTCGGCGCGCCACTGGAGATGGACCTCGAGCCGGTGTCACTGGAGGTCGACAGCGGAATGATCGAACGGGTCATCGACAACCTTGTCCGAAACGTCCGCCGGCATACACCGGCGGGCACCCACGCGTGGGTGCGGTTGCGGCAGACATCGACCGGCGGTGCCCGCATCGTCGTCGAGGACGACGGCCCGGGAATCGACGCCGAGCTGCGCGAACAGATTTTCGAGCCCTTCGAGCAGGGAGCATCAGCGAACCGGTCGCCCACGCCCGGGACCGGCATCGGCCTCGCGCTCGTGGAGCGCTTCGTCGAGGTGAATGGCGGCACCGTCGCTCTCGACGAACGGCCCGGAGGCGGGGCACGGTTCACCATCACGCTGCCGCCAACGGGCTGAGGACGCCGACGTTCGGACGGTGACCTCGTGTTGGGGCCGTGGGG
>JBBDSV010000060.1:10563-31390 GCA_040904785.1 Nitriliruptoraceae bacterium
GTGCAGCGAACGCCGGTGGACAACGGACCGGGACGCGTGACCCTCACGCCGAACTGGCCGAACGGCCAGTGTGTGCCCTGCCCCGGTGACATCGATCCTTGCGCAGCAGTCGACACGGAGGATCGACATGGCAAGCAATGAAGGTCCCGACACGTCCGGCGATGCGAGACCCGAACGCGAAGTGGTGGTCACACGTGGTGGCGGCCCCGCACTGGCGATCGTCGCCGTCGTTGCGCTCGTTGTGCTCGTGATCGCCCTCGTGTTCTTCATGGGTGGTGACGACACGCCGGCAGACGAAGGCGGTGGTGACGACGGCATCGAACTGCCCGCCGACCTCGAAGGCGACTCCGGTGGTGGCGGCGGCGAGGGCGGTGGCAGCTGACGCACCGCGCACTGAGCCGATCCCGGGGCCCGCGAGCCGAGACCCCGGGATCGGTGACGTTCGAGCCGAGGAGGGGATTCGAACCCCTGACCTGCCGCTTACAAGGCGGCTGCTCTGCCAGCTGAGCTACCTCGGCGCGCGGATCGGAGGGTAGAGGCTGGCGGAGATCCGCGACCACGTCGGGTGTTTGGACGACAGGTCACGTCGGCGTAGTTGCATCCGTGTGATTCTCCTGCGAAGCTGGGCGCGACGCAGGAGGCACCCACATGGCCCCATTCCACGACGGCGACGCTGACACGTCTGGACTCGACGAGCGTGCACGCCATATTCTCGACTTCGAGCGGGAGTGGTGGCGTCATGCCGGTTCGAAAGAGCAGGCGGTGCGCGAAGAGTTCGATCTCTCGCCGACCCGCTACTACCAGTTGCTCAATCGCATCATCGATGACGAGTCGGCACTGACCTACGATCCGATGCTCGTCAAGCGGCTTCGGCGCCTGCGGGCCGCACGTCAGCGGCAGCGGGCTGCGCGTCGGGTCGGTGCTGACGCCAACTGACGCCGGATACCGGCACACAACGTGAGGTCGAGGTGGCACGCACGGGTCGCAAAGCGAGCGGCGTGTCGCTGCCGATGGTCCGACACGGCGTCGCTGCCCTCGGACTTGTGCTCCTGATGGCATCCGGGTTCGCGCTGCTCGGCGCGCGCGCCCAACCCTCCCCGATAGGCGCGGCCGACAACCAGGAGGCCGAGCCCGATGCTGCTGATGTCGATGCCGCCGATGCTGGTGGCAAGGTGCTCGGTGCGCCGCTCGAACCGCCGGCAACCGACGGTCCTGACGCGTCGGGCGAAGAGACGGATGGTGAAACAGGCAACGGGGCCGAGGACACGCCCGAAGAGCCGGAACGCATCCCACCAGAGACGATCGACATCCAGGTGCTCGACGGCTATCGCGAGGACGGCGGGACGGCGGCTTCGGATGTCGCCGACGAACTGCGCTCTCTCGGCTACGTCATCGCCGCGGAGAACCCGGCGATCGCGTACGAAGAAACCACGGTCCTGTGGAACGAAGGTTTCGAAGAAGAGGCCCGGCAGGTTGCCGAAGACCTCGGGGTCACCGAAATCCGCGTGCAACCCGGGAATCTGTCGGCCGGCGTGACGGTGCACATCGTGGTCGGCGCGGATCGCGGCTGACGCCGGTCGGCCGACGCCTTTGCTGTGCCCGTCAGGAGTTTCGCAGCAGTTCGAGCTTCTCGAGGATCATCTGTCGCCGCCGTTCTTCTTCCTCAGGCGTCGTCGACAACACATCCTGCAGCACCTGTGACAGCGCGAGTGGCGAGAAGGGCTTCGTGATGTAGTCGGCAGCGCCTTGTGACCATCCGCGGATCTGGTCCTGATCCTGGACCTTCGCGGTGAGCATGACGATCGGGATGTCGCGGAGCTGCTCATCGGCCTTGACGGCCTCGAGCACCTGCCAACCGTCCATCTTGGGCATCATGACGTCGAGGAGCACCACGTCGGGGCGTTCGGCGCGAATCTGCTCCATCGCTGTCTCGCCGTCGGCCGCTTCGATGACCTCGTAGCCTTCGAACTCGAGGTTCACGCGGCACAGCAGCAGAACATCCGGCTCGTCGTCCACGACGAGCACCTTGTGACCGTCGCCGTCGCTCATGGTCCTCCTGCTGAGGCATGTCGTCAGACTGGAGCTGTCCACCGGTTGCGCGCGGGCAATGCGTGCGTGTTCGAGGGTGCAACCCGTCGCGAACGAGCAGACATCCGATGACCGCAACGGTAGCGCGTTGCATGGCGCACGTGAGCGATCTTGCCGCCTCGATGGACGATCTTGACGGTTCGCTGATCATGACGCACGGGTGCCGGTGACGACGCTGCGTAGAGGGCGTGAGCGTCCGGGCAATCAGTGCGTTGCGCGCCACTCGTTGAGGGGCGGTCGTTCCTCGTGGGTGACCTCGTGCTCCACCATCGTCAACATCCCCGCAGCGTCACGCACCGGTTGCGGCAGAGCGGTCGCCAGTGGGTCGGTGACCACCATGCGATCGTGCGCCTGCAGACGCACGAGTGCCGTGTGGAGGATCTCCGCCGCCATCCGGCCGAGCGCGTCGAGCGACTGGTGATCGTGTGTGCGACGGCCGAGATCGACCTGCGTGATTGCCTCGGCTCCATGGCGTTCGGCGATGTCGACGAGCAGCCCGAGTTCGACGCCGTAGCCACACACGAACGGCAATGATTCGAACAGTGCTCGGCGGCCTGCGTATTCGCCGGACAGCGGCTGGGCGAGCCATGCCAGCTGGGGCCAGAACGTGGTTATCAGGGGGCGGGCCATGAGTTCGGTCACGCGTCCACCGCCGACATCGCGGGTGTCGCCGTCGACGATCAGCGGACGGTCGTAGGTGGCCTTCGTGAACGCGACGTCGGGGTCGGTGAGCAGCGGTCCGAGAAGACCGACGACGAACTGTGCGCCGATGTCGTGGATGTCGGCGTCGATGAACACGACGAGGTCGCCAGACGTCGCTGCCAAACCCTTCCACAGCGCTTCGCCCTTGCCGCGCGCCGGACCCGCTTCCGGAAGGATTGATGACTGACGAACGACGTGAGCGCCTGCCGCGCGGGCGCGCTCGGCCGTGCGATCGGTCGAGTCGGCATCGACGACGACGAGTTCGTCGATGAGGTTGTGCGTATCGACGAGCGTTGCCTGCAGAACCTCGACGACGCGGCCGACTGTCGCCTCTTCATTGAGCGCGGGGATGACAACCGCGACCGACGTTGCGAGTTCGGCCTTGCGTTCCGCCAGGTCCGACGCCGCGAATTCCGTGTGGACGCGCGATCGCGGGAGGTCGACGGTGAGACGGTCGGTGCCCGGATCGCCCCGCACCATCGGCCTCCAAGTTCGTCGGTCGCCGGCGCCCGGCCCCGTGGCTTCCATCGGCGTCGAGGGTAGGCGGTCTGTGTGGATGTCGAGCTTGTCCGGCACGCCGTCGCGCGATGTTTGCGCTGCGGGAAGGCCGGACAGTTGGCACGACAGGGTTCGGGGTGGCATCCTGTCCGTACTGGTTTGCTCATCCAGAGAGGTTGAGGGCTCGGGCCCGTCGAAGCCTCGGCAACCCCGCCCGGTGGGACGACGTCCCGTCCGGGGGAAGGTGCCAAACCCGGACCCGTCACGCGACGTGGTCGATGAGCGTGTGTGGTCGTCCTCATCACGTCGCGGACTGTCGGGTCGAAGCAGACCGCCGACTTCGGTCAGCGACGACGACAAGGAGCCGCCGTGGCCATCGCGCATGCCGCGTCTGGCGCGACCGCCGTGACCAACCTCCGCTGTCGCGAGTGCGGTGCGACCGAGGAACTCGGACCGGTTCATGTGTGTGCGGAGTGTTTCGGTCCGCTCGAGGTCGCCTACGACACCGAACTGCAGGCCAGCCGGGTCTCCCGCGAACGGATCGCTGCCGGACCGCCGAGTGTCTGGCGGTATGCCGACCTCCTGCCGTCGCTGTCGGACGATCCGGATGTGCGTGTCGATCTCGGTACGGGTTTCGGTCCGCTGCGTCCCGCACCGCGACTCGGCGCAGAACTCGGCCTGAACGACTTGTGGATCAAGGACGACACACGGAATCCGTCGGGGTCGTTCAAGGACCGGGTCGTGACGATGGCGATCTCCGCGGCGCGAGCGCTCGGCATCGACACGGTGGCGTGCGCGTCGACGGGGAACCTCGCCGGAGCCGTCGCGGCACACGCGGCGGCCACGGGCATGCCGGCCTACGTGTTCATCCCGAACACGCTCGAGTCGGCCAAGATCATCGGCGCGGCGGTGTACGGCGCGAATGTGGTCGCCGTCGACGGCACGTACGACGACGTCAATCGGCTGTGTGCCGAGGTCGCCGACCGTAAGGGCTGGGGCTTCGTCAACGTCAATCTGCGGCCGTTCTACGCCGAGGGATCCAAGACGATCGGGTTCGAGATCGCCGAACAGCTCGGCTGGCGGCTGCCGGATCATGTCGTCGCGCCGATCGCGTCGGGCGCGATGTACGTCAAGATCCACCGTGCCTTCGAGGAGCTACGCGCATTCGGACTCGTCGACGATGCGATGCCGCGGATCAGTGGTGCGCAGGCAACCGGCTGTTCACCCGTCGCCGAGGCGTTCGAGCGCGCGTCGTTCGACGTGCGGCCACAGCGTCCCGACACGATCGCGCGCTCGCTGGCGATCGGGGACCCGGCCGATGGCTACTACGCCCTCCGGGTCGCCGAGGCGACCGGGGGAACGATCGGCCACGTCGGCGACGATGCGATCGTCGACGGCATGCGCCTGCTCGCCCGGACGGAGGGGATCTTCGCCGAGACCGCCGGCGGGGTGACGATCGCCAATGTGGCACGGTTCGCAGCCGACGGGATCGTGCATCCGGACGAACGTGTCGTCGCCGTCATCACCGGCAACGGCTACAAAACCCTCGATGCGCTCCAGGGGCGCGTCGGCGCGACCTTCGAGGTCGCCGCATCACTCGACGACTTCGATCGTCAACTTCACGCCCACGGCTGACCGAGGAGCTCGCTGTGCCCACCGTTCGTGTCCCCACTCCATTGCGTCGTCTCACCGACGGCGCGTCCGAAGTCGTCGTTGAGGGCGCCACACTCCGCGAGGTCGTCGACGCGCTCGAGGCCGCCTATCCGGGATTCGCCGACCGCATGGTCGACGACGGCCAGCTGCGACGCTTCGTCAACGTGTTCGTGCGTGACGAAGATGTCCGATTCCTGCAGGGGCTCGATACGCCCGTCGGCGAACAGGACACCGTCTCGATCGTGCCGGCGGTCGCCGGCGGCTGACCCGCACGACCGAGACGGGAGCGACCGGATGTCTGTTGGCGCAACCATCCCCGGCGACAGTTGTCGCGCGCGGCTCGCCGGGCTCGGCCTTGTGTTTGCCCTGATCACCGGATGCGCCGACGGCACGGTCGATCCGTCCGCACCGTCCGACGGTGCGGAGGTGCCGGCCGAAGACGACCTGGCCGAGAAGCCGACCGTCGATGCGCTGCTGCCGTCGGATCGTGGTGCGCCGCCGGCCGAACTGATCGTCGAAGACGTTGTGACCGGCGACGGCGAGGTCGCCGAGCCCGGGGACACCTTGCAGGTGCACTACGTCGGTGTTCTGTGGGAATCCGGCAGGCAGTTCGACGCGTCGTGGGATCGTGGACGGCCATTCTTGTTCACCCTCGGTGACGGTCGGGTCATCGCGGGTTGGGAGCGGGGACTGACCGGCATGCGCGTGCACGGCAGGCGCATGTTGATCGTGCCGCCCGATCTCGCCTACGGCGAACGAGGCGTGTCCGGGTCGATCGGTCCCGACGAGACACTGGTCTTCGTGGTCGATCTGCTCGATGTCGAGTCCGGACCGTGACGATCGACCTCGCGCCGTTGCTCGCCCGCGGAGACCTCGACGAGCTCGTGCTCCTCGCCGACGATCTCGCGACGCAGCAACGGTGGAGCGAACTCCTCGGCCTGCGGGACGGTTGTCGTCGGGCAACCGAAGATTTCGGCAAACAACTGTGGGGCGTCGCGCAGTATGCGGAGTACCGGGTCGCGCTGGACGGGCCCGACGACCTTGCAGCCGGGGTCGTCGAGCCGGGGGCGGGACGGTTCGCACTGGGTCCGCTGACCGAGGTGATCGCGCAGAATCACCCGTTCCACGCAATCGCCGACGGCCTGCACCCGTCGGTGATCGACGTCGTCGCCCAGGAACGCGTCATTCGTGGCGAAGACCTCACGGCCGACGACCGGCACGATCCGCTGCGATCGGGCCTGCCCGCGGTGTGCCAGCCATGGGAACCGGCCTACCCCCGCCCGACCTACCGACGGACCGATCGGCTGGACGGGGATCCGCCGGCGCCACCGGCGGCACGACCCGCGTTCGTTCGTGCGACGCCCGCCACCGGCCGCGGAGAGCGGACCGATGTCGAACGTGCCCTCGGAGCGCTCGTCGAGGCGTGGGTCCGCGAGTCTGGCGGTGTAGTCACCGTGGCGAGCACCGCAGGAGGCCCGAACGAGGTGCTCGGACTGCTCGACGTCGACGAGGCGCAGCTCACCGAACTGACCTTGTCCGAGGCGACGGTGCGGATGGCAGGAGCGGGTGCGAGTGGTGGCGCGCGCGGCCGGCGGCGCGGTGGTGCCGCGGGGCGCGCCGGTGCGTGGTGGGTCATCGCCGCGGCATGCGGCCTCGACCTGCCGTGCGAGCCGGACGAGCTGGAATACCGTGCCGAGGATCGGCGTTGGTACGAATTCGGCCGGTTGGAGGCGCCGCAGGCGGCGTGGTCGCTGTATCTGATCATCACCGATCCGGGCGGTGGATGGAGCGCGGCGATCGAGGCGTATGACACCGCGCCGGTGGACGATGCAGCCGGCGCGCCGAGTGAGGAGTAGCCCATGGACGTCGCAGGCGTCACGGTTGATGATGCAGCCGTTCTCCTCGATGTCCGCGAGCCGATGGAATGGCAGGCGGGACACATCGCCGGTGCGGTGAACGTTCCGCTGTCACAACTCGTCGAACGTCAGGGGAAGATCCCGACGGACCGTCCGATCCTGTGCGTCTGCCGCAGCGGGAATCGCAGTGCGATGGTGGCCGACGCACTCGCGGACGCGGGCTACGACGCGCGGAACTTCGACGGCGGCATGCTTGCCTGGCTCGAATCCGGTGGAGACGTCGTGGCCGCAGATGGTGCTCCGGGACGCGTCATCTGAACGAAGCCCCGGTTGTTACCTGAAGGGGGTAGGGGTATCCTTGCGCGAGTTGGGGCGGGACGCCGCCTTCGGACTCAGCAGGCGGAGGTCGACGTGTCGAGCGGACCAACCCACGCACCATCGCCGACGGATGTTCGCGTCATCCTGCCTGTCGAGGGAATGACCTGCGCCGCGTGTTCCAACCGCGTGCAGCGCGCACTGAGCAAGCTCGACGGCGTGGCTTCGGCGAACGTCAACTTCGCAACGCATCGCGCAGCGGTCACCTACGACCCGGCGCGTGTCGGCCAACCCGATCTCGAAGCGGCGGTCGAACGCGCCGGATATGCCGTTCCTGAGGTACCCGACGACGACGCGATGTACCAGCGCCGCCGCCGCCGTCTGCGCAACGACCTGCTGCTCGCGGTCGCATTCACGCTTCCGCTGCTGGTCATCTCGATGGTGCCCGCGGCCATGTTCGAAGGTTGGCAGTGGTGGGCGTGGGCGCTGGCGACGCCGGTCGTTCTCGTCAGTGGCCGGGAATTCCACCGCAACGCATTCGTCAATCTGCGCCACGGCCAGGTAACGATGGACACGCTCGTGTCGCTGGGGACGCTGACCGCATACATCTGGTCGGTCGTTGCGCTCGTCGTGCTCGGCGCGGGCACGTTCCACGAAGGCATGCGCCTGCGGGTGACGGGACTACCCGAGGTGTACTTCGAGACGGCTGCGGCGATCGTCGCCGCAATCATCCTCGGTCGCGTGTTCGAACATCGCGCCAAGGGACGCTCGTCGCAGGCGATCCGTCGCCTGCTCGAGCTCGGTGCGCGCACCGCGCGGCTCGAGGACGGACGCGAAGTCCCCGTCGACGAGCTCACCGTCGGCATCCGGTTCGTCGTGCGCCCCGGGGAGCGCATCGCCACCGATGGGCGAGTCGTCGGCGGTGCGAGCGCGGTCGACACCTCGATGATTACGGGCGAGCCGGTCCCTGCCGAAGTCGCCGATGGCGACGATGTCGTCGGCGGCACGATCGTGCTCACCGGGCGTCTCGTTGTCGAAGCCACCGCCGTCGGCGAACAGACGTTGCTCGCGCAGATTGTCGATCTGGTTGCTCAGGCGCAGGGTGGCAAAGCCCCGGTCGAGGCCCTCGTCGACCGTGTCGCCGCCGTGTTCGTCCCGGTGGTGCTCGCGATCGCCGCGGCGACGTTCGTCTTCTGGACCTGGCAGGGGTTGGGGGCGTCCGATGCGATTCCGCGAGCCGTCGCGGTGCTCGTCATCGCTTGCCCGTGCGCGCTCGGGCTGGCCACCCCGACGGCGATCATGGTCGGCACTGGCCGTGGTGCGGCGCTCGGGGTGCTCGTCAAGGGTGCGCACGTCATCGAGGCAGCGCGATCGATTGACACGGTCGTGCTCGACAAAACGGGAACGATCACCGCGGGCGACATGCGGCTGCAGGCCGTGGTCGACCACGGCGCGGATCTCGCGGCGATCGCCGCAGTCGAGGACGCGTCCGAGCATCCCGTCGCGCGCGCCATCGCCACGGGGCTGCGCGAGCGCCTCGGCACCGAACCTGCCGGGGAGGTCGCCGCGTTCCAGTCACTCCCTGGTGCGGGCGTCACCGCGACGTACGACGGGATCGATGTGCTCGTCGGGCGTCCGGCGCTGTTCGCCGAGCGCGGTTGGCATGTCGACGAGGGCATCGATGCCGCGCGACTCGAGCACGAGGCTGCAGGGCACACGGCCGTGCTCGCCGGTACTGCGGGCTCGGCAACGGCCGTGCTGGTTGTGGCCGACACCATCAAGTCGACCGCGGCGGCCGCCGTCGACGCGCTGCACCGGCTCGGCCTCCGTACCGTGCTTCTCACCGGCGACAACGCGCGTGCCGCCGAGCACGTGGCACACGCGGTGGGTATCGACGACGTCATCGCTGAGGTCTATCCGCAGGACAAGGCGCGCATCATCGGCGAACTGCAGGCCGACGGACACCGCGTCGCGATGGTGGGCGACGGCATCAACGATGCACCGGCGCTCGCAGCCGCCGACCTCGGGATTGCCATGGGGTCCGGCACCGACATCGCCATCGAAGCGGGTGACATCACGCTGGTATCCGACGACGTCCGCGCCGTCGCGGACGCGATCGCGCTGGCACGGCAGACGCTGCGTACGATCCGCAGCAACCTCGTGTGGGCGTTCGGCTACAACACCGCGGCGATACCTCTCGCCGCCGCCGGGCTGCTCAATCCGATTATCGCCGCGTTCGCGATGGGATTCTCCAGCGTCTTCGTCGTCACCAATTCGCTGCGGTTGCGACAGTTCCGTGGGCTGCGCGCTGCGGCGCCCGGACGCCGCGAGCATCTCGAACGTTGGGCGGTCCGTGTTGCGTTCGGGCTGCTCATCGGTCTCGTCGTCACCACGGGTGTGCAGTTCCAACGCAGCCTGCTCCCGGGACGGGTCATCGAGGTCACCGCGGTGACGGAACGCCTGGCGATCGAACCTGCGGTCATCGACGTCTCGCCGGGCGAGAAGATCACGCTCGCGTTCCGCACGGAGGAACACGGCGAGTTTCACGTCGTCAACGCCAGCGCCGGCGACCACGCGGGTGGGCACGACGAGGACGAGATCGTCGGCACGGCTGTGCCGGCGGACACGCCGGTGCGCTTGACGTGGACGCTCCCGGACGACCCGGAGACCATCGCACGGCTGCGCCTGCGCGAAACCACCTCCGGGGCGACGGCGACGTTTGTTGTACGCCCCTGACCCCACGCGGGGCGCGAAGCGCCCGGCGAAGGAAGCGAGCCGACCATGGTCGAACGTCTCGTCATCATCGGTGGTGATGCTGCCGGCATGAGCGCGGCGTCCCAGGCCCGCCGGCTGCGTGGCGGCGACGACCTGTCGATCGTGGCGTTCGAACGGGGATCGACGACGTCGTACGCCGCATGCGGCATCCCCTACTGGATCTCGGGAATCGTCGACGACCGCGACGCGCTGGTTGCCCGGACACCGCAGGAATTTCGTGAACGGCAGTCGATCGATGCGCGGATCCACCACGAGGTCGTGGCGATCGACACGCAGGCGCGCGTCGTCGAGGTGCGTGATCTCGACGGAGGCACGACGCGCCGGGAGTCCTACGACCAACTCCTGATCGCTACGGGCGCCGAACCCGTACGGCCACCGATCGACGGCATCGACACGGCCGGTGTGTTCGGCGTGCAGACACTTGATGATGGCGCGCAGGTCATCGACGCCGTCGCGAAACGCGACCCGCACGTCGCCGTCGTCATCGGCGCGGGCTACATCGGACTCGAGATGGCCGAGTCGTTGTGTCTGGCCGGACTTGAGGTCCATCTGGTCGAACAGTCGTCCCAGCCCATGCCGACCATCGAACCCGGTCTTGCCGAGCTGCTCGCGGCGGCGATGCGCCGACGCGGACTGCATCTGCATCTCGAACGTCGGGTCGAGGGCATCAACGCGGGTACCGACGGGTGGGTCGAGGCGGTCGTCACCGGCGATGAACGCCTGCCCGCGGATCTGGTGGTGCTCGGTACGGGCACCCGCCCGAACAGCCGATTGGCGGCCGATGCGGGTATCCCCATCGGCCCAAGTGGTGGCATCGTCGTCGATCGAGCACAGCGCACGCCGGTCGACGGGGTATGGGCTGCCGGTGACTGCGCCGAGACCTTCCACCGCGTGTCGGGGCAGCCGGTGTCGATCGCGCTCGGCACGATCGCCAACCGCCAGGGACGCATCGCGGGACGCAATCTCGGCGGTGAACCGGCGTCGTTCCCTGGTGTGCTGGGAACGGCGATCACCAAGGTCTGCGACCTCGAGGTGGCGCGCACGGGATTAGGCACCCGCGACGCCACCGCCGCCGGATTCGCTGTCGTCGCAAGCACGATCGAGTCGCGGACACGCGCCGGCTACTACCCGGGAGCGCAGCCGATCACGATCACCGTCATCGCCCAGCGCGACAACGGCCGACTGCTCGGCGCCCAGATCGTCGGACAGGAGGGCGCGGCGAAACGCATCGACGTGTTCGCAACCGCGATCTGGTCGTCGATGACCGTATTCGATCTCGCCGAATCCGACCTGTCGTACGCGCCGCCGTTCTCGCCCGTCTGGGATCCGGTGCTCATCGCGGCGCGAAAGGCCAGCGACGCGGTGCGCGCTGCTGCCTGAGGAGCCCGTCGCGTCAAGCCTTGCGTCGGGACTGGATGCTGCGCGGCGACTTCGCGTTGTTTTCGATGAATTCGACGATCTTCGTGGCGACGTCGACGCCGGTCGCCCCTTCGATGCCCTCGAGACCCGGCGACGAGTTGACCTCGAGGACCACGGGACCGTGACTCGAACGCATCATGTCGACACCGGCGACGTTGAGCCCCAGAATCTTGGCCGCTCGCTTCGCCGTCGCACGTTCCTCCGGAGTGAGCTTGATGCGGCGCGCCGCACCGCCGCGGTGCACGTTGGAACGGAACTCGCCGGGTGCTGCGGTGCGCTCCATTGCGGCCACGACCCGGTTGCCGACCACGAACGCGCGGATGTCGCTGCCGCCTGCCTCCTTGATGAACTCCTGCACGAGAATGTTGGCGTCCAGTTGCATGAACGCCCCGATGACCGATTCGGCGGCCTTCTTCGTCTCGGCCAGCACGACCCCCATGCCTTGCGTTCCCTCGAGCAGTTTGATCACCAGTGGCGCACCGCCGACCGTCGCGACGAGCCCGTTGATGTCCTTCGTCGAGTGGGCGAACGATGTCACCGGCAGGCCGACACCTTCGGCAGCGAGCAACTGGAGCGCGCGCAGCTTGTCGCGTGATCGGGAGATCGCCTGCGACGGGTTGGTGGGGTAGACGCCCATCATCTCGAACTGCCGCACGACGGCGGTGCCGTAGAACGTCCGCGTTGCGCCGATGCGCGGGATGAGCGCATCGAACGGGTCCAATTGCGTCCCCGCGAACGAGATTGCAGGTCGATGTGAGGTGATGTCGATGACGCACCGCAGATAGTCGATGACCCGAACGTCATGTCCGCGTTCCATGGCGGCGTCGCGGAGTCGAGCAGTCGAATAGAGCTTCGAACTGCGGGACAGGATCGCGAGTTTCATCGAGGCTCCTTCCCGTACGGTCCCGCCGCTGACGCATGTCGCCGGGTCGCGGCCGGCGGCGGATGCGGACTCGCTAGGGTCGTGTCCGGTGTGACGCTAGTGGCCGCCGTGGTTGGCTGTATTGCGCGTGTCCGCGACGAATGTCGCCGGCGCGCTGAAGGGGTGCCGATGTTCTCTCCAGCGACGCTCGTGACGGCGGGCTTGTTCGGCTGCATCGCGGTGGCCGTCGCGCCACTGTGGCCGTGGAGTCGCGGGTGGAGCTGGGCGCCGTTCGCGATGATCGCGATGGGGACGCTCACCTACGTGGTCTTCTCGTGGAGTGTCGTCCCGGTGTGAGGCGTCACGACGCGCGAGCGGCTTTCGCCGCCTGCTTCGCCGCGCGGACCTGCTCAAGCGCTTCGGGGTCGGTCACATCGGCGATCGAACGGAAGCCGTTACGCCCGTAGTCACCCGCGGCGTCGCGCCAGCCGTCCGGCTGCACGCCGCACTGTTTGCCGAGCAGCGCGACGAAGATCTTCGCCTTCTGCTCGCCGAAGCCGGGAAGGGCCTGGAGCCGGCGTCGCAGATCTGCGCCGGTCGATGCGGATTCCCAGACTGCCTCGGCGCGGCCGTCGTATTCGTCGACCAGATGCTGTGCGAGCGCCTGAACGCGCCGCGCCATCGACCCGGGGTAACGGTGGAGGGCGGGCTTCTCACGGAACAGCGCCTCGAGGCCGCCGGGATCGGCCGCAGCCACGGTCGGCGCGTCGAGCGGACCGTCGAGACGCTGCGACAACCGCCACGGCCCCAGGAACGCCACCTCCATCGCGACCTGCTGGTCGAGCAGCATGCCCATGAGCAGGGCGAAACCGTTCTCGGACAGCAGTCGGTCAGCATCGGTGTCGTTGGTCAGTCGCAGCGTCGTCACCTGTCGTCCTCCTGAGGGTCGCCCGGATCGTCGCCGTCGACGCTAGTCGTTGCCTCGAGCTGGCCCGTCGCCTGCGCGTAGGCGGTGATGAACCGGGCGGCAATCGGTGCGGCGACCGCGCCGCCCGACCCGCCATCCTCGACGAGTACGGCGAAGCCGAGATTGTCGAAGGTGCCGACGAACCACGCGTGTTCGACGCCGCCCGTTGCCTGGGCAGTGCCGGTCTTGCCGGCGACGTCGAGGCCGTCGATGGCGGCCGCCCGGCCACTGCCGTCGGCCACGGCTGCGCGTAAGAACGCGCGCAGCTGGTCGGCAACGCCGCTCGCCAGTGGGGACGGCTGGCCGGGACCGTCGTCCGCAATGAGATACGGCCGATCCCAGGTGCCATCGATCGTCGCCGCGGCGACGGAGGCCATGTGCAGCACTGATGCTTCGACGCGTGCCTGGCCGAACGCGGCCGCAGCGGTCTCGGCGGCATCGCGGGGCATAGGAAACGCACCGCCGAACACGTCCAGCGGAACGTTGGGTGTCGTGGAGAATCCGAACCGCTCGGCCGCAGCGGCCATCGCGTCGGCACCGAGGTCGGCCGCAAGCGCGCCGAACGTCGTGTTGCACGAGAACGCGAACGCGTCACGCAGCGTGGTCGCACCCAGCGCGACACCCTCGGCGTTCGGGATGCGCAAGCCGCCGACGATTGTCTCGGCGGGGCAGCCGACTTCGTCGTCGGCGAGCGCGCCCGCGGCGAGCAGTGCCTCGGCGGTGACGATCTTGAACGTCGAGCCAGGGGGATAGCGTCCGGCGAACACGCGGTTGTAGGCGTGCAGCGGGCGGCTTGCGCTGGCACGGATCGCGCCGTCGGCGGCGTCGACGACGACCATCCCGGCGGGGCGATCGATGCCGTCCAGCGCGGCCTCGACCGCGCGCTGGACGGTCGTGTCGATCGTCGTTCCCACCGGCCGTGACGGATCCGTCTGCCCTTCGGCGATCACGACCTGCAGGTCGGCATCGGGCGGTCCGAGTCCGTATCGCAGCAGCTCGCTGCCTTCGAGCTGGTCGTCGAGTGCGAGCTCGAGGCCGTACTGCGGCACCTCGTCACCTTCGACGACGTCCTCACCGCGCGCCTGCCGTTGTTCGAGCTGCTCCGCGGTTGCCTCGGCGAGCACACCGACGACGTGTTGGGCGAACCCGTCGGTGAGCAGCGTGCGGCGTGTCTCCGTGCGCCGGATCACGCCGGGTTCGCGTCGGAGACGGTCCCACACGCGCTGCGCGTCGACCTCGTCGATGACATCGACGACGGGATAGAACCAGCCGTCCACCAGGCCGCCGCGCGCCAGCTCGCGCGCGGCTCGCGGCCCCGATCCCGGCACGAGACGGTCGAATGCGGCGACGAGCGATTCGGCGTCGTCGACGCCGGACGGTTCGAATCCGAATCGGGTGATGGTCCGTCGGTCGGCGAGTGCGGTGCCGTCGGCGGCCAGGATGGCTTCGCGTTCCGTAGGTTCGGCGGTGCGCGAGAATTCCCAGGTCGGCCGCAGATCGGGGTGGACGGCAGCAAGTTCCCAGACGACTCCCCACTCGCCCCGCTCGCGAACGAGCCGCAGCTCGACTTGCCACGACACCGGGTCTGCGAGCGCGTCGACGGCGACGTCGACCTGCACCGGGACGCGCACCCGACCGTCCACCTCGGCGACGATCTCGCGCGCCGTCGCCGTCACTTCGCGGGCGTCGAGCCCTTGCGCCAACTGCGCGAATCGTCGTTCGAAGTCGTCCGTCGGATCCCGGACGAGTTCGCGCATCTGGGCATGGTCGCCAGCCTCCCAGGCCTCGAGGTACGTCGTCACCGTCACGCGCGGGTCGCTTGTGACGTCGGGCGTGCGTGTGAGCACCGTGTCGAGCCACGTCCAAGCGGCCGCTCCGCCGATCGCCACGACGGCGACGCCGGCAAGTGCGGCCAAGACGTGCGAGACGCGCACGGTGTCCCTTCGATCATCCGTCGTCGATGTTTCCGGCCGCCGACGTGCGACGTTGGCTCGTTCGGGGCCGTGTCGCGGTCGGGGTACCGTCGGCGTTACCGCTCGACGGTAGCGGCGGGTGGTGTCGTAACTGCGTCACCTGCCTCGGCCGACCGTCCGACGCGTGCGACGGGGGTTGACGCCGCCCGGACCCGGTGGACGCCGGAACCCGGAAGGCAGCTGCGAGATCGCGCCGACCACCTACCCTGGAAGTCCGCCGTGATCGACATGCACGCAGGATGCTGAACACTGATGGCAACGACCACAGGTGACTCTCCCGCCGGGCAGTCGCAGTCCGAGCTGAATGCGTGGCTCGTCGAGGAGATGTACGAACAGTTTCGCGCTGACCCTTCGACCCTGTCGAAGGGGTGGCGGGAGTTCTTCACCGACTACCGACCGTCGACGGGCAACGCCAACGGCGGGCCGGATGTCGCCCCAAAGCGTGAGCGCGCGGCGGCAACGGTGTCCGACGATGGACCGCAACCTCAGCAGCTGCGTGGGGTGGCGGCGCGCATCGTCGAGAACATGGAGGTGTCGCTCGGTGTCCCAACGGCGACGTCCGTTCGTGACGTGCCGGCCAAGCTCCTCGAGGTCAACCGGCGGATCATCAACAACTACCTGCGACGTACACACGGCGGTAAGGTCTCCTTCACCCATCTGATCGCGTATGCGATGGTGCGCGCGATCGATGCGGTTCCCGCGATGCGCAACGTCTTCGCGTTCACCAACGAGGGTAAGCCCGCCGTGCTGCGCCGGGAGCACGTTGGGATGGGTCTGGCCGTCGACGTCGAGAACGACGACGGATCCCGCACGCTGCTCGTCCCGGTTGTCAGCGACGCGGACACGCGTGACTTCGAATCGTTCGTTCGTGCCTACGAGGAGCTCATCCGCAAGATCCGGACGAAGAAGCTCGATCCCGAGATGTTTTCCGGCGGCACGATCACGCTGACCAATCCGGGCACGATCGGCACGGTGCATTCGGTCCCGCGGCTGATGGCGGGACAGTCGGCGATCTTCGGCGTCGGCGCAATCGACGTCCCGGCGGCATACAAGGCTGCGGATGCGCGCACGCTGGCCAAGCTCGGCATCGGCAAGGTCATCACGCTGACCTCGACGTACGACCACCGGGTGATTCAAGGGGCGGAGTCGGGTCTGTTCCTTGCACGCGTCGAAGAACTGTTGCTCGGCGGCGCCGGCTTCTACGACGACGTCTTCGCGTCGTTGGGCCTGCCGTACGAACCGGCGCGGTGGCGCGTCGACACGACCGACCTCGCCGATGAGACCGACCTGCTCACCAAGCAACTCAAGGTGGGCCAGATCGTCAACATGTATCGGGTGCGGGGCCATCTCATCGCGGACCTCGATCCGCTGCGTCAGCGTCCGCCACAGATGCATCCGGAACTCGACCCCACCTACTACGGATTGTCGATCTGGGACCTCGACCGCGAGTTCCTCACCGACGTCGGCGGCGCGACGGCGAAGCGGCCGTTCGGGGAGATCCTCGGCATCCTGCGCGACGCCTACTGCCGCACCGTCGGCATCGAGTACGGGCACGTGCTCGATCCCGAGGAGAAGGATTGGATCCGACGCCAAGTCGAAGGGGTCAACGAGGATCTCGATACCGACGATCAGAAGTGGATTCTCGAGCGTCTCAACGCCGCAGAAGCATTCGAATCGTTCCTTCACACCAAGTATGTGGGCCAGAAGCGATTCGGGCTCGAAGGCGCCGAGGCGCTCATCCCGTTGCTTGATGCGATCTGTGAGTCCGCAGCCGACAACGAGGTCAGCGACGTCGTGATGGGCATGGCGCACCGTGGCCGGCTCAACGTGCTGTCGAATATCCTCGGCAAGTCCCATCGCCAGATCTTCGGCGAATTCGAAGGCCATATCGATCCCGACACGGTCCAAGGCTCCGGGGACGTCAAGTACCACCTCGGCACGCGCGGCACCTACACCGCGCGATCGGGCAATCAGCTCGCGCTGCACCTGCCACCGAACCCGTCGCACCTCGAGGCGGTGAACCCCGTCGTCGAGGGCATCGCTCGGGCGATGCAGGATGGCTATGACCGCGGCGACGAGGACGTGTATCCGGTGCTGCCCGTGCTGATGCACGGCGACGCGGCGTTCGCCGGGCAAGGCGTCGTCGCCGAGACGCTCAACCTCTCGCAGCTTCGCGGCTATCGGACCGGCGGCACGATCCACGTCGTCATCAACAACCAGGTCGGATTCACGACGGCGCCGGAGGAGTCCCGGTCGTCGTTCTACGCGACCGACGTCGCCAAGACCGTGCACGCACCCATCCTGCACGTCAACGGTGACGACCCCGAGGCCGTTGTCCGCGTTGCTCGCCTCGCCTTCGCGTTCCGCGAGACGTTCCACCGCGACATCGTCATCGACATGGTTTGCTACCGACGGCACGGCCACAACGAGGGAGACGACCCGTCGTTCACGCAGCCGCAGATGTACGCCAAGATTCACCTCCACCGGTCCGTACGAAAGCTGTTCACCGAGCGGCTCGTGCGCCGCGGCGACATCTCGATCGAACAGGCTGAGGAGTTCCTGGAAGATTTCGAGTCGCGCCTCGAGACGGCGTTCGACGAGACGCGCCAAGCGGCGCCGCCGGAGCCGCCGAAGGCGATCCGCCCGGAGGAATCCGACGAGTTGCCCGCCGCGGTCGATACCGGAGTCGACTCCGAGCGGCTCGACCGCATTGCCGACGTCCAGTTCACCGCGCCGGACGGATTCACCCGACATCCCAAGCTGGATCGCATCTTCACCCGCGCCCAGGAACGCTATGCCGTAGGGAAGATCGATTGGGCTTTGGGGGAGACGCTGGCATTCGGCTCGCTGCTGCTTGACGGGTTCAACGTTCGGCTCGCGGGTCAGGACACCAGGCGCGGAACGTTCTCGCAGCGCCATGCGGTCCAGGTCGACGCCGAGACCGGCGAGGAGTATCTCCCGTTGGCGCATCTCGCCGACGAGCAGGGGAAGTGGTTCATCTACGACTCGCTGCTCAGCGAATACGCGGCGCTCGGGTTCGAATACGGATACTCGGCGCAGGATGACGACGCACTGGTGGCGTGGGAGGCGCAATTCGGCGATTTCGTCAACGGTGCGCAGATCATCATCGACCAGTTCATCGTCGCCGCCGAAGACAAGTGGGATCAGACATCCGGTCTCGTCCTCCTGTTGCCGCACGGCTTCGAAGGCCAGGGTCCGGAACACTCGTCGGCACGGATCGAACGGTTCCTCATCCTGTGCGCCGAACAGAACATCCAGGTCGTCTACCCGACGACCGCTGCGCAGTACTTCCACGTGCTCCGTCGCCAGATGCATCGCGACATTCGCAAACCGTTGATCGTCTTCACTCCGAAGTCGCTGCTCCGGTCATCGAAGAGCGTTTCCCCACTCGTCGAACTCACCTCGGGAGGATTCGCCGAGACGATCGATGATCCGGCATTCGCCGAACGCGACCGCGACGCGGTCGAACAGCTGGTGCTGTGCACCGGCAAGGTCGCCTACGACCTGATGGCCGCGCGTGATGAACGTGAACGCGCCGTTCCCATCGTTCGTGTCGAGCAGCTGTACCCGTTCCCGGCCGACCAGATCCACGAGGTCCTCGCGACCTATCCGAAGGCGACCGATATCTGCTGGGTCCAGGAGGAACCACAGAACATGGGTGCGTGGAGCTTCGTCGATGGCCGGCTGTGGAACCTTCTCGAATCGCTCGACGACGGACGGCGACTGCGCCAGGCTTCGCGCGTGCCGTCGGCATCACCGGCCGCCGGCCAGCGCGTGGTCCACGACCAGGAACTCGAACAACTCATCGAGGATGTTTTCGGGACGTGACGGGGCGTCACGTCCCCTCCGTCGCATCCTCGGGCACATCGCTGTCGTCGGTTTCATCGCTGTCTGCGACCGACGCTTCATCCTCGTCGCCGGTATCGGCCGCATCGTCACGTTCGTCGCGGACCTCGATGATCGCCTCCGGCGTGTAGCGGACCCACGGGTCCCAAAGCATCCACTCGTCGATGCCGACATCGCGTGTTGCGCGGAGCTGCTCGGCCACCTGCAAGTGACGATCCCATGCGCGATAGTCGGAGTCCTCGAGCCACGGGATCACACGGGCCCGCCGGCCATCGAGCGCCTCGAGGAACGTGTCAAGCGACGCATGGACGATCTCGTAGGGCGCCCGCTCGGGGTCGGCGAGGCCGAATTCGCCCGGCGCCCAATGTGTGGGATAGACCATCGGCGCGATGTAGTCGAGGTGCTCACCCATGCCGGGAATGTCCTGCGCGATTTCGCGCGGACGGGTCGAGGCGATCCCGAAGACGCTCGCGCCATGAACGACGCCGTACGGGTGAAGCGCCTCGTCGGCCTTGCGGGTGAACGCGACGATGCCGGCTTCCGGCGTGTCGTCGAGGCCGACGAAACGGAAACCGTCGGGGTTGCCGTCGGGACGGCGGATGTAGTCCCACAGCACGTGGTCAACGCCGAGTGCCGCAGCTTCCGTGGCGATGGCGATGTTGTAGTCGACGACGTCCGGGTGGGCGAAGTTCGTGAAACCGGCGTAGCGCCCGACGTACATCTCGCCGTCGGCGTCCTGAATGACCCAGTCGCTGCGGTCGGCGTTCCACGCCCATTCCGCGAGCACCGGGTCGGCAAAGGCGACGAATCGTCCGATCACCGTGATACCGCGGGCGTGGAGCATCTCGACGGCCTCGCGCAGGTCGAACTGGCAGTTCGGCGCGTTTGCGCCAGCGTCGTTCGCCAACGGCACATCTGTGGGATATCCGATGTGACCCGACTCGTCCTTGATGTCGAGCTGGACCGCGGTGATGAGCCCATCTTCCGCCATTTCGAGAATGGGATCGCGCAGCGACGGGGTCGCCCATCCGCAGAAGGACACGTGCACGGCACGGATCTCGTCGACCGTGACTCGTGACGCGACGGTGCGCAGTTCCAGCTCGTTCGTCGTGACGTTCCCCGCGTCGTCGCGTGCGGTCACCGAGACCTGGCCGTCGTCGACATCGTCGATGACAAGCGTGAACCGGCCGACGGTGTCGGCGCGGGCCGTTGCGTCACCGGCGGCGACCTCGGCCCGAGGTTCGGTCGTCCCCGTGAGTTCGGCGGGCGCGCCGGCGACGACGCCGCGTGGTGCGTCAATGTCGAGGTCGGGGGGTGCGGTGTCGACCTGGAACTGCCAGCGGTGCCATTCGGTCTCCGCTGCCGGATCGGCTGCAGGGTCGCTCGGTGCATCGATCACGCGAACGACGTGCTGACCGTCATCGAGCGGTCCGGGCTGCAAGACGCGCAGACCCGCCTTACGCGTCGTCGGCTCCAACGTGGTGCCGTCGACCTCGAAGACGAGGCCCGTCAGCCGACGCTCGTCCCCGCGGATCCGGAACTCAAGGTCTGCGAGATTGTCGCCACCGATGACGGCACCGGGCGCGGGACCGTCGAACTGCGGGTCCGCGGCTTGCGATGAGCTGTCGGGGGCCGACGTCGAAGCGCATGCCACAGCAATCGTTGCGAGTGCGCCCGCGACGAGCATCGTGCGCAGTCGTGCAATGGGCACCGTGCACTCCCGAAAATCCGTCACGTGTCGCCGGCCGAACGGCCGGGTTTCGGCGGTCGGTTTCGCCCGGTGACGCCGGTTGTCGACGGTACCGTCGACAACCGGCCGCACCTGTCCGTGCGGCCGTGTCGGGTGGCCAAC
>JBBDSV010000061.1:0-5434 GCA_040904785.1 Nitriliruptoraceae bacterium
GACGACCTCATCATCGAGGCCGTCGTCGAGCGGATGGACGTCAAACACGAGGTGTTCCGCACCGCCGAGCGTGTTGCCGCGCCCGACGCCGTCATCGCAACAAACACCTCGGCGATGTCGATCACCGAGATCCTCTCCGCGCTCGACGCACCCGAGCGCGGGGTCGGCATGCACTTCTTCAATCCGGTGCCGAGAATGAAGTTGTGCGAGCTGGTCCGCGGCCTGCAGACCTCGCCCGAGACGCTCGACCGGGCAGAGGCGGCCGCACGCGCATTCGGCAAGGAGACCGTGCGCATCGAGGACCTTCCGGGCTTCGCGACCTCGCGGATCAACGCGTTGATCGCCAACGAGGGCATGCGGATGCTCGAGGAAGGCGTCGCCTCCGCTGAGGACATCGACACCGCGGTCAAGCTCGACCTGAACCATCCGATGGGGCCGCCCGAAATGGGTGATCTCGTGGGCTGGGACACCCGCCTGCACATTCTCGAATATCTGGCGGACCGCCTCGGCGAGCGGTTCCGCCCCACGAACCTGCAGCGTCGGCTCGTTGCCGCAGGCCGCACCGGACGCAAGTCAGGCCGCGGCGTGTACCGCTACGACGACGGCAACCGGATCGCCGACTGAGCGCGCACGAGACAACCATGGCCATCGAAACGACCTCGATCGACGGGCTGCTCATCGCGGCCTGGCCAACGTTCACCGACGACCGTGGATTCTTCCGTCAGACCGTGCAGACGCAAGAGATCGCTGCGGCGCTGGGACGCGAACCACGGATCGTGCAGATGAACCATGCGCGGTCACAGCCCCGCGTGCTGCGGGGATTTCACGCCGAACCCTGGGACAAGGTCGTCTATGCCGTCCGAGGCACGGTAATGCTGGCGGTCGCCGACATCCGGCCGGACAGCCCGACGTTCGCCACCGCCGAGACGATCCTGCTCGGCGACACGCCGGGACGCCGCGTCCACGTGTTCGTGGCCGAGGGCCTGGCGAACGCCTACGCCGTCGTCGGCGACGCCGAAGCCGACGTCGTCTACGGCGTCAGCGAACCGTGGCACGACGTCGACAAGCGCGCGATCGCCTGGGACGACCCCGACCTGGCCGTGATATGGCCGACTGACGAACCGATCCTGTCGGACGCCGACCGACACAATCCTTCACTGCGGGAGCGCTTCGCCAATCACCCGCGATTCGCGTCACCAACGGCGTAGACGCCGCGGGTCACCCGACGCGCTCGAAGACGGCGGCCAGTCCCTGTCCGCCGCCGATGCACATCGTCTCGAGCCCGTAACGGGCGTCGCGTCGTGGCATCTCGTGCAGCAGCGTCGCCAGGATCCGCGCTCCCGTCGCCCCGACCGGATGGCCGAGGGAGATCCCTGAGCCATTCGGGTTGACCCGCTCGTCGTCGTCGGCCACACCCCAGGTGCGCAGCACGGCCAACGCCTGCGCTGCGAACGCCTCATTGAGCTCGATCACGTCCATATCGGCCAGTTGCAGGCCGGCACGGCCGAGTGCCCGCTCGGTCGCACCCACGGGGCCGATGCCCATCCGCTCCGGCTCGACACCGGCCACGGCCCACGACACGAGCCGGGCGAGCGGCTGCAGGCCGAGTTCCGCGGCACGGTCGGGATGCGTGACGATGCACACGGCAGCACCATCGTTCTGTCCGGACGCGTTGCCGGCGGTCACCGTGGACTCCGGGTCAACGTGCGCACGCACCGGCCTGAGCTTGGCGAGCGACTCCAGCGTGGTGTCGGGACGCGGATGCTCGTCACGGTCGACGGTGACCGAGCCCTTGCGCGTCGCGACCTCGACGGCGACGAGCTCGTCGGCGAACCGGCCTTCGTCGTGGGCGGCGATGGCACGCTCGTGGGAGCGCAGCGCGAGCACGTCCTGATCCTCGCGTGAAATCGCCAGCTCCCGGCGCAGGTTTTCGGCCGTCTCGAGCATGCCACCGGCGATCGGATGGTTGCAGCCACCGGCCGTCGAGCGGGCGCGGGCAAGCCGGTCGGCGAGTGCCAGATCGGTGTGGCCACCCCACCGCAACCCCATCGCGTAGTGCTCGACGCGACTCATCGATTCGGCGCCACCGGCGATGACGACGTCGGCGACGCCGGTCTGGATGCGCATCGCCGCATCCAACACGGCCTGCAGTCCGGACCCGCACCGCCGATCGATCTGCAGACCCGGCGTGCCGATCGGCAGGCCGGCGTCGAGCGCGACGACTCGGCCGATCGCGGGTTCCTCGCCGTTCGGATTGGCCTGACCGAGGATGACGTCGTCGACGGCTGAAGGGTCGAGACCGGAGCGTTCGAGCAGCGCAGTGACGGTGTGGGTCGCCAGCGTCGCCGCGGCGACATCCCGGAACACACCGCCGTATCGTCCCACCGGTGTGCGTACGGGCGTGCAAATGACCGCTTCTCGCATGATCCGCCTCGCTGTCGACGCCTGCCGCCGCCCCGTTTCGCCGCGGCGTGCGCACTATCCTTCGGGTCGAACGCGAGCCTAACCGTGCCACACACCCGAGCCGCGTGACCGCAGTGTCGGGCACGAACCGCGACGAGGAGCGGAGATGCGACTGGTCGTGACCGGTGGCGCCGGCTTCATCGGCAGCAACTTCGTGCGCTGGGTGCTGCGCACACAGCCGGACGTGGCCGTCACCACCTTCGATGCCCTGACGTATGCCGGGAATCTGGCCTCGCTCGCCGATGTCGCCGACGACCCACGACACACGTTCGTGCAGGGCGACGTTCGCGATGCGGCCGCGGTGGCTCGCGCCGTCGACGGCGCCGATGCGGTGGTCCATTTCGCCGCCGAGTCCCACGTCGACCGGTCGATCGACGCGCCCGACGCGTTCCTGTCGACGAATGTGACCGGGGCCGGGCTCGTCTTCGAAGCCTGTCGCCGGGCCGGCGTCGAGCGGGTGCTGCACGTGTCGACCGACGAGGTCTACGGGCCGATCACGACCGGGGCGTTCGCTGAGGCAGACCGGCTGCAGCCGTCCAGCCCCTACGCGGCGTCGAAGGCGGGCGCCGACCTGCTCGCCCAGGCGTACACGACGACCTACGACTTCCCGATCCTCGTCACCCGGACGACCAACAACTTCGGCGCCTATCAGCACCCGGAGAAGCTCATCCCCCGGTTCGTCACCAACCTGCTCAACGGCGAAGACCTGCCCGTCTACGGCGACGGGGCACAGATCCGGGATTGGACGGCAGTCGACGACAACGTGCGCGCACACTGGCTCGTGCTGACCGAAGGCGAGCCCGGCACCGTCTACAACATCGGCGCGGGCAACGAGCGCACCAGTCTCGACATCGCCCACGCGATCGTCGCCGCACTCGACGCCGACCCCGACCGCATCACGCACGTCACCGACCGGCCGGGCCACGACCGGCGCTATGCCGTCGACACGGCACGCATTCGCGCGCTCGGCTGGCGGCCCGAGCGCACATTCGACGATGCGCTGGCGGACACGATCGCCTGGTATCGCGACAACGAGGCCTGGTGGCGGCCGCTCCGCGACGTTTCGGGCTGATCAGAGACGCTCGACACGGCCGACCGGCGACGGCAGGGTCGGGTCTGCCAGCCGGTTGCGGGTGTCGAGCACCAGCGGTGCGGTCGTCACAAGCTCGGCATAGTCGAACTCGTCATGATCGGTGACGAGCAGCACCAGATCGGCGGCGGAAAGCCCGGCGGTGTCGATCGAGGTCACCACATCGAGATGGGCAATCTCGGACGTATCGTGTGCGAACGGTTCGACGGCGACGAGGTCGGCGCCGAGCGCAACGAGCTGATCGGCGATCGCCACCGCCGGCGATTCCCGCATGTCGCCGACACCCGGCTTGTAGGCCAGGCCAAGCACCACGATCCGCGACCCGTTCACCGCCTTGCGATCGAGGTTCAACGCGGCGGCGACCCGACGCACGACGTACTGCGGCATGTGCTCATTGATGTCGTTCGCGAGTTCGATGAAGCGGAACGACTCCCCCAGCGACATCCGCACCTTCCATGACAGGTACGA
This sequence comes from Nitriliruptoraceae bacterium, assembly GCA_040904785.1. Classification (GTDB taxonomy): domain Bacteria; phylum Actinomycetota; class Nitriliruptoria; order Nitriliruptorales; family Nitriliruptoraceae; genus JBBDSV01. The sequence continues at coordinate 4,022 of JBBDSV010000061.1, forward strand.
CGGGTCGATCGGCAGGCAGTGGCCGCCGACGCCCGGACCTGGCCGGAACGGCATGAACCCGAACGGCTTCGTCGATGCCGCGTCGATTGCTTCGTTGACGTCGATCCCCAAGTCCGAGGCGAACATCGCCAGCTCGTTGACCAGCGCGATGTTGACGTGACGGAACGTGTTCTCGATCACCTTGGCCAACTCGGCTTCGCCACACCCGGACACGGGCACCGTGTCGGCGACGAACGCGGAGAAGAATGCGTCGACCGCCGCCGTCGACGCCGCATCGATCCCGGAGACGATCTTGGGCGTGTTCGCGAGCCCCCAGGCCGGATTGCCGGGATCGATCCGCTCCGGCGAGTAGCCGAGCAGGAACCCCTCGGGTGCCGACAGCCCCGAGGCCTGCTCGAGGATCGGCTGCAACAACTCTTCGGTCGTGCCCGGATACGTCGTCGACTCCAACACCACCAGCGCGCCGGGCGACAGGAACTCGCCGGCGGTACGGCCTGCCGACTCGATGAACTCCAGATCCGGCAGACCATCCCGGAGCGGTGTCGGCACCGAGATCACCGCGACGTCGAAACCAGCGAGATCCGCCGGATCCGACGTCGGGCGATACCCGCGGCCCAACGCCGCCGCCAGCACCTCGTCGGGTACGTCCTCGATGTACGAGGTCCCGGCTGCCAACTGCGCCGCCCGCTGCGGGTTCACCTCGAGCCCGACGACGTCGAACCCCGCCTCCGAGGCCCGCATCGCCACCACGAGCCCCACGTAGCCCTGACCGAGCACCGCCACGCGGGCCGAACGGTCCGCGAGCTTGGCCACCAATTCCGACACGAATCCCTCGAGACACGACAACCTCGCCGAGCCTACTCGCGCACCCCGGACACGACCCGCTGGGGCACGCGAAAGGGGCCCCGCCGAAGCGAGACCCCAGTCGCGTGTGCGGGACGAACGCCCGCGGGTGGGCTCAGAAGTCCATGCCACCCATGCCGTGGTCGTGCCCACCGGCCGCCTCGGCCGGTTCAGGCTCAGGCTTGTCGGCGATGAGCACCTCGGTGGTGAGCAGCAGACCCGCGATGGAGGCCGCGTTCTGGAGTGCCGAACGCGTCACCTTCGCCGGGTCGATGACTCCGGCCTTGAGCAGGTCCTCGTACTCGCCCGTGAGCGCGTTGAGGCCGTGGCCTGCGTCCATACCGCGCACCCGTTCGACGACGACCGAGCCCTCGAGGCCCGCGTTCGACGCGATCCAGTACAGCGGCGACGACAGCGCCCGGCGGATGATGCGTGCACCCGTCGCGACGTCACCGTCGAGCTTGAGCTTGTCGAGACCGGCTTCGGCCTGCAGCAGCGCGGTGCCACCACCGGCAACGATGCCTTCCTCGACGGCCGCACGGGTCGCCGACAGGGCGTCCTCGATGCGGT
>JBBDSV010000062.1:0-22142 GCA_040904785.1 Nitriliruptoraceae bacterium
GCGCCGTCGCGCCGCCGCACGCGTCGTGCTGGCCGTGCCCGTTGCTGCACGGGACGCCGTCGATGCGCTGCGCCGCCACGCCGACGACGTCGTGTGTCCGCACGCCGTCGAACGGTTCGGAGCGGTCGGCGTCTACTACACCGACTTCGGTCAGATCAGCGACGACGAGGTCGCCCGCCTGCTGACGACGAGGCGTCACGACGCGCCCGACGCGGGCGAGCCGCATCCACCTAGACTTGGCGACGGACCGATGGGAAACGTTGCACATGACACGCACGGACGCCTACGAAGGGCTTTTGGCCGAAACCGTCACCGTCGTCGGTGACGGCGGCGACGAGATTCACGCCTACTTTGCCCGGCCGCTGGGTCGGGGACCGTTCGGAGCGGTGGTGCTGTTCCACCACCTGCCCGGGTGGGACGCCTGGTATCGGGCGACGACCCGACGATTCGCCGAATACGGCTATCTCGCGTTGTCCCCCGATCTCTACTGCCGCGACGGTCACGGCGAACCCGACGATGTTGCGGCACGCGTGCGGGCCGAAGGCGGCGTGCCCGACGACCGGGTCGTCGCCGATGCGCGCGGTTGCGTCGACTGGCTGCGATCGCTCCCACAGGCGTCCGGGAGGCTCGCACTGTTCGGCACCTGCTCTGGTGGTCGACACGCCTTCCTGTGCGCCTGCCGCATCGGTGACATCGATGCCGTCGTCGACTGCTGGGGTGGACGAATCGTCGTGGGTGACGACGATCTGACCGCCAAGCAGCCGGTCGCACCCATCGATTACACGGCCGACCTCGACGCTCCACTGCTCGGGCTGTTCGGCAACGACGACAAGAGTCCGGCACCTGCCGACGTCGACACGCTCGAGGCAGCGTTGAAGCAGCACGGCAAGGACTACGCGTTCCACCGCTACGACGGTGCCGGCCACGGATTCTTCTACGACGACCGTCCCGCCGCCTATCGCGCCGAGGCCGCCGTCGACGGCTGGCGCAAGGTCCGCGCGTTCCTCACCGAGAACATCGGCTGACCTGCCACGACCCCCACCGGCGCACGACTCACGACTCGGAGCCGACGATGTGCACCACGATCGCCGATCGCCACGAATTCCAGGGCAGCGCCAAGGGCCCGGACGGATGGTTCACCGCCGACCACCTCTACGTCGGCTACGACCACCCGGTGCATTTCGACGCCGAGCATGCTGTCAGCTTCGACATCGTTGCTGAAGCCGACGGCACCGCGCACCGCGTCGCCGTCGAACTCGATCCGGAAGCGGCACGCACACTCGGCGAGCGACTGCTCGCGATCGCCGACGCGGCCGACGACTACGAGCGGACGACCAGCCTCCACGCTTCGGCATCGACGAATCCGGCCGCCCGGTAGGCGTCGATTGCCCGGCGGTTCGCCGCCCGGACGTGCAGCGTCACCGGCCGCTCCCCGAACTCGGTCCACACGCCGCGCACCGCTGCGGCGACGGCGGCTCGCCCGATGCCGTCGTGTCGCTGTTCGGGCGCGACCACGATGCCGGCGAGCTGGACCCCCCACTGCGCCGACGACACCGACCGCTCGACCTTGCACACCGGCGCGCCGGGAGGCCCGACACACCAGACGAGGCCCTGACGCACCGACGCCTCGAGCCGCTGGCGGTAGCCGCGCCAACCGACGAACCCCGGATCGGGTCCGAACTCGTCGTCGATGTGCAGTCTGACGGCAAGTTCGGCGAGACGGTCGAGATCTGCCGGTTGCGCCCGGCGCAGTCCCGGGTCGGCCAGGTGTCGCGCGGGTGGGACGCGCGCCGGGTCGACGACCATGAACCGCTGGTCGTGGACGATCATGCGGTCGTCGATCCCGGTCGCCGCCAGCAGCGCATCACCGGCGCCGACGTCTCCGACGAGCAGCCGCCACCGGCGTGTCGGCGGGGAGACGTCGGCCAGCAGCGAAGGGTCGCCGCACGGCACAATGAGCCGCGACGGGATCGTGACCGTGACGGCGAGTCGCCGACCGCGGGTGAGCACCCGCACCGGGTCGTTGCCGTGGGCATCGATGGTGGCCAGTGCGAACATGTGCCGGACAGCGCCGGGCACGGTGCCGGTCGGCCATGTCGCGAGGCGATCGACGACTGTCGACAGCTCCGAACCCGAGGGTCGTCGCCATCGCAGCCGGCCGCGCATCACGCGATCGTCGCCAAGGGAAGGTTCGGATCGACGGCAAGACCGAGTCCGGCTGTCTCGCCGGCCGCGAGCAGGTTCGCGCCGGACGCAGCAACCATCGCCCCGTTGTCGGTGCACAGTCCGATCGAGGGCACGATGAGTCGCTGTCCGTTGTCGCCGCATTCGCTCGCGAACCGGGCGCGAAGCCGCGAATTGGCCGCGACGCCGCCGGCGAGCACGACCTGGTCGAGCCCTTCGTCGGCTGCGGCGCGCAACGTCTTGCTCACCTGCACGTCGACGAGCGCCTCCTGGAACGATGCGGCGACATCGGCAAGATCCGGTTCGACCCCTTCGGCTTCGAGCCGCCGCAGTTCACGGATCACCGCGGTCTTGAGTCCCGAGACCGACACGTCGTAGGAGTCGTCGTGCATCATCGCCCGCGGAAACGCGAACGCCTTTGGGTCGCCGCCCTGGGCGAGGCGATCGATCTCGGGCCCGCCGGGATAGCCGAGCCCGATGAACCGGGCGACCTTGTCGAACGCCTCACCAGCCGCGTCGTCAATCGTGCCGCCGAGCGCTTCGAAGTGGCCATCGGCGGCCATCATGACGATCGACGTGTGACCGCCCGACACGACAAGTGCGATCAGCGGCGGCTCGAGCGCTCCGTGCTCGAGCTGGGCGGCCTCGACATGGGCCCGCAGATGGTTGACACCCAGCAGTGGGAGATCGTGGGCCAGTGCGAGCGCCTTGGCACCCGATACCCCCACCAGCAGCGCTCCGGCGAGTCCCGGTCCGGCGGTCACCGCGATCGCGTCGATGTCGTTGATCGTCACGCCCGACGTGCGAAGCGCCTCGTCGATGGTGGGCACCAGCAGGTCGAGGTGGGCGCGCGCCGCCACCTCGGGCACCACACCGCCGTACGGCGCATGCAGATCGGTCTGTGACGCGACGATGTTCGCACGCAGCGTGAACTGGTCCTCAACGACACCGACGGCGGTCTCGTCACAGGAGGTCTCGATACCGAGCACCAGCACGCCGGTCACCTCCGCCAAGCGATGATCGCGTCGGCACCCGGACCGTAGTAGTCACGGCGGACACCGGCGTCCTCGAACCCGGCGCGACGATACAGGCGCCGCGTCCGCTCGTCGGTCGCGCGCACCTCGAGGGTGACGGCGGCACCTCGGCGCTGCGCCTCGTCGAGCAGTGCGGCCAGCAGCCGGCGGGCGATGCCCTGATGCTGCCATGCCGGGTCGACGGCGAACGTCATGACGTGTGCGTCACCGTCCTGCATCGCCAGGCCCACGACGCCGACGAGCCTGCCTTCTACGCGTGCGGTCAGATAGACGCGGTCGTCGCGGGCGAGTTCAGCGGTGAACGTCGACACCGACCACGGGCGCGAGCTCGCCGACGCGGCGAGTGCGGCAAGCGCCGCGGCCGTGGACGGATCGCCGCCCGCGGGTTCGATCGTGACCGCAACAACCGCGGTCACGCCGCACCGCCGCGCAGTCGACCGCGCGTCTGCCACCCGATCTTCGCGTCCGCCTGCCGCAGATACAGCGGCTGCAGCGCGGTCGGCGGCTGGGTCTCCTCACGTTCGAAACGGGGAGCGGCGAGCGCTCCGAGGACGGCCGCGGACGGCCATGCGGTCTCCGGGCCCGCGACGATCGCGTCCGCATCGTCGAGCGCATCCCGGTGGTTGATCGCACCGTCACCGACGACAAGCACGCCCTCGGACTGTGCACGGATCTCGGCAACCAGCCGGTCGATTCCGCCCAGTTGGATCTCGCCGTCTCGCTGCACCCCACCGGGAACACCGCGGTAGAACGCCCATGACAGTTCGCCGCGGCGGGCGTCGATGACGGCGCACGTCAGCCGTCGTGCGTGGCGCACGGGGAAGGCGAGCACGTCGAGGCTGCTCAATCCGACGGCCGGCAGCGATCGGGTCGCGGCGATCACTTGTGCCGTGGCGATGCCGACGCGCAGTCCGGTGAACAACCCGGGACCGAGCCCCACCGCCACACCCGTCACCCGGTCGATCGTCATCCCGGCCTGCTGCAGGCAGAAGTCGATCGCCGGGGTGACGAACTCGCCGTGCCTGCGGGCCACACCCAGGCTCGCCGAAGCGACCACGTGTGTGTTGTCGACGAGTGCGACGGAGGACTGCGCAGTCGCCGTCTCGATGGCCAACAGCAGCATCAGCCCACCTCCCCCGTGTCCCACCCCGCGCACGCCATCCGAATCGCCTGGACGTCATCGACCCACCGACCGTGCGGACGCAGCTCGATCAACCGGTCCGCGTCCGGCGACGCCGCGTCGGCGAGCACGATCTCGACCTCGAGCCGGTCGTCGGGCAACAACGGATCGATCGCGTCACCCCATTCGACGAACGTGACCACATCGGAGGCGAACACGTCGTCGCCGAGATCGAGCACGTCGTGGAGTCGGTCGAGCCGGTAGACGTCGCAGTGAACGATCGGCACGCGCGCCGTGGGATAGGTACGAACCAGCATGAACGTAGGAGAGGGGACTCGGGTGGTGACGCCGAGTGCGGCCGCGGCCCCCTGGACGAAACAGGTCTTGCCAGCGCCGAGTTCACCGGACAGCACGACGACGTCGCCCGGCTTGATGGCGGCAGCGACGGCCCCGGCGATCTCCCGCGTGTCGTCCGGCGAGGCCGCACGCAGGCGCAGCGGCGTCGACGACGGGGTCACGCCGCACCCTCCGCAGGCTCCCGCAGCCGCGCGCGCACCTGCGGGCCGGTCGCCAGCGTTCCGTCGAGCACTGCACGCGCGGTGACGAGGTCGCGCCGGATGGCAACATCGGCCTGCGGCACGCCGCGAACGACGTCAGCCGGGTGATACGTCGGGATGAGCGTCATGCCGTCGCCCAGCACGAGGCGATAGCCGGCAACCCGGTCGATGGCCAGTTGTTGGCCGGCGAGCACACGGGTGGTGAACGCGCCCAACGCCACGACGACCTCGGGGGCGACGAGTTCGATCTCGCGCCGCAGATGACCGAGACACGCCTGCACCTCATCGCGTGCGACCGGTCGGTCGTCTGGCGGGCGGCAACGGACGAGCGTGGTGATCCGCACCTCGGCGGCGCTGATCCCCGCGGCCGCGAGCGCGTGATCGACGACATTGCGCGGCCCACCGGTCATCGCCCGGCCGTGGAGATCTTCGTGGCGATGTGGCGCGACGCCGACGAGCAGCAGGCGCGCGTCGGCCGGGCCGTCTCCGACCGCGACGGTGTGCCGGTCCCGGTGCAGGTCGCACGCCGTGCATTCCCGCACCGCGTCCGCGAAGTCGGCATAGGCGTCGGCGGCGCCGTGCGTCCGCCGTGCTGACGGCATGGACGCGGGTGACGAGTCGGCCACGACAGCCTCCGAACGTCGGCGCGCGGGCGGGTGACAGCACACGGGCCAACGAGTCCGGCACCGTGCACAACCAGTTTATGGCACGCGTTCGGCGGCCTGAGCGAGTGTGTCGAGCGCGTCGGCGACCGCCGCCGGTGTGCCGTCGTCACCGAGCAGATGCACCGCGACATGGGTCGCACCAGCATCGAGGTGCGCCTGGATCCGTGCCGCGAGGGCGTCGACGCCGCCGATCGCCACCAGCTGATCGACGAGCGCGTCGTCGATCGGATCGTCCATCGCCGCGTCGGTGATGCCGAACCGATGCAGATTGCGACGGTAGTTGTCACGGCCGAAGAACCGTGCGAGATACCTGCGTGCGACGGCGTCCGCGTCTGCCGCGCTGCGCGAGACCACGGCGGCCTGGCCGACAACGAGCGCACCGTCCGACAGGGCCGCCCGTGCCTCGGCGGTGTGCGCCACCGGAACACAGGTCGTGTGCACCCCGTCGGTGCGGCGTGCGGCGAGGTCGAGCATGCGCGGGCCAAGCGCCGCCAGGACGGTCGGCGTCTCGACGTCGAGCGCAGCCGTCGATTCGGCGGCGTCGAACGCGTCGAGGTAGGCCGCCATCGTCGCCAGCGGCCGCTCGTAGTGGGCGCCGCGCTGTGCCGCCGAGGCGGGATGGCTGACGCCGATGCCGCAGACAAACCGACCCGGGTGTGCGTCCGACAGTGTGCGTGCGCCGTTTCGCATCGCGACGGCGTCCCGAGCCCACACGGTCGCGATGCCGCTGGCGACGACGACGCGATCGGTCGCGTCGAGCAGCAGCGCCGCCTGGCTCATGGCTTCGCGCCCGCCGGATTCACGGAACCAGATCGACCCGAGGCCGAGGTCATCGACCTTACGGGCGACCGGCGCGACGTCACGCCAGGGAAGGTCGTCGAACTGGGCGGCCCAGAAGCCGACCGGTGTGGCGGCGAGCCGGTCGATGGCGGTGGTCATGGCGCGCTCCGTGCCGCTCGATCACCGGCGGGACCGCCGGACGTGGGTGTGCCGGATGCGACCGGGCCACGGCGGGCGGCGGCGGCGACTGCGGCACGTGCCAGGTCGGCGACGAGGTCGACGTTGCCGTGCACCGTGCCGGTCGCGAGACAGAACAGCGCGTCGCCGTCGAACTGGGTGTGGGCAGGTCGTACCGCCCGGTCGATGCCGGCGTGGGCGAGCTCGGCGACACGAAACGCCTCGGCCTTCGTCAGCACCGCATCGGTGACGATGCAGCCGATGGCGGTGTTGGACGCTGCATCCAGACGATCCGGCGCATCGAACGACGCCATGTCGGCGGCGGGATAGCGCGGCGTGCCCGCGGGAACGTCGGCGGCGACGAGCAGTGTGCCGTCGTTGGCGACGATCTCCCCGACGGCGTTGTTCACGACGATCGCGCCGACGGTGACACCGGCCGCCTGGCGGACCGCGATCCCCTGACCGCCCGGTCGGGCGTGCGCCAGGCCGGCGACCTTGGCAACGGAGCATCCGCTGCCCGCACCGACACGGCCTTCCGCGGGATCGGCGAGCACCGCGGCGTCGCACGCGGCGTGGCCGGCAGCGGCATCGGGCCGCTGGTCGGCGGCGAACACCGCGCCATCGAGAACGATGGCCGCACCAACGATCGGCACCACCGCATCGCGCACCGGATAGCCGACGCCGCGCGCCTCGAGCCAGGACATCACCCCGTCGGCAGCAGCCAGTCCGTACGCGGATCCGCCCGACAGGACGACGGCATGGCACGTGTCGACCTTGCCCCGTGGACTCAGCGCCGCGGCCTCGCGCGTTCCCGGGGCGCTGCCACCGACCGCCAGCGCCCCGACGGTACCGGCGGGTGGCAAGACGACCGTGCATCCCGACACTGCTGCCGGGCTCGTCCAGCAGCCGATCGCGATACCACGAACACCGAGCGCCATCAGCGCTTCCCCCGTCTGCGGCCGCGGCGGGACGGCCGCCCACGCGAGAGCGCCGAACCGGTCGCCGTCACCGCGCGTGCATGCCGTTCGAGGACATCGTTGACGGCCGCCGTCGCCTCGAGGGGAACGAGATGACCGACGCCGGAGAGTTCGAGCGCGGACTCCGCCCCGAGGTCGATCATCCGCGCCGCCTGCGACCGGCGGATGATCCGGTCTCGCCGGCCCGCGAGCACGCTCACCGGTACGCCCGCGTCCGCCAGCGCGACGAGGCCGGCGTCTTCGTCGAGGGCGGCGATCGCCGGGGCGAGCGACACCGCCGTGTCGAGCCGCGCAGAGGACAACATCTGCTGTGCGAACGCAACCACGTCACCGTCGGCCGACGGGCCGAGCCCGGCGGCGCGAATGAGGAGCCGTACGACGTCGTTGGCGGGCAGCGGCATCCGGCGGTCCGGATCGGCGGTGACGCGTCTCGCGACGGCGGTGAGCAGCCGGCGGGTGCGCGCAAGACCACGCAAACCGAACAATCCGCCCATATCCATGCGGGCGTTGCCACGGGTGCTCGACGCGGTGGCGACGAGCACCACGCTGGCGATCCGATCGGCGAAATCGTGGTGACGCCGAGCAGCATTGAGCACCGCCATGCCGCCGAGCGAGTGGCCGACGACGACCACGCGTCCGTCGGACGGCGTCGCGGCCAGGGCCGCGTGCACGGCGTCGCCGAGCACGTCGAGGCTCCACGTGCCCGATACAGGGGCGGTGGAACGGCCGTGGCCGGGCAGGTCGACGGTGACCAGTTCGAGGTGTCCGGCAAGCGCTTCGACCTGCGCGTCCCAGACGACGGAATGGCACAGCCAGCCGTGCACGAGCAGCACCGTCGGGGCGTTGCCGACACCGAACGTCTCGAGCGCGAGTCGGGTGCCGTCGGGACCCGCGATGGTTCGCCGTGCTCCGGTCTGCAATGTCTGTGCGCGTGGCGTGCCCGTGGGCGCCAATCGGCCGCGCGACAGCAGCCGTTCCAGGCCGACTCCGGCGGCAAGCCCCGCGGACAACGCACCGGCAACACGACGGACCGTCATGACGTCACCTCGACGCGTGGCAGGCGAGCGGTGAGCTGGGTGACGATCTCGTAGGTGATCGTGTCGGCCGCAACCGCCCAGTCCTCGACGCGCACGCCGTCGCCGAGCAGCACAACCGGTTCACCCACGGTGACGGCGGCGTCGCCGCACCAGACGAGCAACTGGTCCATGCACACGGTGCCGACGATCGGCCGACGGACGCCGCCGAGCATGGCGGTCGCCCGATTGGTCAGTGCCCGGGGAACGCCGTCGGCGTACCCAATCGGCACCGTGGCCAGCCACCCGTCGGCCGGTGCCGACCAACGGTGGCCGTAGGAGGCTGGCGTGCCCGCCGTCACCCGCTTGGCGTAGGTGATGTGTGACACGACACGCAGGGCGGGACGCAGGCCATGTGCCGCCGCATCGACATCGGCCGACGGAGACAGCCCGTAGATGCCGATGCCGACGCGTACCAGGTCGTAGTGCACCGCCGGATGGCACAGCGCTGCGGCGGTGTTCGCCGCATGCACCCACCGGGGTCGAATTCCGAAGTCCGCAGCGCGGTCGAGGAACGACTCGAATCGCGCGTGCTGTTCGGCGGTCGTCGGGGCGTCGAGTTCGTCCGCGCGCGCGAGATGCGTCGCGATGCCGTCGATGGTGACCGACTCGTCGGCGAACCAGTCGAGGCATTCCTCCCATTCGGCCGCGGGCACTCCGACGCGTCCCATGCCGGTGTCCACCTTGAGATGTGCCCCGACCGTGATTCCGCGGGACCGGGCCGCTCCGGCGAGTGCGACGACGAAGTCTCGCGTGTACACCATCGGTGTCAGGTGCGCGTCGAGCAGGGCGTCGATCGCATCGACCGACGGCTCGCTGAGGAGCAACACGTCGGCGTCGATCCCGGCGGCGCGCAACGCCTGGCCCTCTTCCACGAGCGCCACGGCCAGCCACCGTGCACCGCCGGCGAGAGCGGCGGTCGCCGCCGTGACCGCGCCGTGGCCGTAGCCGTCGGCCTTGACAACCGCACAGACCTCGGTGCCTGTCTTCGCGCCGATCGCGGCGACGTTCGCCGTGATCGCCGACGCATCGACTTCCGCGACGGTGGGACGAAACCGCATGTTCATCGCCGACTCCCGCGGTCGGCGACCGGGTCGCGCCACACCCCGCGCCAGTCGTCCCACGGCAACGATCCCGGTGTCGCCGCGGCACCCGGAGTGCCGGCGGCAAGCAGCTGGAGCACCCGAGGCAGCACGGCGAGCACGTCGTCGGCGGTCGCGCGGTCGGCCGTCCGGGTCCCGGCCAGCTCACCGGCCGCCGCATGCCACCACACCGCCTGCGCCGTCGCGAGCGCCGGGTCTTCGGCGCGTGCGATCGCCGCGGCGATGATTCCGGCGAGCACGTCCCCGGTGCCGCCACTGCCCAGCGCCGCCGATCCGAGCGGGCAGACCCACACGCGACCGTCGGGCGCGGCGACGACGGTGCCGGGCCCCTTGGCGACGACGATGGCCCCGCGCTCGGACGCCAGCCGCACGGCCGACGCCGCGCGGTCGTCGCCGTCGCCGCCGATCCGCGCGAGCTCGCGGGCATGCGGCGTGACGACGAGCGTCATTGCCGGGCCAGCACGCAGTGCCTGGGGATCGTCGCGGAACACGTTCAGTGCGTCGGCGTCGAGCACGATCCGGCCACCGCGCGCGAGCAGGACATCGACCGCGTCGCGAGTCCCTGGTCCGGTGCCCATCCCCGGGCCGGCGACGACAACATCGGCGTCGATGTCCATCTGCTCCAGTGCGCCGGGCGCGAGCACACCCCCCTCGTCGGCGGCGGCGCGGACCATCACCGACGCCACCGAGCGGGCAGCGACGACGTCACGTGCGGCCGCGGGCGTCGTGACCGTGACTAGTCCCGCGCCGGCACGAACCGCAGCCGTGCCCACGAGCGCGGCGGCACCCGAGAGTGCCGACGATCCCGCCACGGCGTGCACGACACCACGTGAACGCTTGTCGACGTCGGACAGCAGCGGTGGCGGCACCGCACCCGCGGGGGTCAGCGTCGCCCAAGCAGTCTCGCCGGCGTCGTAGGCATCGCCGAGTTCTCCGACGACGATCCGGCCCGCATGCGCCGCGCCCGGGTGCAGGAGCAGCCCCCGCTTGACGCACCCGAAGGTGACGGTGCGCACCGCGGCCACGGCAAGGCGGGGCTCGTCGACGCTGCCGTCGTCGGCGTTGACGCCGGACGGCACATCACAGGCGACCACCGGTGTGCCGGCAAGCCCGGCCGTGACCAGTGCCGAAACGGCGGTCGAGGCCGGGCCACGCGGCGCGCCACGGGCACCCGTCCCGAGGACTGCGTCGACGGCGACGTCCGACCAATCGAGTGCGGCGGCGAGGTCGGTGTCACCGCCCGAGACGCGTCCGCGGGTGCGCAACCATGCGGCGCGGTGCGCAGCAGCGGCTTGGGAGACGTCGCTGTCGACACCGTCGACGGCGACGACCCAGGCCTGCGCCCCGTACTCGCGTTGCAGCCGTCGCGCCACCGCCCACCCATCGCCGCCGTTGTCACCGCGGCCCGCGATGACGGCGACACGCAGTCCGTAGCCGTGTCCACCGACGTCGACGACGTGTCGGGCGAGATGGCCGGCGGCACGATCCATCAGCCCGTACCACGTGTCGCCCTGCGCAACCGCCGCCGCATCGCCCGCCCGGGCGGCCGCTGCGTCGTACAGCGGCACCGCGGTCGGTCGGAGCGGGGCGTTCATTCGACCGTGACCGTCTTGGCGAGATTGCGCGGTTGGTCGACGTCTTCACCGCGACAGGTTGCGACGTGGTAGGCGAACAGCTGCAGCGGCACGACGAGCAGCAAGGGCACAGCAAGCTCGACAGCCGGTTCGGGGAGCACGAGCACATGGTCGGCGTGGTCGGCGAGCGCGTCTGCGGTGTCGGCGGTGCCGATCGCCACGACCGACGCGCCGCGCGCCTTGACCTCCTGCATGTTCGACACCATCTTGGCGAAGACGTGACCGCTCGGTGCCAGCGCGACGACGAGCGATCCCGGCTCGATCAGCGCGATCGGCCCGTGTTTCATCTCGCCGGCGGGAAACGCTTCGGCGTGGAGATAGCTGATCTCCTTGAGCTTGAGCGCACCCTCGTAGGCGATCGGCAGGCCCAAGTGCCGGCCGATGAACATGGTGTACTCGACGGTGTGGAACCGCTGCGCCAGTGCGGCGATCTCGTTGTCGAGCCCGAGGATCTCCTCGATCGCCGCCGGCATCGTCTGCAGCTTGGCGAGGACCTCGTCGCTCTCGGAGGCGAACATACGGCCGCGGAGCTCGGCGAGATAGAGCGCCAGCAGCAGGCAGCCGACGATCTGGGTCGTGAACGCCTTCGTCGATGCGACCGCGACCTCCGGTCCGGCGTGCGTGTAGAGCACCGCGTCGGCATCACGCGCGAGCGTGGATCCCACGACGTTGCACAACGCAATCACGGGAGCGTGCTGGTCGTGTGCATGCCCGGCTGCCGCGATCGTGTCGATCGTCTCGCCGGACTGGCTGATCGCGATGACCAGCGTGTTCGGATCGACGATCGGGTCGCGGTACCGGAATTCGCTCGCGACCTCCACGTCGACGGGGATGCCCGCCCAATGTTCGATCGCGAGCTTGCCGACCATGCCGGCGTGCAGTGAGGTGCCGCACGCGAGAATGAACACCTTGTCGACGCGGGCGAGTTCGGACTCGTCGATGCGCAGCTCGTCGAGCGTCAGGCGCCCACCGTCGCGTCGCCCCAGCAGCGTGTCGGCGATCGCCCGCGGCTGCTCGTGGATCTCCTTGCGCATGAAATGGTCGTAGCCCTGCTTCTCCGCCGCCTGCAGGTCCCAGTCGACGGTGTAGCGGTGCGGCTCGACGGGCGTGCCGTCCACGTCGACGACGTCGACGCCGTCGGGTGTGATGCGGGCGATCTGTCCGTCGAGCAGTGCCGCGACATCGCGCGTGTGCTCGATCAGCGCGGCGACGTCGGACGCGCAGTAGCCGACACCGTCGGCATGGGCGACGATCAGCGGCGCCTCACGTTTGGCGACCACGATCGTGTCGGGCTCGTCGGCGCTGACGACGCAGAGCGCGAACGCGCCCTCGAGGCGTGCGACCACGCGGCGGACCGCGTCGATGAGACCAACCCCCGGACCCGTCGGCGCTTGCCGTTCGGCGGCGATCAGGTGGGCGACGACTTCGGTATCGGTCTCGGAGGCGAACGTCGCACCGTCGAGTTCAGCGCGCAGGGCGGCGTAGTTCTCGATGATGCCGTTGTGGACGACAGCCACGCGTGCGCTCGGATCCGTGTGCGGGTGGGCGTTGCGGTCGTTGGGTGCACCATGGGTCGCCCAACGGGTGTGACCGATCCCCGTCGACGCGGCGATCGCCTCGCCGTCGAGCGCCGTCACCAGATTGTCGAGCTTGCCCGCCCGCTTGACGATCCGAAGCCTCGCCTCGCCGGTCGCGACGACACCCGCCGAGTCGTAGCCCCGATACTCCAATCGGCGCAGCCCGGCGAGAATGCCCCCGACCGCGTCGTCACGCCCGGTGATGCCGATGATTCCGCACATGCGTGGCAGCTCCTCGGATCGCGGCGCGCACGGCGGGAGCACCGCACGGACGGCCACGCAGCGTATCCAGCGGACTATCGCATGACGGCGGTCCGGATCTCGGTCATCTCCCGGATCGCGTACGCAGGGCCCTCGCGTGTGTTGCCCGAGTCCCGCACGCCACCGTAGGGCATCTGGTCAGCGCGCCACGTGGGGACGTCGTTGACGATGACGCCCCCGAAGTCGAGGGTGCTGATCGCGCGACGCACGACGGAGAGGTCGTTGGTGAAGATGCCGGCGTGCAACCCGTAGCGCGTGTCGTTGGCTCGAGCGAACGCGTCTTCTACATCGTCGTAGGTCTGGACTCCCACGACGGGGCCGAACACCTCGTCTGCGCACACCCGCATGTCCGCTTCGACGTCCGCCAGGACCGTGGGTGCCAGCACGGCACCGTCCGGTGGCGTGCCACCGGATACGACGCGTGCGCCGCCGTCGACCGCCTCGCCGATCCATTGCCACACGCGATCGGCCTCGTCGGCCGTGATGAGTGCGGACACCTGGGTCGCTTCGTCGAGTGGGTCGCCGACGACCAGCGCATCAGCGGCGGCGGCAAGCGCGTCGGTGAATTCGGGAGCGATGTCGTGATGGACGAAGACCCGCTGCACCGAGATGCACGACTGGCCGGCGTAGCTGGTTGACGCTTCGGCGATGCGCTGCGCTGCGTCACGCCAGTCGGCGTCGGGCTCGACAATCACGGGAGCATTGTTGCCGAGTTCGAGCGAGACCTTCTTGCGCGCCGCGGTCGAACGGATGCTCCATCCGACATCCGGTGACCCGGTGAAGGTGATCATCGCGACATCGTCGTGCTCGACGAGTGCCGATCCGACGGTCGAACCCGGTCCGGTCACGATGTGCAGCCAACTGGCCGGCAGGCCACAGTCCTCGAGCAACAGCTCGGCGAGCGCCAATGCCGACAGCGGGGTCTGCCCCGCCGGTTTGCACACCACCGGGCAACCCGCAGCGATCGCCGGGGCGAGCTTGTGGGCGACGAGGTTGACGGGGAAGTTGAACGGGGTGATCGCTCCGACGACACCGACCGGAACCCGGACGGTGAACCCGAGTCGACCTTCACCGGCCGCGGACGCATCGAGCGGCAACACTTCGCCGGTGAGCGTGCGGCACGCCGCGGCAGCGAACGTAAATGTGGAGGCGGCACGGGCGATCTCGACACGGGCCGTCGCCAGCGGCTTGGCGGCCTCTTGCGCCACGATCCGGGCGAAGCGTTCGGCGACGGCCTCATCGGCGAGCGCGGCAGCTGCGCGGTCCAGGATCGCTGCCCGTTGCCAGGCCGGCAGCGGCTCGTCGTGCAACGCCCGACGTGCGGCGGCCACCGCACGATCGACGTGGTCGGCATCGCAGACGGGTACGACGCCGAGTTCGGCACCGTCGTAGGGGGATCGGATAACCGCAGACTCGGCGGTCGTCACCGCCTCACCGTCGATCGGCACGGGATGTTGGGACACGGTCGGCTCCTCGGTGCGGCTGCCGACGAGCATACGACCGCAGTGCGGCGCGGGTCAGGCTGATGTGGCGGCGCCGTCGACGGCCAGCTCGCGCCGCACGACGTCCGCAATGCGCTCGGCGACGTCGGCGGCGGTGGCCTCGTCGGCCGCCTCGACCATGACGCGCACCAACGGTTCGGTCCCCGAGGGACGCAGCAGCACCCGCCCGGTGTCCCCGAGCGCGCCAGCGGCCTCGTCGACGGCATCCCACACGCCGGCCGCGTCATCGAGCCGCGTGCGGTCGACACCGCCGACGTTGACGAGGACCTGCGGAAGGCGCTGCATGACCTCGGCGAGTTCGCCGAGCGCGGTGTCGGTCCGTGCCATGACGGCCAGCATCAGCACCGCGGTCAGAATGCCGTCGCCCGTGGTCGCGATGTCGAGATCGATGACGTGCCCGGACTGTTCACCGCCCAGGTTGAGCCCGCGTTCTCGCATCGCCTCGAGGACGTGGCGGTCACCAACGGGGGTCTCGACCACCTCGATCGACAGGTCAGCCATCGCCCGGCGGAATCCAAGGTTGGTCATGACGGTGGTGGCCACCGACCGCTTGGCGAGCACGCCGCGGTTGGCCATGTCCCGCGCGAGAATCGCCAGGATCACGTCACCGTCGACGATCTGGCCGGTGGACGTCGCCGCGACCACGCGGTCGGCATCCCCGTCGTGGCTGATGCCGATGTCGGCATCGTGCTCGACGACGGCGCGGGCGACGACGTCGGGATGCGTTGAGCCGCACTGGTCGTTGATGTTGGCGCCATCGGGCTTGCAGTGGATCGTGTGCACGTCGGCACCGAGCTGCCGGTAGACCTGTGGTGCGACACTTGAGGCCGCGCCGTTGGCACCGTCGACGACGATCCGCAGCCCGGCGAGGTCGATGTCGACCGCCGAGGTGAGGTGCTCGATGTAGCGCGCGACCGCCGTTTGGTCCGACATCCGCCGGCCGATCTCGGTACCGCGCGGACGGGTGGCGACGCTTTCGACGAGCGATTCGAGCGCCGATTCCTGCTCGTCGCTGAGTTTGAACCCGTCGGCACCGAAGAACTTGATGCCGTTGTCGCCGACTGGATTGTGCGAAGCCGAGATCATCGCGCCGGCGAGCGCCGACGAACGTGCCGTCAGGTGCGCGACGGCGGCGGTCGGCAGCACCCCGACCGTACGCGCATCGGCGCCGGCGGACGTGAGTCCGGCGACGAGCGCCGACTCGAGCATTTCGCCGGACCACCGCGGGTCGCGCCCGATGATGACCGCGGGACGGGCGTCGTGCTCGCGGCGCAGCAGTTCGGCGAGCGCGCGGCCGAGGGCCAACGCGAGCTCAGGGGTGAGTTCGACGTTCGCGGAACCGCGAATGCCGTCGGTGCCGAAGAGTGCGGCCACGATCGACGCGTTCGGATCAGCGCTTGCTGAACTGTGGCGCGCGCCGTGCCTTCTTCAGTCCGTACTTCTTGCGCTCGACCTTGCGGGCGTCCCGCGTCAGCATGCCGGCCTGCTTCAGCGGTGCCCGCTGCGACTCGTCGGATGCAATCAGTGCGCGAGCGATCGCCAAGCGCAGTGCACCGGCCTGACCGGTCGTGCCGCCACCGGTGATCCGTGCGTCGATGTCCCAGGTGCCGACCTGTTCGACGGTCACCAGCGGCTCGAGCGCGTGCGCACGCAGCTTCTCGGTGCGGAAGTAGTCTTCGAACTCGCGCCCGTTGATGGTGACGCGGCCCGATCCACGCGACAGTCGTGCGCGTGCGACGGACGACTTGCGGCGACCGGTGTAGATCGTCTCAGCCATGACGGTGGTTCCTTCGGTGACGGCGGGTTCTACCGTGCTCAGACGTGGTCGGGGAAGGGCTGCGGCTGCTGGGCGGCGTGCGGATGCTCCGGACCGGCGTAGACGCGCAACTTCTTGCCCATAGCGTTGCCAAGCTTGTTCTTCGGCAGCATGCCGTGGACGGCCTTCTCGATTACGTCCGTCGGGCGGCGCTGGAGCATGCGTGCGAACGGCACGGACTTGATACCACCCGGGAAGCCGGAGTGCGAGTGATACGCCTTGTCGGCTGCCTTGGTACCCGACAGCACGACCTTGTCGGCATTGATCACGATGACGTGGTCGCCCATGTCGAGGTGCGGGGTGTAGGTCGGCTTGTGCTTGCCACGCAAGACGGTTGCCACGCGCGTGGCCAGACGCCCGAGCGTCTCACCCTCGGCGTCGATGACGAACCACTCACGGGTGATGTCGTGAGCGCTCGGACTGTAGGTACGCATTGCTCTGCTTCCTCGGCCTTGCGCCACAGCGCAGAGGTGTCGGGCGGCCATTCCGTTCGCTGTGCACGCTCGGACGGTGCTCGGCGACGTCGACGGTGATTGAACCGCGCGACAAGGCCGATTCGATCGCGACACGGAATGCGCGGTCCCGGGAGGACCGCGTGGTGCACAAGCGTAGCGCCCGGCTCGCCGACAGCCAACCGGACGCGAGCATCACGGGTGGCGGCGTACATCGGGCGGCGGAGCTGCGGGCCACCGACGGCCGTACGACACGGCCTCGAGCGTCAGCCCGTGCGGCGGTGCGACACGCGCCGCACGCGACCGATCGCCCGCGGCAAGCACGTCGGCCAGCCAGGCAGCGTCGCGGACCCCTCGGCCGACCTCGACCAGGCAGCCGACGATCGCGCGTACCTGCTGATGGCAGAACGCCGGCCCGCGCAGACGGACATCGAGGTGACCGGGTGCCGGCCGGCGCAGCGCGACTTCGTCGAGCCGACGCCGGGTGGTTCGTCCCTGGGCACGCCGACAGAATGCGGCGAAGTCGTGCTCACCGAGCAGCACGCGCGCAGCTCGACGCATTGCGGTGAGCTTCAGCGGTTCGTCGAGCCGCCACCGGTCGTGTCGGCGGATCGGGTCGGCGGCAGAGACGTCATCGACGATGCGGTACCGGTACTGCCGGGCGGTCGCCGAGAACCGCGCGTCGAAGTCGTCGGCGACCGCTCGAACGGACCAGATGACGATTGCAGCACCGCACATGTGGTCGAGCCGACGACGCAACTGGCCCAGATCGCTGGTCTCCCGGCGGACGCGGGCGGTGTCGTCGACATCAAAGTGCACAACCTGCGCGCGAGCGTGCACCCCCCGGTCGGTCCGCCCGGCACACGTCGTCGACACGGTCTGGCCGAGCAGCCGCGCCACCGCCGTATCGAGCACGCCCTGCACGGTGTGCTGATCTGACTGGCGGGCGAATCCGGCGAACGGCGCACCGTCGTAGGCAAGGTCGATGCGCAGTCGCACGGTCGTCGTCAGGCCCGCGAATCGTCCTCATCGGCCTCGTCCGCCGAATCGGCCGAGTCGGGCGAATCGACGGAGTCCGCTGAGTCGGAAGATTCCGGTGATGCTTCCGCGTCCTCATCGGCCCCGGTGGCACGCGCGATGGCGGCCGCCACCTGCTCGTCGTCCTCGACGTCGAATGCCGGGGCGGTGCCCGTCGCCGCTTCCTGCGCGCGACGGCGACGTCCGAACAGTCCGCGGGAACGACCGACCTTCGACTCCTCGATGGCCTCGTCGCCGGAACGTTCGCCACGGTCGACGAGTTCGATCAACGCCATGGGCGCGTGATCCCCGGCTCGCGGCCCGAGCTTGAGGATCCGGGTGTAGCCGCCGCTGCGATCGGCGAACCGGGGTGCGACGTCGTCGAACAGGTAGGCGACGACGTCGCGGTCACGCAGCTTGGCGATCACCTGCCGGCGCGCATGCAGGTCGCCCTGCTTGGCCTTGGTGACGAGCTTCTCGGCGTACGGCCGGAGCGCGCGCGCCTTTGCCTCGGTCGTGCGAACACGGCCGTGACGGAACAGGTCGCTCGCCAAGTTCGCCAGCATGAGCTTCTGATGGGCCGGGCCACTGCCGAGACGTGGTCCGCGCTTGGGGGTCGGCATGAGTCGATCTCCTCAACATCGTGCGTGGGTGGGATGCGTCACTCCTTGAGTGCGATCCCCATCTCGGCGAGCTTGTCCTTGACCTCGTCGACCGACTTGGCGCCGAAGTTGCGGATCTCGAGCAGCTCCTGCTCGGTCTTCTCACGCAGCTGGCCAACGGTCTGCACGCCCTCGCGCTTGAGGCAGTTGTAGGACCGCACCGACAGGTCGAGATCCTCGATCGGCATCTCGGCGACCGGGTCGCCGATCGCAGCCAGCGCCTCCTCTGGCGAGACGACGATCCCGCCGGGACCGGACGTCTCGTAGGCGGCGAACTGTTCGAACAGCCCCTTGAGTGTCTCGCCAGCCGACGAAAGCGCCTGCGCCGGCGTGATCGACCCGTCGGTCTCGACGTCGACGATGAGCTCGTCGTAGTTCGTCATCTGCTCGACACGCGTCGGCTCGACGCGGTAGGCGACGCGGCGGATCGGGCTGAACACGGAGTCGATCGCGATGACGCCGATGGGGTCGTTGCTGCGCTTGTTGGCGTCGGCGGTGACGTAGCCCCGGCCGCGCTCGACCGTCAGGTACATCTCGAGGTGGCCCTTGGCGTTCAGGGTCGCGATGTGGAGGTCTTCGTTCACGACCTCGACCTGCGACGGCGCGAAGATGTTCTCGGCGGTGAGCACACCCGGCCCGTCGCCGCCGAGGAAGATCTCGACCGGCTCATCCGACTCGGACCGAACGACGAGGTCCTTGATGTTCAGGATGATGTCGGTGACGTCTTCCTTGACCCCTTCGATGGCCGAGAATTCGTGGAGCACCGCTCCGCCGTCGGGTCCTGCGGCCTGCGCCGAGGTGAACCGGATGCGCGTCACGGCTGCCCCGGGCACCGATGACAGCAACGTCCGCCGCAGCGAGTTGCCGATCGTGTAGCCGAAGCCGGGCTCGAGCGGCTCGATGCGGATGCGCGACCGAACCCCGTCGACGAGCACTTCCTCGTTGAGGCGCGGGCGGTAGGCGATGAACGGTGATCCGGCGGACGTCTCCGCCAGCGCCAGCACACCCTCTTCGTCGTAGAAACCGAAGTCAGACATCGGTACTCCTTGGCAGGTTCGGGCGAACACGTCGGAACGCCCACGTGCCACCCTCGTTCCCGGGGCCATCGGCGGCACGTCGTCTGTCCACGTTCCGCTGTCCCGGGCCGGACCGTGGGCCACGCCGTCGGCGTGGCGGAAAAGTGCGACTACTTCGAGTAGAGCTCGACGATCATCTGTTCAGTGACCGGCGCGTCGATCTGCGAGCGCACCGGCTCGTCGATGACGGTGACCGTGAACTTGTCCGCGTCCGTCTGCAGCCAGCCGGGGACGTCGCGCGAGCCGAACACCTCGAGCGAGCCGATCACCGCCTGTGATTCGCGGGACTTGGGCTTGATCTCGATGACATCGCCGGGCGAGACCCGGTACGACGGCACGTTTGTTGTGCGGCCATTGACCGTCACGTGACGGTGACTGACCATCTGGCGCGACTCGGCGCGCGTACGACCCCATCCCGCGCGGTGGAGCACGTTGTCGAGGCGCAGCTCGAGTAGGACGAGCAGGTTCTCGCCGGTGAGGCCAGACTTGCGGTTGGCCTCTTCGTAGTACCGGCGAAACTGCTTCTCGAGGACGCCGTAGTAATAACGCGCCTTCTGCTTCTCGCGCAGCTGGAGCAGGTACTCCGACTCCTTGATACGGCCGCGGCCGTGCTCACCCGGGGGATACGGGCGCTTGTCAAAGTTCTTGTCGTTGCCCTTGAGGTCCGTGCCGAGTCGGCGGGACTTCTTGGTCATCGGGCCGGTGTAACGAGCCATGGTGTGCGCTTCCTCGCGTCAGGTACGGCGGCGCTTGGGCGGCCGGCAGCCGTTGTGGGGGACGGGCGTGACATCCCGGATCGACAGGACCTCGAGCCCGGCGGCTGCGAGCGTGCGGATGGCCGTCTCGCGACCCGCACCCGGCCCCTTGCAGTAGACGTCGATCTTGCGCACACCGTTCTCGATCGCGGCCTTGGTCGCCTGTTCCGCGGCGAGCTGCGCCGCGAACGGGGTCGACTTGCGCGATCCCTTGAAGCCGGCGTTCCCACCGCTCGACCACGCGATCACGTTGCCCTGCTGATCGGTGAACGTGATCGTGGTGTTGTTGAACGTCGACTTGATGTGCGCCTTGGCGTGGAGCACATTCTTGCGCTCACGCTTGCGGCTCCGCTGCTTGTTCTGGGCCATCAACTCGTTCCTTGGTGTGCCGGACGGTCACGCGCGCACGACGGTGCGCGCCGCGTCGCTCTAGGCCTTGCGGGTCGGCTTGCGGATCCCGCCGACGGCACGCTTCGGGCCCTTGCGGGTCCGCGCGTTGGTGTGGGTTCGCTGGCCGCGGACCGGCAGACCGAGGCGGTGACGCACCCCCTGGTACGACCCGATCTCGATCTTGCGCTTGATGTTGTTCGCAACCTCGCGCCGAAGGTCACCCTCGACGCGGAACTCGTTCTCGATGTGCTGACGGATCTTGGCAACCTCGGTGTCGCTGAGATCACGCACCCGGGTGTCGGGATCGACCTCGGCGACCGCCAACGCCTGTTCGGCGCGCGTGCGGCCGACGCCGTAGATGTAGGTCAACGCGATGACGACGCGCTTCTCGCGCGGGATGTCGACGCCTGCAATACGTGCCATGTCGTGGTTCCCCTCAGCCCTGGCGCTGCTTGTGGCGCGGGTTCTCGCAGATCACACGCACACAGCCACGGCGACGAATGATCTTGCACTTGTCACACATCTTCTTCACGGAAGGGTGCACCTTCATGGTGATGTCCTCGATGCTTCGTCCGTGCGTGCGGCCGGCAGCGGCGCGCGTCACTTGTAGCGGTAGGTGATCCGTCCGCGGGTCAGGTCGTAGGGCGAAAGCTCCACGACGACCTTGTCACCCGGAAGGATCCGGATGTAGTGCATTCGCATCTTGCCGCTGATGTGCGCGAGCACGTTGTGGCCGTTTTCCAGCTCCACACGGAACTGGGTATTCGGGAGGGCCTCCGTAACGGTGCCCTCCACCTGTATGGCCTCTTCCTTCTCGCTCACACCAACTCCTGGTCGTTGCCGTCCACGCATGCCGCGCACACCGGGTGCTCGGATGGTTGTCCGTACGGCGACGGCCGTGATCCGCGCGAAATCGCTGCGCGTATCGGACCGTTCGAACCGGCGCGTGGCACCGGCCGAACCGTCTACGACGGACGTGACGAAACCCTGCCACGCGGCAGGGTGCCCGGTAAGCGTACCCACACCGCGTCGCGGTCGGCAAGCCCGCAGCAGACCACGGTCAGTTCGCGACCACCGACGGCACCTCGATACCCAGCGCCTCGGTGCGCTGGCGGCCGACACGCGACATCACCACCAGCGTCGCCGAGAGCACGATGACCCCGACCGTTTGCGTGGCCGTCAGCACGGCACCGAACGCAACGTAGTTCACGCTCAACGCCGCCAGCGGGAACGCCAGTTCGGCGATCGTCGCCGCAGACGCCGGTGTCGAACGCAGGCCCCGGTAGTAGACGAGCAGCGACAGCAGGCCGGGGACCGCCGCGAGCAGCAG
>JBBDSV010000062.1:22242-30878 GCA_040904785.1 Nitriliruptoraceae bacterium
AAGGTGATCAGCCAGGCTCCGACGATTGCCGCGGCGACGTAACCACCGAATCGGGGGCGCAAGCGCTCATCGAGCAGTACACGAGCAGCGATGATCGCGACGAATGGCTGGATCTTCTGCAGCAGCAGCGGCGTGTTGGGGTCGCCGTAGCGGAACGACATGGTGAACAGCACGGTCGCCAACGCCGACGCTCCGACACCGATGACGAGCAGGGCTCCGACGTCACTGCGCGACAGCTTGCGCCAGGGGATGCGCAGGATGACCGGCAGCATGACGGCCGCCAGGATCACGTGCTCGTAGACAACGACGGTCGTCGCGGGCAGTTCGAGGGCCAGGCCACGCCGGAACAGCGCGTCGGTCCCCCAAAGTGCGGCAGCCAGCGCAACCAGCGGGAACCCGGCGGCCGTGCGGCGATCGAGCGACAATTCGTGATTCATACATTCACCACCGGGAGTAGGCCCGGCCGGGCGGCCGAGGCGTCGAGTTCATCTACGGGCCAACGTTTGCGTGACACCATCGAGAGTTTGGTCAGCAGGCCCATGGCAACGGCATCGTTGGCAGCGGGCCGGGCTTCGATCCGTCCCGCATCGATGAGCCCCTGGACCCATTCCTCCCCACGTGCGGTGCGCACGATCACCAGCGTCCAGTCGTCGTCGCCCCCGATGCCGCCGCAGGAGACGTCGGCGTGTTCGGCCGCGAAGTCGGGACAGAGCTTGCAGCCCTCGCGGGTGTAGGGATGCAGTTCCTTCAGCGGGATCTCGTGGTATTCGCCGTCGTTGGTCCAGACCTGGAACCGGCCCTTGATGTTGATCTTGGTCACATCGGCGATGTCGATGCCGTGTTCGGCGAGCACCTTGGCCTGCCCGTCATAGGTGAACGTTTTGGAGCAAAGCAGCCCGACGGTGAAGGCGATCTTGCGCTTGTACTTGTTGACGCCGCGCGCTTCGACCGACCCGTTGATCGACGCCTGGCAGGAAGTGCCGACGAGCGCGAGCTGCTTCAACCCCTGTTCCTCGGCCCGGCGCATCGCCAAGGGGTTCGCCGAGTAGGTGTAGCGGCTTCCCGCCGTGGCGAGCACACCTGCGCGATCGGTCACCACGGTCGGTTCGGCGTCGAACGGCCCCCGTCCGTCGTCGACGATTGCCGACGTCAGCGCGCCGTCGATGCGTTCGGTCTCCAGGCCCCAGATCAACAGCGCCGAGACGACCCCACCGTCCTGACCGGCAGCCTTCTCGTCCGCGTCGATGGTGCGCGCCAGAAGCATCGTTCGTGCTTGGCCGGCGATCTCGGTCTCGGGATCACGTTCGCGGCCGAACAGGGCGATGTCGAGCTCCGATTCCCAGGAGCGGAATCGTGGACACGCACGCGTGCAGATGTCGCAGCCACGATCGCCGATCACGCACTGATCGACGTCCATCCCCTCGCCGATCTGCACGGGGTAGTACTCGTCGGTGTATCCGAGCACGTCTCGCGGGCAGGCCATGACGCACGCTGCGCATCCGGTGCACAGACCGCTGTCAACGACCTCGTGGAACAATTCCCGCCAGTGCACGTCACCCATCGATGTTTGCTCCTCGCTCCCGAACCCGCCGAGCTGCATGCATGTCGACGGCGCATACAGTCATCGGCGGCGACACCCTAGGCGCTCGGCTCTGCACCACGAATTCGCCAGCACCCCGCAGGCGCGCGCATCACAACCGGGAGCGTTCATCCGACCGTGCCGTGAGCACCCAAGGGCCGTCTTCCGTGACCGCCACGGTGTGTTCCCAGTGTGCGGAGACGGTGCCGTCGGCCGTCACGACCGTCCACTCGTCGTCGAGCGTGACGGTCTCCTCGCCGCCGAGATTGAACATCGGTTCGATCGCGATGACCCATCCGGGCGACAACTTGAGGCCCTTGCCCGCGACGCCGTAGTTCGGTACCGATGGGTCCTCGTGGAGTGCGCGGCCGACGCCGTGACCGACGTATTCGCGTACCACGCCGTAGCCGTGCGCGACGGCGACGGCCTCGACTGCCGCGCCGATGTCGCCGAGCCGGTTGCCCGAACGGGCCTGATCCAGCCCCCGCCACATCGCGACACGGGTCTGCTCGACGAGCTCGGCGACCGACGGATCGACCGTGTCGGCGCCGCCGACGATCAGTGTCACGGCCGAGTCGCCATGGAACCCGTCGACGATCGCGCCGCAGTCGATCGAGATCACGTCACCTTCGGTGAGCACGGCATCGGCGGACGGGATGCCGTGGACGATCTCGTCATTGCGGGACGTGCACAGGGTCGCGGGAAAGCCGCGGTACCCCTTGAACGACGGGACGGCGCCAGCCGAGGTGATGACCTTCTCGGCAACCCGATCGAGGTCGAGCGTCGACACGCCCGGCGCAACGATCTCGGCGATGGCCTCGTGCGCCTTGGCGACCAGCGCGCCCGCCCGAGCCATGCGCTCGATCTCGGCGCGGGACTTCTTGATGATCATGACACCGGACCGTACTCAGCCAATATCTCGCGCATCCGGGCGAAGACATCGTCGGGATCGCCGACGGCCTCGACGTCGCGCAGCAGACCGCGCGTCCAGTAGAACTGTTCCAGCGGTTCGGTCTGGGATCCGTAGACCTCGAGCCGGTTGAGCACGACATCCTCGGTGTCGTCGTCGCGCTGCGTCAATGCGCCGCCACAGGAATCACACACACCCTCGGCGGTGGGCGGATCGAATTCGACGTGGAACACCCTGCCGCACTCGGTGCAGGTCCGTCGGCCGGTCAACCGTCGCAGGATCTCGTCGGCGGGGACCGCCATCCGGATCACGACATCGAGCGGCGTGGCGCGTTCGATGAGCAGCTCCTCGAGCGCCTCGGCCTGCGGGACGGTGCGCGGGAAGCCGTCGAACAGAAAGCCGGATGCGGCGTCATCGGCATCGATCCGCTGCGAGATCATCGAGATGATGACGTCGTCGGGAACGAGATCCCCGGCATCCATGTATCGCTTGGCCTTGGCACCGAGCGCGGTGCCATCGCGCACGTTGGCCCGGAGGATGTCCCCCGTCGAGATGTGCGGGATGTCGGCGAGCTCGGCGATACGGGCCGCCTGCGTGCCCTTGCCGGCGCCGGGAGGTCCAAGGAGAATGACCCGCACGTGCGTGTCCTTTCGATTCGCCCGCTGTTGCCGGCGCAGCGGCTGCGCGCCGGCGGAGTCAGCGCAGGAATCCCTCGTAGTCACGCTGCATCAGTTGACTCTCGATCTGCTGCATGGTCTGCAGCGCGACGCCGACCATGATGAGCAGACTGACGCCGCCGAGCGGGAATGCCTGGATGTTGCCGACGGCGAGCAGGATGAACGGCAGCACCGCGACGGCGGCCAAGTAGAGCGACCCGGGCAGCGTGATCCGGGTCAGCACGCGGTCGAGATATTCGGCGGTCTGCCGGCCGGGACGAATGCCCGGAATGAAGCCGCCGTAGCGCTTCATGTTGTCGGCGACTTCGATGGGGTTGAACGTGATCGCGCTGTAGAAGTATGCGAAGAAGATCGTCATCGCCGCGAACAGCACGATGAAGAGCCAATTCGTCGCATCCGCGAGATAGCGCGCGTTAAAGTTGATGAACGCCTGATTGCCCGACATCTGGGCAATCATGCCCGGCAGGTAGATGATCGATGACGCGAAGATCACCGGGATTACCCCCGACTGGTTGACCTTCAACGGGATGTAGGTCGACTGCCCGCCGTAGCTGCGACGGCCCACCTGTCGCCGGGCGTATTGCACCGGGATCCGTCGCTGGCCCATTTCCATGAACACGACGGCGACCGTGAGGAACACCCCCATCACCAGCACGCCGGCGACCCATTCCCAGCCGTTCGACGCCTGCACGATGCGCAGTTCGGAGGGAAACTGGCTGATGATCGACACGTAGATGAGCAGCGACATGCCGTTGCCGATGCCGCGCGCGGTGATGAGCTCGCCGAGCCACATGATGAGCGACGTCCCGGCGGTCAAGGTGAGCACCGCGAGCAGGATCGTGCCGGTTCCCGCACCTGGCATGACATCGACTTCGAACGCCGCACCGTTGCGCGCCAATGTCACCAGCGCGGTGGATTGCAGCAGCGCGAGGCCGACCGTCGCGTAGCGCGTGTACTGCGTGATCTTGCGGCGGCCCTGTTCGCCTTCACGGCGCAGCTCTTCGAGCTTGGGGATCACCACGGCGAGCAGCTGCATGATGATGCTGGCAGTGATGTAGGGCATGATGCCGAGCGCGAACACGGCCATCTGCTGCAGCGCACCGCCGGCGAACACGTTGATGATGCCGACGATGTTGCCTGCCGCGCCGCCGCCGATCGCTTCGCGCAACAGGTCGACGTCAACGCCCGGGATCGGAACCCAGCCGCCGATGCGGTAGATGGCGATGATGCCCAGGGTGAAGAGCAACTTGCGCCGCAGATCGGGGATCTTGACGGCGCTGATGAACGCTCGGAGCATGGAACCCTCGGCAGGACGGGTCCGGGCGGGCCCGGACAAGGACTAGGCGACCGTACCGCCGGCCGCGGTGATCTTCTCCCGCGCCGACGCCGTAATCGCATCGACGTCGACGGTCAGCTTGGTGGTGATGTCGCCGTGGCCGAGGATCTTGACCGGCCGCTTCTTCTTCACCATGCCCTTGGCCGCCAGGACCTCGGACGTGACGGTGTCACCGTCGGCGAACGCCGCATCGAGTCGCGCGACGTTGATCACGGCGTAGACGACCTTGTTCGGGTTGGTGAAGCCGGGGCGCTTGGGCTGCCGGCGGATCATCGGCAGCTGGCCGCCCTCGAACCCGGCGGGCACGGTGCCGCGAGCACCGGTGCCCTTGGTGCCCCGGCCGGCGGTCTTGCCGCCACGCCCACGGTCACCACGCGCAACCCGCTTTCGTTCGGTCGTCGCGCCCGGTGCCGGCTTGAGGTGATGCAGTTTGGTCGTCATTCGTCGATCTCCTCGAACGTGACCAGGTGCGGCACCTTGCGGAGCATCCCGCGGATCTCCGGACGGTCCGGCTGGACAACGGTGTGGCGGATGCGCTTGAGACCCAGGGAACGCACGGTGTCACGCTGGTCCTGCGTACGGCCGATGACCGAACGCGTCTGCGTGATACGAAGCTTCGCCGCCATCAGGCGCCTCCTGAACGCAGGGCCTCGAGCATCTTCTTTGGGGCGACGTCCTCGACGGCCTTGTCGCGCAGCGCGGCGATCTCGTGCGCCGAGCGCTGGGACTTGAGCCCCTGGACGGTCGCGTGGACGACGTTGATCGGGTTGGCCGTCCCGAGCGACTTCGCCAACAGGTCGTGGATCCCGGCAGCCTCGATGACCGCACGCACCGGACCACCCGCGATGACCCCGGTACCCGGCGCGGCCGGCTTGAGCATCACGCGGCCCGCACCGGACTGGCCGACCACCGGGTGCACGATCGTCGAACCCACCATCGGGACCTTGAAGAAGCTCTTCTTCGCCTCTTCAACGCCCTTCTGGATGGCCGACTGCACCTCCTTGGCCTTGCCATGACCGACGCCGACCATGCCCTTGCCGTCGCCGACGACGACGAGCGCGGTGAACTGGAATCGACGGCCACCTTTGACGACCTTCGAGACACGGTTGATCGCGACGACACGCTCGTCGTACTGCTCGCGGTCGGCCTCGCGGCCGCGGCCACGACGGTCGTCGCGGCCTCCGCGGCCGCGGTTCGGTCCGCCACCCTTGTTCGCTGCCATGTTGCACGCTCCTCTCGGTTCCTGGCGTGTCCGAGGACACGCCAGGAGCTCAGAACTCCAGGCCCGCCTCGCGAGCCGCGTCGGCGAGTGCCGCGACGCGGCCGGAGTACCGGTTGCCGCCACGGTCGAACACACAGGTGGTGATACCGGCCGCTGACGCACGCTCACCCAACAACGTGCCGACCCCGGCCGCCGTCGCCGACTTCGCGCCGTCAGTGTTGACCGGCGCATCCATCGACGACGCGGCGACGAGGGTTGTGCCGGCGACATCGTCGACCAGCTGCGCGTAAATGTGCTTGTTGCTGCGGTAGACGCTCAGACGCGGCCGCTGCACCGTGCCACGCACCTGCTTGCGGATGCGCAGGTGGCGGCGGTGGCGTGCCACGCGCTTCTTGCTCGGGTCCATCGGGGTGTCTCCTTGAAAACGGTGCGGTCACCAGGCTCGTCAGCGCGCAGCGGCCTTGCCGGACTTGCGCCGGATGTGTTCGCCCTCGTACTTGATGCCCTTGCCCTTGTACGGCTCAGGCGGACGCACCTTGCGGATGTCCGCGGCGACCTGGCCGACAACGGCCTTGTCGATCCCCGAGACCACGACCCGGTTGGGCTGAGGCACCTCGAAGCTGATGCCATCGGGCGCGGCGATGACGACCGGGTGTGAGTAGCCGACCTGCAATTCGAGGTCGCTGCCCTTCGGCGCCGCGCGATAGCCGACGCCGACGAGTTCGAGCGCCTTGACATAGCCATCGGTGACCCCGGTGACCATGTTCGCGATCAACGCACGGACCAGACCGTGACGTGACCGGTTCACCGGCTCGTCGTTGGCACGCGCGACGACGACCTCGCCCTCTTCGAGCGTGATCGTGACGCCTTCGGGCATCTGCTGGGACAACGCGCCCTTGGGGCCGGTGACCGTGACGCGCAGACCGTCGATGGTGACGTCGACACCGTCCGGCACGGGGACCGGAAGCTTGCCGATGCGGGACATTGTTTCCTCCTTGGCGGCGGGTGCGTCGCACACGCCGGCTGGATCACCAGACGTAGGCCAGGATCTCGCCGCCGCGACCGTCCTTGCGGGCGGTGCGGTCGGTCATCACGCCGGCACTCGTCGACAGGATCGCGATGCCGAGGCCGCCGAGCACCCTCGGGATCTCGTCACGCTTGACGTAGACGCGCAGACCGGGCTTCGAGATCCGCCGGATGCCGGCGATCACGCGCTCACGGTTCGGCCCGTACTTCATGCGGATCGTCAGCGTCGGCTGGGGCTCGGCGTCATCAACGCTGAAACCGTCGATGTAGCCCTCTTCCTCGAGGATCCGGGCGATGTTCACCTTGATCTTCGAAGAGGGCATCGCCGCGGCGTCCTTGTACGCAATCGATGCGTTGCGCACACGCGTGAGCATGTCCGCCACCGGGTCGGTCATCGTCATGGGTGTCTCTCCTTGGGGTTGCGGGGACGGGTGTCGCCCCGCACTTCCCGTCGTCGCTACCAGCTCGCCTTGCGAATGCCGGGCAGTTCACCACGGTGCGCCATGCTGCGGAAGCACACACGGCACAACGAGAACCGGCGGTAGACCGCACGTGGCCGCCCGCAACGCTGGCAGCGCGTGTAGTCCTGCACGCGGAACTTCCCGCCACGCTTGGCGGACGCGATCTTCGACTTCTTGGCCATCGTCTCTTCCTTGCATGCGGCCCAAAGGCCGACGCGGTCAGCTCTCGGACGTGCGCGCGAACGGGAACCCGAACGCGTCGAGCAGTGCCCGACCCTGGTCGTCGTCGGTGGCCGTCGTCACGATCGTGATGTCCATGCCACGGACGCTGTCAACGTTGTCGTAGTCGATCTCGGGAAACACCAACTGCTCGACGAGCCCGAACGTGTAATTGCCGCGCCCGTCGAACGCGGTCGGCTTGAGTCCGCGGAAGTCGCGGACACGTGGCAGCGCGACGGACAGCAGGCGGTCGAAGAACTCCCACATGCGGTCGCCGCGCAAGGTGACTTTCGCCCCGATCGGCATGCCCTCACGCAGCTTGAAGCCCGCGATCGACTTGCGCGCCCGGTTGATCCGCGGCTTCTGGCCGGTGATCGTCGCCAGGTCGGCGACGGCACCTTCCACTGCCTTGGTGTCGTTGACGGCCTCGCCGAGTCCGACGTTGACGACGATCTTCTCGAACGTCGGGATCTCCATGACGTTCGTCAGCCCAAGCTGCTCGGCGAGTGCCGGGGCGATCTCGTCACGGTACCGCTGCTTGAGCCGCGGTGTGGTTGTCGTGGTCATCTTGCTGCTCCTAGCCGGTCACCGACTCGGCCTCACCGTGTTGGTGGGACACCGATCCCGTGTCGTCTCGGACGGGCCGGTCCGGCGGTCATCTAGAACGTGGCGTCACACTTCTTGCAGCGTCGGACTTTCGAGCGACGGTCGCCCTCGGTCTCGTACACGAAGCCGACACGGGTTGCTTCCCCGCACGAGGGGCAGACGGGCAGCACGTTCGACACGTGCACGGGGGCCTCGGTCTCGATGATGCCCCCCTCCTGCGTGCCGCCCTGCTGCTGCATGCGTTCGTGCTTCTTGACGTAGTTCACGCCTTCGACCAGCACCTTGTCCCGGTCGAAGAAGAGGCGAACCACGCGGCCGGTGCGGCCGGCATCCTTGCCGGCGATCACCTGGACCTGGTCGTCCTTACGGATGCGATGCACTACAACACCTCCGGGGCGAGCGAGATGATCCGCATGAACCGCTTGTCGCGCAGCTCGCGGGCGACCGGACCGAAGATCCGGGTGCCGCGGGGCGTGCCGTCCGGTCGGATGATCACGCAGGCGTTCTCGTCGAACCGGATGTAGGACCCGTCCGAGCGTCGCCGCTCCTTCGACGTGCGAACGACGACACAGCGGACGACCTCCCCCTTCTTGACATTCG
>JBBDSV010000063.1:0-29852 GCA_040904785.1 Nitriliruptoraceae bacterium
GGGGCTACTCGATCCCGCGCATGCTCGGCGTGTCGGGCAAGCCGGTCGCGTTCGACGGCATGGTGATGCCGCTGCAGGCACACGGGTGCAAGGTCATCTCGATCGGTTTCTTCACCGACCCGGACCGTTCGGTCATCTGGCGCGGACCGATGCTGCACCGCGCACTGCAGCAGTTCCTCGGCGACGTCCACTGGGACGAACTCGACTTTCTGCTCTGCGACCTGCCTCCCGGAACGGGCGACATCGCCATCTCGCTGGCGCAGATGCTGCCGAACGCCGACATGCTCGTGGTCACCACGCCACAGCAGGCCGCACAGAAGGTCGCGCTGCGCGCCGGCAAGGCGACCGAGCAGACGGGGATGACGGTCACCGGCGTCATCGAGAACATGGCGCTGTTCACCTGCCCCGACTGCGGGTCGAGTCACGAACTGTTCGGCAGTGGAGGCGGCGAAGAGCTCGCCGAAGCGCTCGGGACCGAGGTCCTCGGGCGGATTCCGATCGACCCGCGCCTGCGCGAAGGCAGCGACGCCGGCGTTCCGCTCGTCGTGTCCCACCCCGACGTCCCTGCGGCGGTCGCGATCACCGAGATCGCGGAGAATCTGTCCGCCAAGTCGCGGTCGATCGTGGGACGTTCACTGCCGTTGACGGTGTCGTGACACCAGGCGCCGCCACGCGGTCGCACACAGCGCACCGATCCCCCAGCCGGCGATGACGTCGGTGGCGTGATGCACGCCGACATGCAGCCGTGACACGCCGACGCTGCCGACTGCGCTCCACAACACCAGTCTCGCGCCGGCCGACAGCGACGGCGACACGGTCGTCGCGAACGCGGCGGTCACCGCCACATGGCCGGACGGCCACGACGACCCGGCGGGCACCGCGACGCGTCGCGCGGCAGTGCCCAACTCATACGGCCGGTCGCGGACGAGCGCCGGCTTGACCCCTTGGGCGACCGTCCAAGCGGCAAGGCCGGTGGTGGCGACGTCACGCGCCAGCCGATGATGCCCCTGGGCGGCCAACGCTGCCGACACCCCGGCCAGCCCGTAGACCGATCCCAGATCGGTGACGATCGGCACGATGCGGTCAGCGGCGTCGGAATGCCACCCTGCGACGACATCGCGGGCAGTGTCATCGACCGTCGCGGATCGGCCGCTGCGCACCGCCGCAAACGAGCCGACGACGGCGAGCAGTGACACGAGCATGCCGAGACGGCCGGCCATCAGGTCGCGTCCGGATCAGTCGGCGGCGTGCCGGTGCGTGGCGGCGATGGCCGTCGCGTTCGAGGTGCCGGCCCCGTGGAGCGGGGCGTCACCCGCCGTCCGCCGCGCAGTTCGTCGCCCACAGCGCGCAGCTCGTCTTCGAGGTCGTCGAGATCGGCCGCCGCGCGGAACGCCGAGATGTTGCGTTCGGCCTCACCTCGGACCTTGACGACGAGGTGGCCGGCACGCCGGGCGAGCTCGGGCAGCCGTTCGGGGCCGAACACGAGCAGCGCGACGATCGCGATGACGAGCAGTTCCTGGATGCCCGGCACGCGGCTGCGGCTCCTCTTCGACGAACGATCAGCGTATCCACGGCGCCGCGCGGGTCTCAGCGTCGCTGTTCGCCAAGTGTCACGTCGACTTCGAGCACCTCGCCGTCGCGGAACACCCGCAGGGTCAGCTCGTCACCGGGCGCCGCCGACCGCACGATCGCGACCAGTTCGGACATCGAGTCGAGCGCCTCGCCGTCGACCTCAACGATAATGTCGCCGGCGCGCAGGCCCGCTTCAGCAGCGGACGTGTCCGGCTCGACCGATTCGACGACCGCGCCCCGGCTGGCCGGCAGGCCGAATTCTTCGGCGATCTCGGGCGTGACGTCGATCCCGCGAATGCCGAGGAACGGGTGGCGTACGAAGCCCTGCTCGATGATCTGATCGGCCGAATAGATGGCCTGTTCGACCGAGACGGCGAAGCCGACGCCCTGGTTGGCGCCCGAGCGCGACAGGATCGCCGTGTTGATGCCCACCAGCCGGCCTTCGGCGTCGACGAGCGCGCCACCCGAGTTGCCGGGGTTGATCGCCGCGTCGGTCTGGATCACGTTGGGGATGACGACGCCCGAATCATCATCGGCGCGAATCTCGCGGTTGACCGCGCTGACGATCCCGGCGGTGACCGTGGCGTCGAGCCCGAAGGGCGAGCCGATCGCAACGACCGTCTCGCCGACGACGATGGTTTCGTCGGCGGGCCGCAGGTTGATGGCGGGCAGACCGGTGCGGTCAACCTTGAGGACGGCGAGGTCATTGAGTTCGTCGGTACCGACGATCTCGGCGTCGACGACGTCGCCGCTCGACAGTCGGACGGAGACCCCGAACCCGTTGTCGACCGCCGCGGCGACCACGTGGTTGTTTGTCAGCACGTACCCGTCGGAGCGGTAGATGACCCCAGAGCCGATCGCGCCACCCGATCCGGCGGGCGCGTCGAACCCGCCCGAGGCGGCGACGTCGATCCGCACGACCGATGGGGTCACGGCCTGAGCGACGGCGGGGATGACGGCGGTCTCCCCGTTGACCTCGATCGAGGGCGCGTTGGTCGGCGCGGGCTCAGCAGTGGTCGACGGCGCAGAATCTCCGGTGTCGTCGGCGAGGTAGGCAAGGGTCCCGGCGGTCCCGACCACGGCCCCCAGCAGCGCGACGACCAGCGTGACCAGCAGCGACGCCCACCGGCGACGGGGTGCGGCCGGTGCTGGCGTCGCCGTCGTCGTGCTCCCTGTCGGGGCATCGGCCCTGCGTGAGTCGAGCACCGACGTGGTCGTTGCCGCGCCGTCGAGGTCGGCGTCAGCCGTCCAGGGGCGGCGCCACTCGTCGCGGTCGTAGTCCACGTCCCTCTCCCTCAGCGTCGTCACACCCACCGCCGGTGACATGACACTCACGTGACACGACGATGGACCGTCGACCAGGGTGGCGCATCACGCGCGCCACGGCAATTCGCCGCTGTGGCCGGTCGGCCACCGCTGTCGCCCCCGGCCGTATAGCGTTATGCGGCGCAAGCATCCCGCAGCGAGCAGGAGTGAGTGTGGATCCCGAGGTGCTGGAGGCGATCCGTCAGGTGAGCGCGCCCGAGGACGAGCACGTCGCCGCGGCACGAGCTCGCGCCGGGAATGCCGCGATGACCCCGACGCCCGAGATCGGCTCGCTGCTTCGTTGGGCGGCCGCCGGCAGCGGTGCACGGACCGCGGTCGAGATCGGCAGTGCGCATGGCGTGTCGGCGCTGTGGCTGCTCGACGGGATGCGCGCCGGTGGGGTGCTCACCTCCATCGAAGCCGATCCGCACGCGCATGCGCTTGCCCAAGACGCCTACGCCGAAGCCGATGTCGCCAACCGCATCCGTTCCATCCACGGCGACCCGCTGACCGTCCTGCCGCGACTTTCCGACCATGCTTACGACCTGATGCTGGTGCAGACCGACCCGGCGCGCTATCCCGCGATGATCGAACACGCGCATCGACTCTTGCGCCCCGGCGCGATGTTCGTCGCCCGCGGCGTCGTGCGACGTGGGGATCACGCCGACGATCTCGCCGAATTCGTCGACACCCTGGTGCGCGATCCGGGACTGCTGTCAACCATCCTGCCGCTCGAGGACGGCATCGCACTGGCGATTCGCCAGCCCGACGCCGACGAGGGCTGAAACCACCGACCGTCGGCCGGACGCTGCCTCGTCAGAAGAAGCGCACCTTGGCGGCGAATTCGACGGCGGGTGCCAGGATGACGGCGAGGTAGAACATTCCGGTCGACGCCTGGATCGATCGGCCGCCTTCGCGCGCGAGCCGCACGTTGAACGCGGCGATGATCGCGATGAGTGCCAGCACGCCGAACCCGAGGATCAGCGTCATCGACCCGATCCGCAGTACCGGCGCGAAGGTCATCGCGCACTGCTGGAACGCGGCGATGCCGAGGCCCTCGCACGGCACCGGGTTGCGTGCCGACAGCAGCAGCGACACCAGCCCGGCGACGACGGCGGCGACGTTCGTCCAGGCGATGAAGACCATGTAGCGGTTGGAGAGTCGGCGCTCGACCAGATACCAGTGCCCCAGGATCATCCCGACCCAGATGGCCCCGAGGAACAGCGATCCCGCGGCGAGTTCGGCGATCCCGGCAACGAGGCCACGTGCGGGGCTGCCGACGTCGCGAATGACCGCCAACGGGTGGAACGCGGCGATTCCCGCGAAAGTTGCGGCCACCCCGAGCACGCGGGCGACGATCGCCGGCACACGCAAGAACAGTGCAGCGATCGCCGCGACGGTCGCAACGATCATGACGACCACCAGCGTGCCCAGGCGGCCACCGGCGGCGATCGCGCCGGCGTCGGTGAGCGAGTCGAGCGGTGCGGCGAGCGCGGACCACCCTCCCCAGGCGAGCAGCACCACCGTTGCCCCGGTGAGCAGTTCGTAGCCGTGCCGCACGGCACCGAAGGTCGGCGCGAGCCACAGCAGCGCCGAGCTGCCAACGGCGGTCATCAGCAACACGAGGGCGAACACGGCGGACGCTGCGGCCACAACCTGCTCCTCACCGGCTGCGCCGTACCGACGCAGCGTGTCATTCGGAACTGTCGGCCGTGACGCTACCCTGCGGGCTTCACCTCTCCCCAGTCGCATACGCGTGAGGTTGTCGCATGGGCAGCTGCAATCCCGGGCTCAAGCACGTTCGTGAGCTCGTCGTCTCCGAGCAGGACACCTCGATCGCGCTCGGCTCTGGCGATGTGCCGGTCGTCGGCACACCGGCACTGCTCGCGCTCGCCGAGAGCGCCTGCGTGCAGGCGATCGACGGTGAGCTCGCCGATGCCGAGACGACCGTGGGAACATGGGCCGAGATCGAACATGTCACGCCCGTCGCCGTCGGCGGCCGGGTCTGTGCGCGTGCGACACTGATCGGCCATCACGGCCGCCGTCTCGAGTTCAACGTCACGATCGAACACGGCGACACAGTCGTTGCCAAGGTGCGTCACCGGCGTGTCCTGGTCGACCGCATGCAGTTCCTCGACCGGCTCGATGCCGATCGTGACATCACTGGCGCAGCCACTCGATGAGCGTGCGCGCCGGGATCCCCGTCGCGCCCTTGGGATGTTCGCCGTAGGCCTCATCGGTCCACGCCGTTCCGGCGATGTCGAGATGCGCCCAGTCGATGCCGTCGGCGACGAACCGCTCGAGGAACAGGGCGGCGAAGATCGTGCCTGCCGCACGGCCTCCGGCGTTCTTCAAGTCGGCGATGGTGCCCTCGACCCGCTCGCCGTATTCGGTCTTGGCCAGCGGCAGCCGCCACAGCGGCTCGCCGGCACGGGCGCCGGCGCCGATCATCGCGTCAGCGAGCTCGTCGTCGTTGGCGATGACGACGCCGATGCGGTCGCCAAGCGCCGCCACCGCGGCGCCGGTCAACGTGGCGATGTCGACGATCGCGTCGGGCGCGAGTTCACTCGCGTGGACGAGCGCGTCGGCAAGCACCAGTCGGCCTTCGGCGTCGGTGTTGATGACCTCCGCGGTCGTCTTGTTGCGGAAGCGCAGCACGTCGGAGACGCGTGTCGCCGTGCCGGACGGCAGATTCTCCGCCAGGGCCAGCACCGCGGTCACGGCGACGTCGAGCTCGAGCTCGGCGGCCGCCACCACGGCCGCGAACGCCGTTGCGGCACCAGCCATGTCGGACTTCATCGTCTCCATCGACGCCGATGGCTTGAGCGACAGCCCGCCGGAGTCAAACGTGATGCCCTTGCCCACGAGCGCGACGTGCCGTCGTGCATCGGGCGGGCGGTAGGCGATCTCGACGAGCCGAGGCGACGCGGACGATCCCTGTCCGACCCCGAGGATGCCGCCATACCCGCCCTCGGCCAGGGCGTCCTCATCGAGCACGCGCACGGCCAGCTCGTGGTCGGCGACCGCCGCCGCGAGGTCGTCGGCGAGCTTCGGCGGCCGCTTGTCCTGCGGAGGGGTGTTGACGAGATCGCGCGTCGTGCAGCTCGCCCGGGCCGTGACCTGGCCGACGGCGATCCCGGTCTCGGTTGCCGCACCACCGCCGCACAGCGTCGTCGTCGCCAATGCAATCGTTTCGGCCTCGCTCCGGTAGGGGGTGAACCGGTAGATCCCGAGCACCAGCCCTTCGACGACAGCCTGCGCTGACCATGCGACGTCGGCGACGTCGCCGAGGGTGTGCAACCCGGTCGCCAGGTGCGGTGCTCGTGTCGCTGCCCGCGCGAGCGCGGCCGCGGCGCGGCGGCGGCGCGAATCGTCGAAGGTTGCGCGGTCGCCGAGACCGACCGCCACGATCATCGGCGCCCGTGTCGCCCCACGCGTGGCCAGGTGCGCGACGGTCCCGAGTGTGCCGTCGAATCCGGCGGCACGGAGCTCGGCGACGAGATCGAGCCCGCTCGCTTCGGCGACTGCGGCCGCGTCGTCCGCCAACACCAATGTCGAGTCGTCGCCTGACGCGGCGAAGACGCCGACACCGAGCACGTCTGCGTCGATGTCGACGAGGTCGGTGGACTGGTGGACAATCTCCACGGCGACGGCCTTTCCCATGAGCGTGGCGGCTGCGAGCCTAGTGAGGTCGCCGACACCCACCTCGGTGACCGCCCCGCACGGTCACCGCTCGCGAGCGATCGCGAGCAGGGAGGTGATCTCCTCGATGCCGTAGATCATGGCAAGCAGCAGCAGGACGGTGCCGGTGGCGACCGCCACGGCCCGACGCCCCGCGAGCGACGTCAAATGGGCGCCCAACCACGCGCCCGGAACGACCCCGATCGACAGCAGCCCGACCAGCGGCCACTCGACCCCACCCAGCGTGTGGTGGGTCAGGGCGCTGGGGATGGCGAGGAAGCCGACGGCCAGCAGGGACGTGGCGATAGCCCGGCGCAGTGGCATGCCGACGACGCGATGCAGCCCGGGGACGAGGATCACTCCCCCACCGATCCCGAGCAGCCCCCCGAGCGTCCCGGCGACGATCCCGAGCACGACGAGCCGAATGCGCAGCGCCCAGGATTCGACGTTCGGATCCCATGTCGGTTCACCGGGCGCGAGCCGCCTCGCGCGGTTGCGGTCCGGACGCATGATGCTGATCGCCGCCCGTGCAAGCAGGGCCGCGGTCATTAACTGCAGCAGGTGGCCGTCGCCGGGCACCAGACGCGTCGATAGCGGTCCGATCACACTGCCGATCAGGCCGGCCGGCACAACCCAGGCGGCGACGCGACCGCTCACGAGCCCCGACCGCGCGTAGCGCACGATGGCGCTCACCGCCATGGGAATGAGTACCGGTGTGGTGGTCCCGATCGCTTCGAACGGCGTCCCACCGAGCAGGCGTATCCCGGGCTGTTGCAGCACACCGCCGCCCATGCTGAACGCCCCGGAGATGGTCCCGGTCACCGCTCCCAGCAGGACCGCGAGCACGACTTCGACGACACCGAAGTCGCTCATGATGCACGGCAGGGCGGGCCACCTGCCGCGGGCGTGACTTCGCGACCGTGCGGCTCACGTCGCTGCCGTGGCCCGCACGTGCAGACGCCCAGCCCGCGGGCGTCCGCATGACGTTGTGTGGACATCGTGGTTTGCCGTAGGTCGTGACGATTTGCGTCGTGCGTCTGCGCGTGCTGCGGTGATGGCGTTCAAGACTCTACTGGGGTCAGCATCACGCGGGCGGGATGACGTCGTCGGTGGTGTCGACGATCTGCGCCTAGCCTTGCGCCCACCATGAGTGACACGCGCCACACCCCCACCGCAGACGATGATGCACGTGTCGTGCCGGTCGACCTGCGCGACTACGTGCGCTTCTCAGAAGCCGCGCCCTGCCGCGTACGGGTGTTCGCCACCGAAGACCTGGCCCTCGACCTGTGGTGTCTCGAGCCGCAGCAGTCCACAGGCGTGCTGCACTATCCCGCACAGGACGTGACCTACACGGTGATCGGTGGCCGTTCCTGGTTCGTGACCGATGATGGGGAGGTCGGACTCGACCCGCTCGGCGCGATGCTCGTGCGGGCCGACACGGTGCATGGCATCGACAACCGTGCACCCGATCCGCTCATCGTCGCCGCATCATCAGCGCCGCCGTCGGTCGAGCCGGTCGACGCACCGGTGAGCAGCGCGGCTGCCGCGATCCGTTCCGACGCCGACGCCGGCATGTTCACGCGCCTGGCCAACGCAATCGCGCAGCGGCGCACACCGCGCTGAGCGGTGCTCGCATCACCGTCGGGCGGCCAAGGCGGCGAGGCGTCGCAGCGAACGTCGGAACACGCGCTCGAGCAACGGCAGGACGAACAACGTCGCCAGGAACTCTCCCACCGGGCCGAAAGGCACATCGACGACCTCCCACCACACGACTGCGGTCCGCCCGTCGCGTGGTGCCAGCTCGAACGCACCGTGCCCGCGGATGATGCGTCCCAGGTGCTGGACGACAAGACGGTGTGGTGGTTCGAACACGGTCACTCGCATGGTGTCGTCGACCACGACCCCCAGCAGGCGCGTGGGACACCGGATCGTCACGCCCACCCCGGCACGCTGGGGGGTGAGCACCTCGACATCGACGGCATCGAGCATCCACTCGGGCTGCCGCTCCCAGTGCGTCAACAGCTCCCAGACGGCCTCGACTGGGGCGTCGACGTCGACCGTGACCGCCAGCCGCATCTCCGCCTCCGCTCGCCGATGCACCGTCACGATAACGCGACCCGATCCAGCGCGAGCCGCGCGTCGGCGCGGGCAGCACGATTCCGCCGCGTCGACGGTGGGGTCGCCTGGGCAATAGGCTCATGGCCGACGCCGCCGGGCGTGAGCGGCCGCCCACCTTCAACCTCGTGGAGCGGCCTGCGCCGGCGCTCACAACCTCAAAGGAAGCCACGTGTTCGCGGAAATCGACGGAAACTCCTGCCACTACCTGCGCTACGGCGATGGGCCACCGGTCATCTTCCTCCACGGTCTCGGGGGAACCGCCCACATCTGGCATGGGGTGATGCAGGCGATGCAGCAGCACCACCATGGTGTCGCCGTCGACCTTCGCGGCCACGGCCGCAGTCAGAGCAAGGGCAAGTTCTCGATCGAGACCTGGTCGAAGGACGTCGCACGGCTGATCCGTGAACTCGAGCTGCCTGCGGTGACACTCGTCGGCCACTCGCTCGGCTCGTTGGTCGCCCAGCACCTCGCACACGGATCACCCGATGTGGTCGACCAGCTCGTGCTCGTCGGGGGCATCAGCTACTTCCAGCCGCAGACAGCCGACGCCTACCGCCAGCGGGCCGACGTCGTCGAGACAAACGGCCTCGACGAACTGGCCGATGCATGGCTCGAGGGCGCGGTGTCGCCGCAGACCCACGCGATGCATCCGGGAACCGTCGGCCTGCTGCGGGAGATGTTCCTTCGCAACGATCCCATCAGCTACGCCAAGTCGTGCCGGGCCCTGTCGAAGGCGCCGCAGATCCGCCGCGACGAGATCGGGCAGCCGACGCTGATCGTGACCGGCGCACACGACCGATCGACTCCGTTGGCGATGGCGGAGGAACTCAAGTCATCGATCCCCGTCAGTCGGATCAAGGTGATTCCCGACGTCGGGCACTGGTTGCCGGTCGAGGCACCGGGCGCACTCGCAGCGACGATCCTCGAGTTCCTCACGTGAGTCGTCGGTGACCTCCCCGGGTTCGGCTGCCGACGGCCAGCGCCCTGACGCGCTCGCCACGCCGCTGCTCGACGGACGCGACGCGCCAGCGCCGCAACTCGTGCTGCCACGGGCAACACTCGATTTCCGCCGGCGCACCGCCGTCATGGGCATCGTGAATCGCACCCCGGACTCGTTCTATGACCGGGGGGCGACGTTCGCGTTCGACGCGGCGCTCGACGCGGCGAGCCGACAGGTCGCGGGCGGCGCCGACATCATCGACGTCGGCGGGATCAAGGGCGGTCCGGGCGCAGAGGTGTCCGTGGCTGAGGAGATCGACCGTGTCGTGCCGTTCATCGCGGCGCTGCGTGAGTCCCATGCCGACGTACTGATCTCGGTCGACACGTTCCGCGCGCCGGTTGCGGACGCGGCGCTCGTGGCGGGCGCCGACATCGTCAACGACGTCACCGGCCTTCACGACGCCGAGGTGCTCGACGTCGTCGTCGCGCACGACGCCGGCTACATCGCCATGCACCACGGCGGCCGTCCACGGACCCGTCCCTTTCGGCGCGACTACGACCCCGATGTGACCACCGCGGTCGTCGAGCACTGCCGCGCGCTGACGACGCGGGCATGCCAGGCGGGCGTCGATCCACGCCGGCTCATCGTCGACCCGGGCCACGACTTCCAGAAAACGACCGCGCAGTCGCTCGAGGTGACACGCCGGCTGCCGGAATTGGCTGCGCTCGGCTTCCCCGTGCTCGTCGCCCTGTCGAACAAGGACTTCATCGGCGAGACGCTGCGCGCACCCATCGACCGCCGGGTCGACGGCAGCCTCGCGGCTGCGGTCTTCAGCGTCCTTCGCGGTGCACACATCGTGCGTGTCCACGAAGTCGAGCGCACCGTCGACGTGCTGCAGATGACCGCGGCCCTGCTCGGCTGGCAGCCGCCCAGTATCGCCACCCGCGGCCTGGAATAGTCCAGACCGTCAGCTGCCTGCGGGCCCGGCGCGCGCACCGACCGGCCACGCTACGGTCGCGTCGGCGAAGCCGGCGACACGAAGGAGGCACCGTGGCGCGCGTGGGCATGCCCCGCAAGTTCGTCTTCGTCTGCATCAACGAGCGGCCCGCAGAGCATCCGCGGCCCTCGTGCATGGCGCGCGGCTCGGCGAACCTGTTCGAGGCGATGCGCGAGGAGACGGGCCGCCAGGGCCTCGTGGACGTCAAGGTCGTGGCGACCGGCTGCCTCGAGCCGTGCATGGTCGGCCCGACGATCTACGTCGCCCCCGACGACGTCTGGTACGGCGGGGTGACGGTCGAAGACGTCCCCCAGATCGTCGAGCAGCACCTGGCGAACGACGAGCCGGTCGAATTCTTGCGGATCGGCCGTGAAGAGTTCGCCCTCTCCCCGCTCGAGGGCCGCTCTGAGATGCCGCCCGGGATGATCCCGCCGGCGACACCGGGGTTCTGACGCAGAAGCCGTCCAGCCGCGAGCGCTGCCGGGCGATGGTGTTTGGTCCGGGGATCGAGGCGACCTCGCTAGCCTTCGCCCGAGACGGGAGCTGACCGTGGAACGCGCCTCGTGGGACGAGTACTTCCTGCAACTCGCGCGCACAACCGCGACGCGCGCGACCTGCAGTCGCCGCAAGCACGGCGCGGTGATCGTGCAGGGCCGACGTATCGTGGCCACTGGCTACAACGGAGGTCCTTCGGGCTATCCCCACTGCTTCGACGGCGCATGTCCGCGGGCGCAGTCGACGGCGCTGCAGGGACATGACGACGAGCAGTGCATCGCGATTCATGCCGAGGCGAACGCACTGCTGTTCTCGTCGCCTGAGGAACGCGACAACGCGTCGCTCTACTGCACCGGCGCGCCCTGCTTCGGCTGCGCCAAGCTGATCGCCAATTCCGGGGTGACCGAAGTCGTCGCCGCGAGCGGCCGCTACGAGGGCTGGGAAGCGACACGGGACTTCCTGCGGGCCACCGGCGTTCGTGTGCGACTCCTCGACGGATTCGACGATGCGCCGATGCTGCAGTTCGCCGACTGACGCTCCACCCGGGACCGATCACGCGCGACAGTCCGGGGAAAATGACACGCCCCCTCGGCCAATGACCGAGGGGGCGGAAGATCGCTCGGAGCTTCGACCATGGATGCGTTGGGATGGGAGCGCATCCGGCGGTGGGAGAGCCGCCAAGTGGAGCGGGAGAGTGGTCGAGCGTATTCCCGAGCGTCGTGCGGGACCGGGTGGGAGAGGGAGAGTGGCCCCGCACAGATCTTCAGTTGTCAACTTTCGTTCGGCGC
The DNA here is from genome assembly GCA_040904785.1 of Nitriliruptoraceae bacterium. Taxonomy (GTDB): domain Bacteria; phylum Actinomycetota; class Nitriliruptoria; order Nitriliruptorales; family Nitriliruptoraceae; genus JBBDSV01. Next base: position 11,897 of record JBBDSV010000063.1, read on the forward strand.
CGGGTGTGATCTGGACGAGAACCCCGTCCGATCGACACGTCCTTGGTGCGCCTCCACGCTATTGGATCGGAGTTCCGAAGAATTTCCGGTCCATTGGCGTCGTGTTTGCTACTGTACCGTACCAATATCTCTGCGCAAGCTCGCAACCTGCGATATTGGACCGCTATTGGAAGATCCAATTAGAGAAACTGGATCGCACCTCGGGGCGATTCTCGCCGACGGGATGCGGGGTGACGGGCCGCTGTATCGGCTGCTCGCCACCGCGCTCAAGCAGGCCATCGACCGCGGCGACGTCCCGCTGGGAACGGTGCTGCCCCCCGAGCGTGCGCTCGCGAACGCGCTGGCGGTCAGCCGCGCGACGGTGGTGGCCGCCTACGACCGGCTCAAGGCCGAAGGCTGGCTCGAGAGCCGCCGCGGTTCGGGGACCTGGGTTCGCGACGCCACCGCGTCTCTTCATCCCGGCGTCGACGCCGTGTCCACCGGACGGCTGTTCCTCGCCAACGACGCGATCGGCAGCTTGACCGACCCGAGCAGCGAGTCCGCCTCCGACTCGGACGTCATCGAACTGTCCGTCGCCGCCGTGACAGGCGCATCCGTCATCGCCGACGTGCTCCTCGAGCTGACACGCGACGACATCGAGGCGTTGACGGGACACCACGGCTACGTGCCGCAGGGCTTGCGTGCGCTGCGCGGCCGTGTCGCCGACTACTACGCGGCGATGCAGCTGCCGACCCTGGCCGACCAGGTCATCGTCACCACAGGCGCCCATCAAGCCCTGTCGCTCGTCGCCCGCCAGGCGGTACAACCGGGAGACGCGGTGTTGGTGGAAAGTCCCACGTTCCCGGGTGCGCTCGATGTCTTCCGCCGTTTCGGTGCCCGCCCGATCCCGCTGCCCGTCGATGAACACGGCGCGCGAACCGACACCATCGCCGAACTCGTCGAACGCGCCGATCCGGCGATGATCTATGTCGCCCCGCACTTCCACAATCCCACGGGGACGGTGATGCCCGTCGAACGGCGCATGGAACTCGGTGCCATTGCCGCACAGTCGCGCACCCCGGTCGTCGAGGATCTGGCGCTCGCCGACGTGGCCATCGACGACATCGACCTGCCCCCACCGATCGCCGCACTGTGCCCCGAGGCGACGGTGCACACGATCGGCTCAACCGCCAAGCTGTTCTGGGCGGGACTGCGCATCGGCTGGTTGCGCACCCCGGAGTCGTGGGCGCCGCGCATGCTCGCGACCAAGACCGTGGCCGACCTCGGTTCCCCGCTGCTGTCTCAGCTGCTCGTGTTCCGGCTGCTCGACCGCATCGACGACGTCAAGACACAGCGCCGCGAGCAGCTTCGACCAAGGCGCGACCAGATGTGCGCGTTGCTGGCCGAGCACCTGCCAGATTGGTCGTATCGATGCCCCAGCGGCGGACTGTCATTGTGGGTGACGCTTCCGCACGGCAACGCCGACGAATTCGCGGATGTGGCGATGCGCCACGGGGTCGCGATCGTTCCCGGCCCGGCGTTGAGCGTCGACGAGGGAAATCGACGCTGCCTGCGCCTCGTCTATGCGCACACCGAGGCCGACATCGACGAAGGCGTCCGACGGCTGGTGGCAGCCTGGGAGGCGTACGTGTCGACGACCACGAGCCGCTCCTCGGCACGGCTGCTCGTCTGAGCACCTCCCCCTCGAACGCAATCGGTCCCGGCCGTGAAGGCCGGGACCGTTCGCTTGTCCGCACCAGCGCACGTCAGGTGGCAGACGACACCTCGTAGGTCGCGATCTGGGGATGGTCGACCTTCGTCGGACCGATGTCCGAGGCACCACCGGGCGCGCCCAACGCGGTCACCGAGTCGTCGAAGAACTCGGCGTTGACCGAGGTGAACGACTTCCACTCGTCCGGGACGTCGTCGGCGTAGAAGATCGCCTCGACCGGACATGCGGGTTCGCACGCCGCGCAGTCGATGCACTCGCCGGGGTGGATGTAGAGCATCCGGTCCCCTTCGTAGATGCAGTCGACCGGGCACTCCTCGACGCAGGCCTTGTCCTTGACGTCCATGCACGGTTCGGCGATGACGTACGTCAACTCACGCCTCCCAGGACGCGATCTTCGGGTGGTCCTTGTCGGCAACGTCGACCGTTGCCGCCCCGCCGGGCGAACCCAGCCCGGTGACGGAGTCCTCGAAGAACTCGGCGTTGATCGGCGTGAATTCTTTCCACTCGTCCGGGACGTCGTCCTCGTAGAAGATCGCCTCGACGGGACAGACCGGTTCGCACGCACCGCAGTCGATGCATTCGGTGGGGTGGATGTAAAGCATCCGGTCCCCTTCGTAGATGCAGTCGACCGGGCACTCCTCGACGCAGGCCTTGTCCTTCACGTCGATACAGGGCTCAGCGATGGTGTAGGTCACTTCGAGGCCTCCTGTCATCTGGTGGCGCGACCTGGCAGGTCGTCCGGCGCCACCGGTGGCTGGCAACCAGCGCGGTGACATCGTAGAGCGTCCCGCCGTCATCGCGCACATCCGCGGCCACCGCCACCAACCACACCCGCCGCGCACCGCGGGCTGACGCCTGCGGCACACTGACGTTGGCGAACGCGTGCAGCGATTCGCGCGGACACGACGGCACGGAGTGGCGATGCAGCCTCGAATCGGCACCGGTCGCCCCCGCTACGCCCGCACCGTGACTGCGGAGAACATCGCGGACCGCGTGTCGGTCCGACACTACGTCGACGATCCCGAGCGGGGACCGGTGCCGACCGATGCGGTTGGCCGGCTCGTCGCGTTCGATGACGATGTCCTGGTGATCATCGACCGTCACCGCGATCTGCACATCATCGCCCGGCAACACGTGCTCGCCGCCAAGCCGATTCCCGAACATCCGCGGCGCGCACCCGAACCGGCCGTGCCCACCCGTGAGACACCTTTCGAACGCGAGGCCGCACGCGTGCTGCTGTTGGACAACTCCGGCCGCGTCGCACTCGTCGCGCACCATCCGACCGCGGCGACGACCGTGTGGACCGCACCCGGTGGCGGCCGCCACGCCGACGAGACCGTCGAGGAAGCCGCGCGGCGTGAATTGCGCGAAGAACTCGGTATCGAGGCAACGCCCGGACCGGTCGTGCTCGAGCGCACGGCGACGTTCGCGTTCCACGGCGTGTGGATCACCCAGCACGAGAACTGGGTGCTGGTGCGACTCGACGACGTCTTGCCGGGCATCGACCCAGCACATGCCATCGACGATGCGCCGCTCGGCGATGCGGCGATCTCGTCGGTGCGATGGTGGTCGGCCGACGAACTTGCGGCGACGACCGAACACGTCGAACCGCCGGATCTCGCCGAGATCGTCGCCGCACTCCATCGCGACGGGGCACCAGCGACGCCCTGGCAGCGTGTCCAGGATCTGCGCCGCTGACCTGCAGACGTCGCGGCCCATGATCGGCACGTGCCTCAGACGGGATCGCTGAGGTCGCCGATGCGGTGGACGAGCACCCGGTTGGTTCCGCCACGCCCACCGGGAATTCCGGAGACGATGACGAACGTGTCGCCGTACGTGCCGTATCCGTACTCGAGGCAGATGCGCTCAGCCGCCAGGATGAGGTCCTGCGAGTGGTCCTTCATCGGCACGATCTGTCCCGTCGTCCCCCACATGAGCGGGAAACGCCGGTAGGAACGCTCATCGGTCGTCAGCCCGATCACCGGCTGATTCGGCCGCACCTTCGACACCAGCTGCACCGAGGCTCCCGACAGACTGAACACCAGGATCGCCGTGGCGTCGATGTCGTCGGCGATCTGCTTGGCCGCCTTGGCGACCACGCGTCCGACGACCTTGCCCGTGACGGGAACGACGGGCCGGACACGATGAGCGACCGACTCGGCGACCTCGATGATGCGGGCCATCGTGCGCACGGTTTCGACGGGATACCGACCTGCCGCGGTCTCTCCCGACAGCATCACGGCATCGGTGCCGTCGAAGATGGCATTGGCGACGTCAGAAGCCTCGGCACGTGTTGGCCGGGGGTTGCGGACCATCGATTCGAGCATCTCGGTGGCGGTGATGACCGGCCGTGATTCGCGGTTGGCGAGATCGATGATCTCCTTCTGGATGGCGGGCACCTGTTCCGGGCCCATCTCGACACCGAGGTCGCCGCGCGCGACCATCACCGCGTCGGCCACGTCGATGATGGCCGCGAGGTTCTCGACGGACTCGGGCCGCTCGAGCTTGGCGACGATCGGTTGGACACCACCGAGTTGGCGCACGAGTGCACGGGCCTCTTCGATGTCTTCGGGACGCCGGACGAAGGACAGCGCGATCCAGTCGACGCCGATGTCGACCATCGCGCGGATGTCGGTGCGGTCCTTGTCGGTCAGGCTCGTCGCCGAAACGCGCACGCCAGGCAGGTTGACGCCCTTGCGCGAAGAGGCGAGTCCGCCGACGACAACACGGGTCGCGACGCGGTCGCCGTCGATCTCGGTGACGAGCAGCCGGATGAGCCCATCGTCGATCAGGATCAACGCGCCCGGTTCGACGTCGGTGGCGAGGTGCTCGTAGACGACCGGAAGGACCACGACCCCGTCCTCGTCGTGGTCGACGACAGTCTCGGTGCCGCACACAAGGGTGACCACGGAACCGTCGGCGAGTTCGATGCCGCCCTCGGGCAGGATGCCCAATCGGATCTTGGGTCCCTGCAGGTCCCCGAGGCTGCCGACGTTGCGTCCGATGCGGTCGCCGATGTCGTGGACCATCTCGAGCCGGCGCGCATGTTCGGCGTGCGTCCCGTGCGAGAAATTGAGCCGGACGACGTCAATGCCGGCTTCCAGCCCTTCGCGAAGGCGGTCCGGGTCGTCGAGCGCAGGCCCGAGCGTTGCAACGATCTTGGCGCGGCGCACGGGCCTCCCTTGTCCGCATCGTGCGTGGCGAGCGCATCGTACGTGCCCGCGGAAGTCACGACGACGAGGACGGCCCGTTCGATGCATCCTGGCCTTCGCTGCCGTCGCTCGGCGACGTCGTTGGCGCGTTCGGCGGGCTCGCCGGAGCCGGTTCGGGTGCCAGCGGATCGAAGCCACCGTCGACGAGGCGGGTGATCGCGGTGCGCATGCGCGCGTTGACGGTCGGCGTCATCGACGATCCCGGTGAGATCACGAAGGCGTCCTCGGCGAGTCCGACGGACAGGGGCGCGGGGTTCGCGCGGCCGAGCAGGCGGTCGACCGGTCCCCGCAACACGCGATGCCACTGGATGCGCCACGTCGCCACGAGGCTGGCGCGATCGAACTCGTCGACCACCGCGCTGGGGGCGAGCACGGCGAGGTCCGCATCGATTGCTGCGGCTGCCACCTCGGCCGCGCGTGGTCCCGAACCGACGATCACGACATCGGCCCCGGCCTCGATCGCGGTGGCCAGCACCTCGGTCGGGTCGTCATCGATTTGGCGGTCGACGACATCGACACCGGCGAGCGCGGCGAGCATGCCGTCGCGCAGTCGGCCACGTTCGAGGTCGTGCGGACCGAGGACGACGGCGACCGTGCCCGAGGTGGTCGCGGCTGCCGCGATCGTGCCGACGACGTAGCCGAGCTCCGCGGTTCGCAGCACGGCGACGGACAGCCCCGCGGGCTCTTCGGTGTCGAGTTCGGTCGTGACCAGCAGACAGAAGCGCTGGTCGGGTGCGTCGTCGTAAGCACTGCGGACCGCGGTGCTGGCCCCGGTGGTCAGCGCACAGGTCAGCTCGTACCGGTCACGCGTCAGCAGATCGACCAGATCGCTGACGAACACGTCGTCGTCGGGCGTGACCACCCGTACGTCACGGACCTGGTCGGCACCCATGATCTGCACGAGATTCGCGTCGCGACGAATCCCGTCGAGGATCCGCGGATCGAACTCGTCGGCCGGCGGGAGCACGACACCGACCCGCGAACCCGAGGGGGCGGGCACGTCGACGTCGTCAGCGGCGATCTCGTCCCCGGTCGGAGGGTCGATCGGCGGCGAGCTGCACGCAGTGGCGACGGTGACGGCGAGTACGCAGGCGACCGTGCGGGTACTGACGATCACGCCGACCTCCACCGCGACACGAACCCGACGGTACGCCTAGGCTAACGCCCCATTCGACTCTCGAGGCCACCACCGTGGATGCCGTCACTGTCCTCGACGACCCCATCGCGGGCACGCAGCTTGCATCCCTACGGGATGCAACGACGTCGCCGGAGCACTTCCGCCACCACGCGCAGCGGCTGGGCGCGATGCTTGCGCTGCGCGCGGTCGCCGACCTGCCACGGGCCGACGGGACCATCATGTCACCGCTCGCCGAGGCACCGACGATCCAGCCGGGACGGACGATCGTGGCCGTGCCCGTCTTGCGCGCCGGACTCGGTCTGCTCCCCGGGGTGCACGACGTGCTGCCGACGGCGCTGGTGGGCATGATCGGCCTCGAGCGGGATGCCGAAACCCTGCAAGCCCGCCGCTACTACTTCAAGGTCCCACCGCTCGACGGGAGTTGGGTGCTCGTACTCGAACCCATGCTCGCCACCGGCGGGTCGGCATCCGACGCGGTACGTGCGCTCGACGCCGAGGGTGCCGAGCAGGTCACGGTGCTCTCGGTCGTGGCCACCCAGGAGGGGATCGGCCGGATCCTGGCCGACAACCCGAGCGTGCGCATCGTGACCGCCGGCATCGACCCCGAGCTCAACGACCACGGCTACATCGTGCCCGGCCTGGGCGACTTCGGCGACCGGCTCTTCGGCACGCCCCACTAGCCCCCGTTGGCGGCACCGAAGACGCGGCGATTCGGCACGGCGTACGAGCCGCACCGCAGGTTCACGACGGCTGGAACCGGCCGTAGCCGCCGCGGAAGAACAGCAGCGGCTCGGTCGCGATTCCCGGACTCAACGCCTCGACCGCGCCGACGACGATGAGGTGATCGCCGCCGTCGTGGATCGCCTCGAGGCGGCATTCGAGCCACGCAAGCGCGTCGGCGAGCCGCGGAACACCGCTGGCGGACGTCACGATCGGCACCCCGGCGAACTGCGCCGCCCCCGACGGCCGGTCACCGTCGGCGAATCGGGTCGAGATGGCGGCATGCTCGGATCCGAGGATGCTGACGGCGAACAGACCCGAAGCGGTGATCATCGCCGACATCGTGCTGTCGCGCTCCACGCACACGAGGACCAGTGGCGGGGCGAGAGACACCGACGCGAACGCGTTGACGGTCATGCCGTGGGGCACGCCGTCGCGCGCCGTCGTCAGCACCGTCACCCCGGTGGCGAATTGGCCGAGCACGGCACGGAACGTGTCGCTCGTGACCTCGACACCGGTGACTCCCGCGAACAGGTCGGTCTCGAAGCCATTCGGCGGCGGACGCAACCGGACGAACTGCTCGACGCCGAAGGCGTCGCCGGCGGCGTCACCCGGGACGTTCAGGAAGAACGAATCGGGCGCGATCTGGCTGCGGTGCGCGGCCATCGCGGCACGTTTGCGATCGAGCACGCCGTGGACGTCGACTTCGGCGGTGATGCCGGCATCGGGGACGCCGAAGGGCACCTCGGCCTCGTCGAAGTCGCCGTCGCCGAAGGGCGAGGCCAGGCCGGCAGCTCGCAGGCGGCTGTGCATCTGCGCCATTCGGCCGTGTCCCAACGCGTGCACGTACCACTTGGGCACCGGCCAGACGTCGCCGTCGACCGACGCGGCCGGGTCCTCGGCCAGCTCGAGCGCGCGGGCGACGACCTGATGGGCCTTGACGTGGTCCGGATGGCCGTAGGTGCCGGCGGCATCGTCACAGACAACGACCTGCGGACGTTCGCTGCGGATGATCCCGGCCAGGCGTGCGGCGGCCTCGTCGAGGTCGGCGCGATGGAACGACGCCGGATGCGCGTTGGCGTCGCTGCCAGCCATGCCGCTGTCGCGGTAGCCGAGCTGGTGGCGGGCGTCGACGCCGAGCACGTCGAGTGCGGCGGCGAGCTCACGTTCGCGGTGGGTCGCCAGATCGTCAGCCCCGAGGTCGATACCCGCGAGATTCTCCCCTTCTTCGCCGCCGGTGCACGTGACGACGACCGTCCGGATGCCCCGATCGGCGCTGGCGGCGAGCACACCACCACAGGCGATCGACTCGTCGTCGGGGTGCGGGTGCACGCACAGCAGGGTGAGCGGGACCGTCACGGTGCCTCCTCGGCGGCGTCGGGCGACGCGCAAGGTTGCCACGTCGAGGCGCCGCCCGTCACCTCGACAGCGCGTAGCCTCGCGGCATGCCGACTACGACCACACCGAAGATCACCTTCGTCGACACGCCGGAGGCGATCGCCGACGCGCTGGCCGCGCTCGAGGGCGCGATCGTCGGCGTCGACGTCGAGCGTGCCGATGCCCACCGGTACTACCGACGCGCTGCACTCGTGCAGGTCGGCGTCGACGATGCCTGTGTCCTCCTCGACGGGGTGACGTTGGACACAATGGGCCCCCTCGACACGCTGTTGTCGGCGCCACGGACGGCAGTGCTGCACGCCGCCGACAACGATCTCATACCGCTGGAGCGCAAGGGTGTGCAGCCCGAACTGCTCGCCGACACTGCACTGGCGGCCACCCTCCTGGGCCTACCTCGGGGTCTCGACCGGCTGCTCGACGAGGTGCTCGGCATCACGGTCGACGGCGACAAGCAGAAGTTCCAGCGGGCCGACTGGGAACAGCGACCGTTGCCTACCGAGCTGCGCGACTATGCCGCCGGCGACGTCGTCCACCTGCCGGCACTGTGGACCCGACTCGCCGAGCAGCTCGCCGACGCAGGACGCATGTCGTGGTACGGACAGGAGTTGGCTGCGCTGCGTGCCCAGCCGGCCGATGACCGGGACTGGCGCCGGGTCAAGGGCATCGGCCGGCTTTCCCCCGATGAGCGTGCGACGCTGCGTGCGTTGTGGCACGCCCGCGAGGACATCGCCCGCGAGTTCGACCTCGCCCCCAACCATCTGCTCCACGACGACATGCTCGTCGACTTCGCCCGCGACAAGCCGCGAACCGCCGCCCAGCTCGTGCGACGCAGCCAACGCCACCGTCGCGTCGTTGCCCCGCACGCCGACCGGCTGCTGGAGGCGCTTGCCGACCCCGAACCGCTCGACACGGCGGGGCAATCGCCGGACCGGCGGGGCCATGTCGACCGCGACGTCGTCTCCGCCCTGCGGCGTGCCCGTGCCGAAATCGCGGAGATGCTGGGCATCGAGGCCGGGGTGCTGTGTCCGGCACGACCGCTCAACGCGGCGGTGGCCGCCGAACCAGCCGATGCGGACGAACTGGTTGAACTCGCGGGGCTACGGCCCTGGCAGCGCGATCTGCTCGCCGACGTGCTGTGGGAGGCCTACACGGCCGCGCGCGCGGCGGCAGACGACTGATTCGCGTCTGACGCGCGGGTCTCGTTGAGCTTGCGGGCGAGATTCGAGGGCATCGCGAACTCGACGTCCTCGTCGACCACCGTCACCGTTTCGATGGTGGTGGTGCCGAGGGCAGCGAAGTGCTCGATCACCCCTTCGACGAGCACTTCGGGGGCTGACGCCCCGGAGGTCACCCCGACGGTGCCCGCATGTTCGAGCCAGGCGTCGTCGATCTGTGACGCGTCGTCGATCAGATAGGCCGGCACCGACCGGTCGCGGGAGACTTCGACGAGCCGCTTGGAGTTCGACGACGTGGTCGAACCGACCACGAGGATGACGTCGCACCGCTCGGCGAGCTGCTTGACGGCATCCTGGCGGTTCTGCGTCGCGTAGCAGATGTCGTCCTTCTTCGGCCTCGCGAGCCGCAGAAACCGCTGTTGCAGGCGGTTGACGACATCGGCGGTCTCATCCATCGACAGCGTCGTCTGGGTGATGTAGGCGACGTCGGCATCCTCGTCGAGTTCGAGCGCGTCGACGTCGGCGGGTGTCTCGACGAGGTTGATGGACCGGGGAGCCTGGCCCATCGTGCCGATGACCTCCTGGTGGCCGTCGTGGCCGACGAGCACGATGTCCCGGCCGTCGCGTGCGTACCGGCGTGCTTCGTGGTGCACCTTGGTGACCAGCGGACACGTCGCGTCGATCAGCTCGTGGCCGAGACGACGGGAGTTGGCAAACGCCTCGGGCGGAGATCCGTGGGCGGAGAAGACGATCACTGCGCCTTCGGGCACCTCGGTCTCGTCTTCGACGAACACCGCTCCCTTGCGTCGCAACGTGTTGACGACGTGGGTGTTGTGCACGATCTCGTGGCGCACGTAGACCGGTGCCCCGTAGGCCTCGAGTGCTTTCTCGACGATGAGGACCGCACGGTCGACCCCGGCGCAGAATCCGCGAGGTGCGGCGAGCAGCAGTGTGTGTGGCGTCATGGGGCGAGGGTAGGTGCTTGCTGAACTTCCCGCGACGCTGTGGCAGACTTGGACCGGCCCGGTTCCGTCACGGACCGGGCCGATGCGCGCCACCGGTCGCCCACGACCCCGATGCGCGGAGGGCTTCCACGTGCACATCATCATCGGCGGCTGCGGCCGGCTCGGTGCCGAGATCGCTGAGCAGCTGTCCAACGATGCCGACACCGACGTCGTCATCATCGACACCGATCCGCTGGCGTTCGATCGGCTGGGCTCGGGCTTCAACGGCGAGACACTCGTCGGCGACTGCACCGACCGCGACGTGCTCGAGCAGGCAGGCATCCAGCGCGCCGACGGGCTCATCGCCGTCACCCGGTTGGACAACGCCAATCTGATGACCGTCGAGATCGCCACCCACCTCTACGACGTGCCCCGCACGATCGCCCGGCTGTTCAACCCCGAGCGCGAGGATGTCTACCGCAAGCTCGGCGTGCGCTACGTGTCGTCGACGAACCTCATCGCCAAGCTGTTCTTGAACGAGTTCCGCGAGGACAGCTATCCCCTGCACGTCAACTTCACCGACGCCGACGCCGCCATCGTCGACCTCGAGGTCGACACCGGAGGCCACGGCATGACCGTCGACGAGTTCGAGCAGGACGCGCTGCTGCGGATCGCCGCGGTGCGCCGTGGCGCGCGCGTGTTCATCCCCGACCCCCAGGACCGGCTGGAGCGCGACGACGTCGTGACCGCCGCGATGAAGCCGGCGGCCGGAAAGCACCTGCAGGACCTCGTTCGGGAACCCTTCTCGCCCGAGCGCGCCCACGAGCACAGGAGCTGACGGTGTATCTCGTCATCGCCGGCGGCGGCCGCATCGGCCGCTACATCGCCCGGGACATGCTCGAAAAGGGCCACGAAGTCACCGTCATCGAACGGATCGCGTCGCGCTGCGAACAGCTGGTCGCCGAGACCCAGCTGCTCGTGATCGAGGGCGACGCGTGCGACGTGCGCTACCAGGAGCAGGCGCACGTCGACCGGGCCGACGTGTTCGTCGCCACGACCCACGAGGACGACGACAATCTCGTTGCCTGCCAGCTCGCCAAGATCGAGTTCGGGGTCACCCGTGCGATCAGCAGGGTCAACTCGCCGAAGAACGTCGAGATCTTCGACACGCTTGGCATCGAACCCGTGTCGTCGACACGGCTGATCTCCGAGCTGTTGGAGAACGAGTTCTCGGTGGGCGAACTGGTGCACCTGACGAGCCTCAAGGGCGGCCGGGTCGAACTCGTCGAGCTGCGCATCCCGGACGACTCCCGTGTCGCCCACCGCACCATCGCCGAGTTGCCGCTGCCGACGCAGTCGGTGCTGGTCGCGATCTTCCGCGGCGACGACACCGTGATTCCTGGCGGAGACGTGGAGTTGCTGCCCGGCGACGAAGTCGTGGCGCTGACCACGCCGGAACGGGAAGAGGACCTCACCCGGGCGCTCATGGGACGGGCCTGATGGCGCACGAGATCCGCCGGACCAATCGGCGCAGCGCGACCCGCGGCATGGTCTACCTCGTGCTGATCGCGCTGTCCGTGCTCGCCGTCGGTGCGCTGATCGCCACGATCATGCGCGTGCTGGTCGGGTGAGCGGCCGATGAGCACCATGCTGCGTCCCGGAGCGGACGACCTCAAGCTGATCGGCTTTTACCTCGGCAAAGTCCTGCTCGGACTCGGACTCGTGATGCTCGTCCCGCTCGCGGTCGCGGTGGCGACGCGCGAGTGGAACGCGGTCAGCGAGTTCGCCATCGGCGCCAGCCTGTGCATCATCATCGGCATGGTCAGCGACGGGATGCTCGCGACGCGCCGCCAGCTCACCTGGGCACACGGCATGGTGATCGTGGCACTCGCCTGGCTGATCGGTGCGGTGTTCGCCGCCATCCCGATGTATCTGTCGGGACGTTTCTCGCACCCGCTGGCGGCGATGTTCGAGGCGATGTCGGCGCTGACGACCACCGGCATGTCCGTGATCCACGATCTCGACCACACGCCGATCGCGGAGGACTTCTACCGCCATCTGCTGCAGTTCGCCGGCGGCCAGGGCATCGTCATCGTCGTGCTCAGCCTGTTCGCCTCCGGTGGCTCCCGTGTCGCGTCGCTGTACGTGTCGGAGGCCCGCGACGAGCGGATCCTGCCGAACTTCATCCGCACCGCACGGTTCATCTTCCTGGTCGCGGGCACCTTCCTCGTCGCCGGCACGACCGCACTGACACTCGCGCTCCTCGCGGCCGGGTTCACGCCGTCACGGGCGCTGTACCACGGGATCAACCTGTTCTTCGCCTCGTTCGACACCGGCGGCTTCTCGACGATGCAGGCGTCGATGCTCTACTACCACTCGATGGCCGTCGAGATCGTCGTCATGGTGCTCATGATCGCCGGGACGTTCTCGTTCGGTCTGCACTTCGCGCTGTGGCGTGACGACCCGCGTGAAGTCCTGCGGCATCTCGAGACGCGGACACTGGCGATCACGTCGACCGGCTTCTTCATCGCGGTGTGCTACGGGCTGTATCGCGCCGGGACCTACGACTCGGTCGAGGCGATGTTCCGCAAGGGGCTGTTCACCCTCGTTTCCGCCGTGTCGTCGACCGGCCATCAGGTCAACGTCGGTGACACGTATCTCACCGACTGGGGGGTGCTCGCCCCGGCGGCGATCGTCGGCGCGATGGCGATCGGCGGCATGGCGTCGTCGACCGCCGGCGGCATCAAGGCGATCCGGGTCGGCATCGCGTTCAAGACGCTGGTCCACGACATCATGCGGGTGCTGCGCCCGGACAGCGCACTGGTCGTGACCACCTATCACGCCGGCCGACGCCGGATCCTCACTGATGAGACCTCACGGGCGGCGACGACGGTGTTGCTGCTGTTCATCGGAAGCTTCCTCGTCGGCGCGATCGTCGGGCTGCTGTACGGCGACCACGACATCACGCAGACGATGTTCGAATCAGTGTCGGTGGGTTCGAACATCGGCCTATCGATCGGTGTCGTCAACCCGGACATGCCCAAGGTGCTCATGGCCGTCTACATCGTCCAGATGTGGCTCGGACGGCTCGAGTTCGTCGCCGTGTTCGCGCTCGTCGGCTACGTGCTGTCGCTGGCCCGCAGGCGGTCGCACGCATGAGAACCCAAATCCATCTTCGCTGGCTGATCCTCGGGCCCATCCTGGGGCTGACGGTGATCATCTCCGGTGTGGTCGCCCTCGAAGAACTGCAGCCGCAACGCGCACCGGCGGATTTTGCCGTCGACGGACTGCCGCCACTGGCGATTGATGATGCGCCAGCCTGCATCCGTCGGACCGACGCCGACCCGGGTGACCTGCTCGACGGGTTCGCGGCCGGTGGTCGGGTCGCGTCGTCGCAGATCACCGCGTGTCCGCAGGCGTGGGACGGCCGTGACGTCACGTTCATCGGCGAGGCCATCGGGGAACTGATCCGGCGGGACGGCGGCGTGTGGGTGCACGTCAACGACGACGCCTATGCGCTCGAGATCGGCCCGCTGACCGGACACCGCCAGCATGCCGGCTTCAACAGCGGCCTTCCGGTGTGGCTGCCCGACGGGTTGCACGAACAGATTGCCGGTGTCGGCCGGCCCGAGCAGCGCGGCGACGTCATCGCCGTGCGCGGCGTCGTCCACCGCGCCGACCCCGACGACGGCGGAAGCCTCACCATCCGTGCGCAGTCCATCGACGTGCTCGACGAATCCCGCGCTGTGCACACCCCGTTCCACGGGATCCAGGCTGCCGTTGCCGGGGCGCTGGCCGTCGCCGCCGTCGCGAGCCTGGGGTGGGCGCGGCAACGCCGGCGTCGCTGACGGCGTTCGCAAACCGCTCGTAGCGCTAGCGCTTGTCGGTGCAACCGGCCTCTTGCGACGACGGACACCACGGTTCGATGACGCAGTCTTCGCACCGCGGGCGGCGGGCGTCGCACGTGCGCCGGCCGTGGTGGATCAGCAGGTCGGACACCTCGAGCCACCGTGCACGGTCGAACAGCCGCATCAGGTCACGTTCGATCTTGGTGACGTCGGTGTGTCGGGTGAATCGCAGGCGCCGTGCCAGGCGCGCGACATGGGTGTCGACGACGACGCCCACGTTGATCCCGAACCCGTTCGACAGCACGACGTTGGCGGTCTTGCGCGCGACCCCGGGAAGCGCCGTCAGCTCCTCCATCGTCGCCGGTACCTCGCCGCCGTGCCGTTCGAGCAGCAGCCGTGCGGTCGCCTGCAGGTTCTTCGCCTTCTGCCGGAACAGCCCGAGCGAGGCGATGCACGCCTCGATGTCGGCCAGCGGTGCCGACGCGAAGGCCTCGGGTCCGTCGAAGCGTGCGAACAGTGCCGGCGTGACCTCGTTGACCTTGACGTCGGTCGATTGCGCCGACAGCACGGTCGCGACCAGCAGCTCCCACCGGGTGCGGTAGTGCAGCGCGATCGTCGCGTCGGCGAGCTCAGCGGCGAGCCGGTCGAGGATGATCGGTGCCCGCAGCGTCTTGCCACGCTCGCGTGAGACGGTCGACGGATCGATCTCGTGCCCTGCCGCCCGGGCGTCGGTGGCGCCGTTCACGCCTGCACCGGCAGCCGGACCGTGAACGTCGATCCGACGCCGGGCTCGCTCGCGACCGTGACCGTTCCACCGTGGCGTTCGACGGCGTGGCGCACGATCGCCAGGCCCAAACCGGTGCCGCCGGTCTCTCGCGATCGCGCGACGTCGACGCGGTAGAAGCGTTCGAAGATCCGGGTGGTGTCTGACGCGGGGATGCCGATGCCGGTGTCGGTCACGGCGAGCACCTGCGTGTCGGCGTCACGTGCCAACCGGACGGTGACCCGGCCACCCTCCCGGTTGTAGTGCACGGCGTTGCTGACAAGGTTGGTGACCACACTCGCCAGATCGGCGGGCACACCGACGACAACGGCGCGTTCGGGCGCATCCAGCGCCAGCTGGATGTCCCGGGCCGCCGCAGCATCACGCTGCTCGTCGATGACCCGGGTGCACAGCGCGACGAGGTCGACGGGCGCGGTCTCGTGCGGTCCACCGTCCTCGACACGCCGCAGATCCAGCAGGTCGGTGACGAGCTGGCTCAGCCGCTCTGCCGCGGTCTGCAGCTGGGCGACGAGCCCCTTCGCGCGGGCCGGGTCGCGCTCGACGGTGACCTCAAGGGCGTCGGCGAGCGTCTGGATGCTTGTCACCGGGGTCTTGAGTTCGTGCGAGGCGTTGACGACGAAGTCGCGTCGCAACGCTTCGACCTGCCGTTCGCGGGTGCGGTCGACGAGCACCAGCAGCACCGCACCACCGAACGGTGCCGCGGTGGCGTGCAGCAGGCGACCGTCACGCTCGACATCCAGCCGCACGGGGCGGTCGGTGCGCGCAACTTCGCGCACGGCATCGACGAGTGCGGTTGTGCCGAGCGCCTGGACGACGGTCAGTGGCGTGCCATCCGAAAGTCCAAGCAGGTCACCGGCGGCGTCGTTGGCGTCGACCAGACGCAGATCGCCGGTGGAGAACAGCAGCGCGGGCTGCACCAGCGCCTGGAGGAACTCGGCGCGCCATGCGGGCGTGCGCCGGGCGGCCGCCGCCGCATACGCGTCGAGCGCAGCGGCTGCCTCACGGGCGGCGGCACTTCGGCCGACGTCGAACGTCGGCGGTGCGGGCGCGTCAATCGCGGCGCGCACCTGGGCGGCCAGCCGGCGCAGGGCGCGGCGGCTCATGTGACCGCGAAGCGGTAGCCGACACCGCGAACGGTAACGAGGCGTTGCGGCGCGTTCGGGTCGGCTTCGATCCGGCGCCGGATGCGGCGGACATGGACATCGAGGGTCTTGGTGTCGCCGACGTAATCGCTGCCCCACACGTCGTCGATGAGCTGGGCGCGGGTCAGCACCCGACCGGCGTGTTCGATGAGCACCGCCAGCAGTTCGAATTCCTTCGGCGGCAGGTCGACCGCGACACCGTCGACGAGCACTTCGTGCCGGGCCCGGTCGAGCCGCACCCCCGACACCTCGACCGCCGCGTCGTCGTCGCGGTCGTGCACGCTGGCGGTGCGTCGCAGGATGGCGTGGACGCGGGCGACGACCTCGCGGGGCGAGAACGGCTTGGTGACGTAGTCGTCGGCGCCGAGTTCGAGCCCGACGACCCGGTCGACCTCGGAATCCCGTGCCGTGAGCATCATGATCGGCACCTCCGAGCGAGCACGAATCGCGCGGCAGATGTCGGTTCCCGACATCCCGGGCAGCATGAGGTCGAGGATCACCAGATCGGGCCGGTGACGTTCCCACGCCGCGATCGCCTCGCGACCATCCTTGACCCAGACGACCTCGAATCCGTCGGCCTCGAGCACGATCGACAGACCTTCGGCGATCGCGCGCTCGTCTTCGACGATCAGCAGTCGTGACAACGTCGTTGGCTCCGGCCGTCGGCGACCGACGGCGCGATCTCAATAGGTGACGGTCGCGTACTCGCGCAGCTTCTCGAGCCGGTGACGGGCGCGGATCTCGCGCACGGTGCCCGACTTCGACCGCATCACGAGCGAATCGGTGGTCGCGCCGAACCGGTCGAATCCGACGCCGTCGAGCAGCTGGCTGCTCGTCACCCCGGTGCAGGCGAACGAGCAGTCGTCGGCGTTGACGAGATCGTCGAGGTCAAGGACCGCGTCGACGTCGTAGCCGGCGTCGATGGCACGTTGACGCTCGTCGTCGCTCCGTGGCCACAGCCGGCCGAGCATCCGGCCACCCAGTGCCTTCACGGCGCACGCGGTGATGACGCCTTCGGGGGTGCCGCCGATGCCGTAGAGCATGTCGATCTGCGGGCGTTCGGCCCAGGCGGCGAGCAGTCCACCGGCGACGTCACCATCGGTGATCAACGACAGCCGCGCGCCACACGAACGCACCTGCCGCTTGGCTTCTTCGTGCCGGTCGCGGTCGAGCATCACCACGGTGAGGTCGCGAACTTCCTTGCCGGTCGCCGCGGCGATCGCCCGCAGATTGTCGGCGATCGACGCGTCGAGGTCGATGGCATCGCCGGCTTCGTGGCCGACGACGATCTTCTCCATGTAGACGCACGGCCCGGGATTGAACATCGTGCCGGCCGGCGCGGCGGCGATGACCGCCAACGCGCCGGGACGGCCTTCGGCGAGCAGCCGGGTGCCTTCAACCGGATCGACGGCGATGTCGACCTTCGGTGCGTTGCCGGTGCCGACCTGCTCGCCGTTGTAGAGCATCGGGGCTTCGTCCTTCTCGCCCTCCCCGATGACGACGACACCGTCCATCTCGACGGTGTCGAGGACCTGCCGCATGGCGTCGACCGCGGCCTGATCGCCCGACTCCTTGTCGCCACGTCCCTGCCAGCGTGCGGACGACATCGCCGCAGCCTCGGTGACGCGGACCATCTCGATGGCAAGGTTGCGATCCGGCCGTTCTGCGTTCACCCGCGATCCTGTTCGTCGCACCGAACTCCCGAGATCGTTCAGGGTAGTTCGGCCCCGCAGGGGGTGGGAGGCTCAGAACAGGCGGGCGGCGTGTTCGGCCAGCGGGCTGCGCACACCCTTGGCCAGCGTGACATGGCCGAACAGCGGACTGCCCTTCATCTTCTCGATCAGCGCCGCCATCCCGCCGTACGGCGAGATGTAGGGATTGTCG
>JBBDSV010000064.1:0-29262 GCA_040904785.1 Nitriliruptoraceae bacterium
TGCTTCGCCGCGGGCGCCGAGATGGACCGCTTCTACGACATCAATGCGCTGGGTGCTGTGGTGACGAAATCGGTCACGCTCGAACCACGTGAGGGACTTCTGACACCACGCATGGCCGAGACGCCCGCCGGGATGCTCAACGCGATCGGACTGCAGAACCCGGGAATCCAGCGTTGGATCGAACGTGACCTGAGGTGGCTGCAGCAGCGCAATAGCCGGGTGATCGCCTCGATTGCTGGCAAATCCGTCGACGACTTTCGCACGGTCGCACGACAGTTGCGTCGTCAACCCGCCATTGTGGCGCTTGAGGTCAATCTGTCCTGTCCCAACGTCGACCATCGTGGGCTCGTGTTCGCGTGCGCCGCCGAACCCGCAGCAGAGGTTGTCGCCGCTGTTGCACGCGAGTCAGACGTGCCGGTGTTCGCCAAGCTCACCGCCGACGTCACCGACATCGTCGCTATCGCGCAGGCCGTCGTCGACGCCGGTGCGACAGGTGTGACCCTGATCAACACGCTGCTGGGCATGGCGATCGATCCGGACACCGGCATGCCCGAAGTGCACAACCGCTACGCGGGCTTGTCGGGTCCGGCGATTCGGCCGATCGCGCTGCGATGCATCGACCAGGTACACCGCGCCTTGCCGCACGTGCCCATCATCGGATGTGGGGGAGTGCGGTCGGTGGAGGACGTGGTGCAGTTCACACGCGCGGGTGCCCGCGCCGTCCAGATCGGCACCGCGATGTTCGTCGACCCGATGATCGGTCCGCGACTCATCGGCGAACTCCGCGGTTGGCTCGACCAGCGTTCCTACGCCCGCTTCACCGACATCGTCGGAGCGGTCGGCGAATGGTCCGCCACGCCATCCCCAACATCGGGGACACAATGACCGCGGGTGAACGTATCGCCGTCGCCCTGGACGTTCCGGAGCTCACCGAGGCGGAGGAATTGGCGCGACGGCTCGCCGGTCACGTCGGATGGTTCAAGGTCGGCCTCGAACTCTTCAGCGCTCATGGGCCCGAAGCGGTTCGGACCATCCGGAAGCACGGACCGGTGTTCTTGGACGTCAAGCTGCACGACATCCCCACCACGGTCGCACGGGCGGCACGTCGGCTCGCCGATCTCGATGTCGGCCTGCTCACGGTGCATGCGTCCGGCGGTCCCGCGATGGTGGCTGCCGCGGCTGACGGACTGGGATCGACGGCTCGCGTCCTTGCCGTCACCGTTCTGACCTCACTGTCGCGAACCGACGTCGCGGCCATCGGATTGGCCGAACCCGATGCAGCGGCCCACCTTGCGCGGCTCGCGGTCGATTCCGGCGCGGGCGGGGTTGTGTGTGCCCCGGACCAGGCGACCATGGTGCGTGACGCGGTCGGATCGGCGCCGTGGATCGTCACGCCTGGCGTGCGCCCGCAGGGCTCCGATGACGATGATCACGCTTCCGTGGCGACGCCTGCGGAAGCCATCGCCGCGGGAGCCGACCTGCTGGTCATCGGTCGACCGATCACGCGGGCCGATGATCCGGTCGCCGCGGCTGACGATATCGCCGCCTCGTTAGCTCGCTGACCGCAGTTGGCACACCGGCGCACTAGACGTGCTGTGGCCCGTACGTTTGGCGATAGTCGGCGATCCGCCGCAGGTCGTCGTCGGTTAGCTGGTCGGTCGCCGCCACATGGGCGACCACATCGTCGATCGTGGCCAGCGCAATCGTCGTGACATCGAGTGTTTGTGCCAGTTCGTCGAGTGCGCCGATGTTCGGTACGGAACCCTGTTCTTGGCGGTCGACACCGACGACGATCCCGATGATCTCGACGTCGGCCGCGGCGCGGAGGAGCGGGACGGTGGTGCGGATGGACGTCCCTGCGGTCGTAACGTCTTCGACGATGACGATGCGGTCGCCGTCCTGCGGACGGTGGCCGATGAGCGCGCCGCCCTCGCCGTGATCCTTGGCTTCTTTGCGGTCGAAACAGACGCCGATGTCGTGATCGTGGGTGGCCGCCAGTGCGATCCCGGTGGCGACGGCCAGCGGGATTCCCTTGTAGGCGGGGCCGAACACGACATCAGCAGCGGTGCCGAACGTCTGTGCGATGACTTCGGCGTAGAACTGTCCGAGGCGCGCGAACTGCGTTCCCGTGCGATATCGGCCAGCGTCGATGAAGTACGGCGTCATCCGGCCGGACTTAGTGACGAAGTCGCCGAAGGAAACGACGGATGAGGCCCACAAGAACTCGATGAAGGGGCCCGGATCAACAGGGCGGCGGATGACGGTCGACATCGGGGTCCACCTTGATCGTCGCAGTGCACTCCACGGGTTTGGACACCCGTGATCACGTGGAGATCCTACGCCGCTAGGGTTCGCACGCATCACCCGGAGGATCCATGGCCGTACCACCGTTGGACGCCGACGACCGTCGCGCCGCGCTGCGACAGGCCGCGCATGCACGTCACGTCCGCGCCGAGGTCAAGCAGGGGTTGAAGTCGGGCGAACTGACGATTCCCACGGTCCTCAAGCGAGCGTCCGAGGAACCGGCGATCGCGAACATGCGCGTCGTCGACGTGATCGAAGCGATGCCGTCGTACGGCCCGGTACGCGCCGCGGCGCTGATGGAACGGCTCCGCATCGCCCCGAGTCGCCGTATTCGTGGCCTTGGCGTACGGCAGCGTGCCGCGCTCGTCGCAGCGTTCGGTACCGCCGGATGAGCGCAGGATTCGTGCTGGTGCTCTCGGGACCCTCCGGAGTCGGGAAGGGCGCCGTACATGCACTGCTGCGTGATCGTCTGCCTCACTGTCGCTTGAGTGTCTCGGTCACGACGCGACCTCCACGCGCCGGCGAGACCGACGGTGTCGACTATGTCTTCGTAGACGATGAACGCTTTCGCCGGCTCGTCGAAGAGGGCGCATTCCTCGAGCACGCGGTGTACGCCGGGCACCGGTACGGGACCTTGCGCGCCCGGGTCGCCGACGGCGTCGCGGCCGGAGACGTCGTCATCCTCGACATCGACGTTCAGGGTGCCCTTCAAGTGCGCGACGCATTGACCGACCGGCTGCTCATCTTCCTCGCACCTCCGTCGATGGACGAACTCGAGCGCCGCCTGCGACAACGCGGTACGGAAGACGATGTCGCGATCGCCCGCCGACTCGATCAGGCCACCGCCGAGCTCAAGCTTCGCGACGAGTTCGATGTGATCGTGGTCAACGACGACCTCGAACGCTGTGTCGACGTGGTTTCCCACGCAGTCAGCCAGTGGCGTCAGCATCACGCCGACGGAGACCCGTCCACCGCTGTCGACTGACGCGCGTCAACGCCGACGTCAGCGTTAGAACTCGATACCCTCCCGGTAGCGTGCACGTGCATCGAAAGGCATGATCATCGCCAAGATCGACGACCTCATGGAACGGGTGGATTCGAAATTCCACCTCGTTCACCTCGCAGCGAAACGAGCACGGGAGATCAACAGCTACTTCGCGCATCTTGGCGAAGGTCTGGGCCAGTTCGTCCCGCCACTGACCTCGACCGACACGAACAAGCCATTGTCGATCGCCTTGGAGGAAATCGCCACGGGCAAGATCGAGGCGACGGAGCCGACTGAGGTGATTAGCGAAGACCCTCTCGCTTTCATCGAAGGCAGCGAAGGCAGCGAAGACAGCGAGGATCTCGACGCCTGAGGCGTGGGGGAGGACGGCGTGGCGCGGTTCGCGAGCGCTCGAATCCTTGTGGGCGTTTCGGGGGGTATCGGCGCATACAAGGCGGCACTGCTTGCACGCGCACTCATCGCTGACGGCGCCACGGTCGACGTCGCACTGACGCGTGGCGCACAGTCCTTCATCGGCGCTGCGACCTTCGCGGGCATCACCTCGCGGCCCGTCCATACCGACGTCTTCGACGATATCGCCGACGGCACACACGTCGACCTCGGACGCCAGGCTGATGCAGCCATCGTCTATCCCGCGACCGCCCACACGATCGCCCGGCTGGCGCACGGATTTGCCGATGACCTGCTGACGACGACGCTGCTCGCGTTTCGGGGGCCGCTCATCATCGCGCCGGCGATGCACACAGACATGTGGATGCATCCGGCGACGCAAGCCAACGTCCAACTGCTCTCCGATCGAGGGGCAATCGTCGTCGGTCCGGACGACGGCCCCCTCATGGGCGGTGACGTCGGCGCTGGCAGGCTCGTCGAACCCGCTGCCATCCTCGACGCTCTCGCGGCAAGCGGTGCTCGCGCGCATGGAGCCGACTTCGATGGCCGGACGGTGGTCGTGACGGCGGGTGGAACCCGTGAGCCGATTGATCCGGTCCGATTTCTCGGAAATCGCTCCTCTGGGCGCATGGGTTTTGCCCTGGCGGCCGCCGCACAGCAACGCGGTGCACAGGTGATCCTCATCGCCGCGCCGACCCACCTGCCGACGCCGCACGGCGTCCGTCGCGTCGACATCACCACCGCGCACGAAATGCGCGACGCGGTTCGAGCACACATCGGTGACACCGATGTTGTGATCAAAGCAGCCGCGGTCGCCGACTTCCGACCCGCCGAAGCTGCGCCGCGCAAGGTGAAGAAGGATCAGGGAGCGCCGACGCTAGAGTTGGTCGCAAATCCTGACATCCTCGCCGAGCTCGGCCGTGACCGCGGCTCGGCGAAGCATCCGGTCCTCGTCGGATTCGCGGCCGAGACCGACGAGGTTCGCTCGCACGCGGAACGCAAGATCGCTGCAAAAGGCGCCGATCTGCTCGTCGTCAATGACGTCACGAAGGCCATCGCAGGATTCGAGGTCGACACGAATGACGTTTCCGTGCTCGACGCTGCAGGAACCTGGCACGAAATCCCTCCCGGAATGAAGATTGACGTGGCCCACGCTGTCCTCGATCTCGTCATCGCCCGTATTGACGACCCGCACTCCGACTGAGTGCGAGCGGCGGTGCTGCCGTTGCCGGAAACAAACCGTTAGTCTCCGCGTGCGACGAGGCAGGGTCGAACATCGACGCTGCGCGTGTCGACGCCCCGACACGTCCAACGAGCCGACACCCTCGGGTGTCGAGGAGTGACGATGAGCCGCACGCTGTTCACCTCCGAATCGGTCACTGAAGGTCATCCGGACAAGATGGCCGACCAGATCTCCGACGCGATCCTCGACGCCATTCTCACGGACGACCCGCAGGGACGCGTGGCGTGCGAGACCTTGGTCACGACCGGTCAGGTGATGGTCGCCGGCGAGATCTCGACACAGACCTATATCGACATTCCGCGGGTCGTGAGACGCACCATCCTCGGCATCGGCTACGACTCGCATGATGTCGGCTTCGATGGCAACACCTGCGGGGTGTCGGTCGCGATCGACGAACAGTCTCCGGACATCGCCATGGGCGTTGATACGGCGTACGAGTCGCGTGAAGGTGCCGACGAAGACCCGTACGCGCTGCAGGGCGCCGGGGACCAGGGGATGATGTTCGGGTACGCCACCGACGAGACACCGACGTTGATGCCGTTGCCGATCCACCTGGCACACCGGATGGCCGAACGGCTCGCTGCCGTCCGAAAGCAGGGCACCGTTCCGTACCTGCGCCCGGACGGCAAGACACAGGTCACCGTGGCCTACGAGAACGGGAAACCGAAGGCGGTCACAGCGGTGGTCCTGTCGACGCAGCACCGTGCGGAGATCGACCTGAAGACGCTCTTGCGACCGGACGTCGAAGAGCACGTCATCCGTCCGCTGCTACCGGATGACATCGACCACGACGACCTGCAGTTGTACGTCAACCCGACGGGTCGCTTCGAGCTCGGCGGTCCAGTCGCCGACGCGGGGCTGACCGGGCGCAAGATCATCGTCGACACCTATGGTGGCATGGCACGGCACGGTGGCGGTGCTTTCTCGGGCAAGGACCCGTCGAAGGTGGACCGCTCCGCGACGTACGCCGCACGGTGGGTCGCAAAGAACATCGTTGCCGCCGGACTCGCCTCCAAGATCGAACTCCAAGTCGCCTATGCAATCGGTGTCGCGCGTCCCGTGTCGCTGTCGATCGATACGTTCGGCACGGAAGAGGCCGATCCCGACCGGATTCTCGATGCGGTCCGGGAGGTCTTCGACCTGCGGCCGGCGGCGATCATCGACGCCCTCGATCTGCGTCGTCCCGGCTATCAGACCACGGCCGCGTACGGGCACTTCGGACGCGACGGAGATCGTTTCACCTGGGAGCAGACAAACCGTGCCGAGGCCCTCCGCGACGCCGTCGGCGCCTGATCCCACCATCGCCCGCGTCGCGGTCGAGGTCGCGCCCTATCATCTCGATCGCACCTTCGACTACCTCGTCGGTGACGCATCAGTCGAGACCGGCCAGCTCGTGCAGGTGCGGTTCGCCGGGCGCCGTGTGCGCGGTCTCGTCATCGACGTAGCCGGCGCGTCGGACGTCGAACCGAGCCGGTTGCGAACGATCGAGCGCGTACTCGGGCCACACGTCTGGGCGCGAGGCGATGACATTGCACTATTCCGTTGGGCGGCCGACCGGTTCGGCGCCTCGCTCGGGGACGTCTTGCGACATGCGCTGCCCAGACGGGTCATCGACGTCGAACGTCGCGCCGGCGAGCAGGGATGGTTCCCGCCAGCTGCCATCGGAGCGCCGTGGACGCCCACCGTCGCGCCTGACACAGCGGCGTGGCAGGCCTACGTCGACGTTGGCAACGAACTACGCAAGGCGGTGGTCGACGGGCAGGGCTCGTTCTTCCTCCGCCCGTTGCCCGGTGAAGACTTGGCGGCACGCCTGATCGATCTGGTCGATGCGACCCTTTGCGGTGGCCGCGACGCCGTGGTCATCGTTCCCGACCGTGCGTCGCCCGTGGGCGCGCGGATCGCTGCGCACTTCGACGCCACGGCGATCGATCTGCGTGGAGATCGCAGTCCCCGCATCCAGTATCGACGCTGGCTCGAAGCCCGGTGCGGGCGCGCCCGTGTTGTCGTCGGCGAACGAGGTGCCGCGTTCCTTCCCGTCGAGCATCTCGGTCTCGCGGTGGTTGTTGACGAGGCCAACCCGGCGCTGAAGGAACGAAGAAGTCCGCGGCACCACGCAAGGGAAGTCATGCTCGAGCGCGCACGCCGCGCTGGAGGGGTCGGCCTGCTGACGGGAACCGTGCCATCGGCGCTCGCCTGGCGACTGCTTCGCGACCAGCGTCTGCATCCGATCATTCCGACCAGAGATGCTGAACGTGCGCGGCGGCCGCAGATTCGCATTGTCGACTGGCAGCGACAACCACGCACACGACTGGCTCGCGAGTCGCTCGCCGCGTTGCGCAATGCGCACGACGAAGGCACCTATGGCATCGTGCTGGCTACGCGGCGGGGCGAAGGCCGTTTTCTCGTCTGTCGCAGGTGTGCGACCCGGACGTCATGCCCGCGGTGCGCGAGCACTCTGGCGCGGCACGGATCGATCTTTCGCTGCGCCGGATGCGGATGGCATGCGCCGAATGTTCGCTGCGCATCATGTCATGGCACCGCATTCGTCCCCGTGGCAGCCGGGACGTCGTGGCTCGCCACCGAGATTCGCCGCAGCCTGCACGTTCCGACGGTCGCCCTCGAAGGCTACGACCCGCAGATCCCCCCGCCACCGGCGACGCTTGTCGTCACCCGCGGCACCGTGCTCGACACACCGCCGGGACCGATCGGTGCGATCATCCTCGGTGACGTCGACGCATCGCTGCGGCGGCCGACACTCGACGCGGCGGAGGACACCTTGCGCCTGGCAATGGCGATCGCCGCGTGGACCATGCATCCGGCATCGGGGGTCCGCGGCGACGTCATCGTGCAGACACGCGAGCCCGAGCACCCGGCGGTCGTGGCGCTGCAACGGTGGGATCCGGCGTGGTTCTGGACGCACGAGGCACCCGCACGTTCCGCCCTCGGATTTCCGCCGGCCCGGTATGCGATCCGCCTCGTGTACGGGGGAGACGACGACACGGTGACCGACGACATGCGCGCGGCGTTACCAGATGCCGACGAATTGCTGGGGCCGATCCAGGACGAGGGGCGGCAGGAGTTCTTGATCAAGTCGCACGACCGGCGCGCCTCGCTCGAAGCGCTGCACGCACTGCGGATCGCGTGGAGTTCTGCGGGCGTCGACGTCCGTGTCGACGTTGACCCGGTCGATGCATGGTGATCTGCACGGGCTGTGCACCCTGTCGTACCCTGTCGGGATCGTGCGTCGTGACGGAGTTGCGGGAGGCATCGTGGCCGAGTTGGAAATCCGGATCTTCGGTGATCCGGTGTTGCGCCAGAAGGCGCGCCGCATCGACGATTTCGATGGGGCACTCGCGCGTCTCGCGAGCGACATGCACGAGACCATGCGCGCACGGGAAGGCGTAGGCCTGGCCGCGAATCAGGTCGGTGTTCTCAAGCGACTCTTCACCTGGGAGTTCACCGACGAGGACGATCAACGCCACGGAGGCGCGGTCGCGAATCCGGTGCTCGTCGATTCCTCGGAAACACTCGAGGAGGATGACGAGGGCTGTCTGTCATTTCCCGGATTGTTCTACCCGGTCGCGCGTCCCCTCCGTGTCGAAGTTGACTATCAGGACCTGTCGGGAGATGCGCACCGAGCTGTTGTCGACGGGTTCGCGGCGCGGGTCTGGCTCCACGAGATGGACCATCTCGACGGCGTGCTGTTCATCGATCATCTCGCAGCGCATGATCGACGCGCCGCACAGGACGCAATGCGGGCGTACCGACTCGATCAGGGACTCGACGGGGAGCGTTCGGGTGGCCCTGGCGGGCTGCTGTTGGGGCGACGCAGTCCATGACCCTGCGCCTGGTGTTCTTCGGCACGCCGCAAGTCGCGGCGGAGGCGCTCGATGCCCTTTGCGCGCAGCCGGACTTCACGGTCGTGTCCGCAGTGACCAATCCCGATCGGCCACGGGGTCGATCGGCCGCACCACAGCCACCTGCAGTGAAACTCACGGCGCAGCGCAACGGCATTCCGGTGCACCAGCCCGACCGTCCCCTGGAGATCGTCGACGTCCTCACTGAGGATCGTGCAGACCTCGGTGTCGTCGTTGCCTACGGGGCGATCTTGCCAGAGACGGTCTTCGGTGTGCCGCGGCTCGGTTCGGTCAACCTCCACTTCTCCCTGTTGCCGCGTTGGCGCGGTGCCGCGCCGGTGCAACATGCGATTCGTCATGGCGACAGCACGACCGGCGTCACGACGTTTCTGCTCAACGAGGGCATGGACACCGGCCCGATCGTGAGTCGGCACGCCACGCAAATCGGCGAGCGGGAGACCGCGGGGGAGCTCTTTTCCCGCCTCTCCGCACTCGGCTGCCGCATCCTCCCTGACGCGCTCCGTGCGCTCGCGGATGGCTGCACGCCTGTCCCGCAGGACGACGCACTGGCGACATACGCGCCCAAGATCGGCCCCGCCGACGTCGCGCTCGACTTCTCCCGTCCAGCGGATGAGGTGGCCAACCTGGTTCGCAGCGCCAACCCACGTCCAGGCGCTTATGCGCGTTTCCGTGATCAGCGGATAAAGATCTGGCGGGCGCGTCCGTCAGCGGGATTGCACGATGCGCCGGGAACGATTCGTGCAGCCTCCGATCTGTTGGTCGCCTGCGGGAATCAAACGGCGATCATCGTCGAGGACCTCCAGCTCGCAGGCCGACGCGCGACCTCGGGAGCAGAATTCGTGCGGGGGCAGCGCATTGAGGCCGGAGAGACATTCGAACCCGACACTGACCGGTCCGAACGCGGACCGCACTAGGCTGCGCCGGACCGAAGCGAGGTCAAGGTGAGTCGTCCCCGCATTGCTCCGTCGATCCTGTCGGCAGACTTCGCCCGATTGGCCGACGAAATGGCATCTGTCGGCGATGTCGATCGCGTGCATGTCGATGTGATGGACGGCCACTACGTCCCCAACATCACCATTGGCCCGCCGGTCGTTGCCTCGCTTCGTGCGGCGACGGACCAGTTCCTCGACTGCCATCTGATGATCACCGACCCTCGGACATACGCACCGCAGTTCCTCGATCTCGGTGCTGAATCCGTCACATTTCACCCCGAAGTCGACGACGACCCGCTGTCGCTCATTGACGAACTTCACGAACGGGGAGGCGCCGTGGGCGTCGCGATCAAACCGGCACACCCGTTGTCCGACGTCATCGAACTGCTGCCACACGTCGATCTCTTGCTGGTGATGACGGTTGAACCGGGATTCGGCGGCCAGGCACTGCTGCCACAGACACTGCCGAAGGTCGCCGAGGCCGTCGCGTGGAGACAGACACACGATGCCGACTTCCTTGTCCAGGTCGACGGCGGAATCGCGCCTGACACCGTTGCCAGCGCCGCACGGGCCGGCGCGGACGTCTTCGTCGCGGGTTCCTCCGTTTTCGCGGCGCCGGATCGCGAGTCGGCGATCGCGTCCCTGCAGGAGCGCATTACGGCAGCGAAGGCGGCGGGCTGATGGCTGCACGTGTGCTCGTCGTCGACGACGACGCGGACATTCGCGACCTGCTGCGCCTGACGCTCGAGCACGCCGACTTCGAGGTCGACAGCGCCGTTGACGGGCTCGACGCCATCGACCGAGCCCACGATCATGTGCCCGACGCCATCGTCCTCGACGTGATGATGCCGCGACTCGATGGCCTGGCGACACTCGATCGCATTCGCGTGGACGGCCGCCTGCAACACATTCCCGTCCTTCTGCTGACCGCGCGTTCGCAGGCCGAGGATGCCGTAGCCGGGCTTCGCGCCGGCGCCGACGACTACGTCACCAAGCCGTTCGACCCGGACGAGCTCTCTGCGCGCGTGGACAGCGCCATCCGACGTGCCGCCCGTCAGCGCGCGAGGAATCCCCTCACCGGCCTTCCCGGCAACGAACACATCGGTGAGGAGCTCCGCCGTCGGCTCGATTCTTCGCAGCCGTTCGCGCTGCTGTACGTCGACATCGACGACTTCAAGGCGTACAACGATCAATACGGCTTTCTCCGGGGCGACGAGGTCATCCGCACCACCGCACGGATGCTCGTCGACGCGGTGCACGCGGTTGCCCCGGACCGGGCGTTCGTCGGCCATGTTGGCGGTGACGACTTCGTCGTTCTCGCCGATATCGATGACGCGACGGCGGTCGCACAGCGCGTCTCCGACGACTTCGACGCTGCCGCGCCGGACTTCTACGATCCCCAGGAAAGGGCGGCCGGGGGTCTGTCCGTCGTCGACCGGCAAGGGATGAGGCGAACGTTCGGATTTCTGACGATTTCGATCGGAATCGCGACGACGGACGTGCGGTCCTTTGCGCATCCTGGCGAGATCGTCGAAGTCGCGACCGAGGTCAAGCGCTACGTCAAGTCGCAGGCGCACCCGCAATCACAGTGGATGGTCGATCGCCGCGATAGCGCGTGATTCACGAGGTTTACCCTATTCTCCTTGCCCGCATCGGGCGTGTCGTACGTGATCGCTAGCGTTGCGCCGGTGCTGGCCTGGTCACGCCAACGGCACCCATGAACCGCACCAATGCGCACATCCGGCCCTGTCGGACGCGACGAACGCAAGGAGCCGTACGCACATGCCAATCGTCGCGCATTCGTCGCTACCGACGTTCGAGGATCTGCGTCGCGCTGGCGAACCCATCCTCGCGCTCGACGAGGCGATTCACCAAGACATTCGCGAGCTGCACATCGGCCTGCTCAACATGATGCCGGACGCAGCACTGCGCGTCACTGAACAGCAATACCTCCGGCTCATCGGCAGCGCGAATCAGATTGTGCAGATCTACGTCCATCCGTTCACGGTTCCTGGGCTTGCGCGAGCACCCGAGACGCAGGCGTACATCGACGAGCACTACGAGTCGTTCAGCACCCTGCAACGTGACGGTCTCGACGCGCTCATCATTTCCGGAGCGAACGTCACCAATCCCAGCCTCGATCTCGAGGCGTTCTGGGACCCGCTGTCGCACGTCATCGACTGGGCGCGCGATCATGTGACTTCGATCCTGTGCTCCTGCCTGGCGACACACGCGCTGGTGCAGCTGCTGCACGGCGTTCGTCGCCGACCACTGTTGAGCAAGCGATGGGGGGTGTTTCCCCACGAGATCGTCAACACGCGTCATCCGTTGCTGCGCGACACGAACACCCGATTCGATGTCCCACATTCACGCTGGAACGACGTTGGTTCCGAACAACTGCGGCAAGCGGGCATCCGGGTGCTGATCGAGAGTGTCGACGGCGACTTCCATCTCGGCACCAGCGCTGACGGCATCCGCATGGTCTACCTGCAGGGACACCCGGAATACGACACGACGAGCCTGCTCAAGGAATACAAGCGGGAAGTGAACCGGTTCCTGCGGGGTGAACTGGATGTCGTGCCGCCCAGTCCGGCGAACTACTTCGTACCCGCGGCCGCACGGACACTGCGTGAGTACTTCGAAGCTGCGCTCGACCAGCGCACGGCCGGTCGCGAGCCTGGACCGTTTCCCGAGCGCGAAATCGTTCCACTGCTCGACAACACGTGGACCGACACCGCCAAAGCGATCTTCAACAATTGGCTGGGGTTGATCTACCGCTTGACCGACGTCGGTCGCGGGGTGCCGTTCATGGCCGCTGTCAATCCGGACGATCCGCTCGGACTCGGCGACGCTGCGTGAGCGGAAACGTCCCACCGGTTTCGATTCTGCCCTGCCCCCGACTGCACCACTGACCGTTCCAACGAAGGAGTTGCTGTGCATCGCGAAACACTCGCCATCCATGCCGGATACGAGGTCGACCCGACCACCAGGGCGGTCGCCGTCCCGCTCTACCAGACGGTTGCCTATGAGTTCGACGACGCCCAGCACGGGGCGGACCTGTTCAACCTCGCGGTAGAAGGCAATATCTACACGCGCATCATGAACCCCACGCAGGACGTGCTCGAGAAGCGTGTCGCGGCACTCGAAGGTGGTATCGCCGGTCTCGCGACCAGTGCCGGAAGCGCTGCGATCAACTACGCGATCCTGACGATCGCGCAGGCCGGCAACAACATCGTGACCGTTCCCCAGTTGTACGGCGGGACCTACACGCTCTTCGCGCACATGTTGCCTGCTCAGGGCATCGACGTGCGGTTCGCGGCATCTGACCGGGCCGAAGATCTTGAGGCGCACATCGACGACAAGACCAGCGCGGTCTTCCTCGAAACGATTGGCAATCCCGCAGGCAACATCCCGGACCTCGAGGCGATCGCTGCCATGGCCCACAGCCACGGCGTCCCCGTCATCGTCGACAGCACGGTTCCGACCCCTGCACTCATGCAGCCGATCCAGTTCGGCGCCGACATCGTCGTGCACTCGATGACCAAGTACATCGGCGGACACGGCAATTCGCTCGGCGGAATGATCGTCGACAGCGGCCGCTTCCCGTGGGCCGACCACGCTGAACGTTTCCCGGTGCTCAACCAGCCGGAACCGGCGTACCACGGCCTGGTGTACACCGAGGCGCTCGGTGAAGCAGCGTTCATCGGGCGGGCGCGCACCGTGCCATTGCGCAACACCGGATCAGCGATTAGCCCGTTCAACGCCTGGCAGATCATCCAAGGCATCCAGACGCTGCCGCTGCGGATGGAACGACACGTGCAAAACGCCACGGTCGTCGCGAACTACTTCAAGGATCATCCGAAGGTCGATTGGGTCGAGTACGCCGGGCTGCCGAGCTCGAAGTACTACGAGCTGGCGAAGAAGTACACCGACGGCAAGCCCTCGGGCCTGTTGTCGTTCGGTATCACCGGCGGCTTCGACGCGGCCGTGCGGTTCTACGACGCGCTCGACCTGTTCACTCGCCTCGTGAACATCGGCGATACGAAATCGATCGCCGCACACCCGGCGTCAACAACGCACCGCCAACTCGACGAAGTGGAACAGGCAACGGCAGGGGTGACCCCCGACCTCGTCCGTCTGTGTGTCGGGATCGAGCACGAGGAGGACATCCTCGCCGACCTCGAGCAGGCACTTGACGCGGTCTGAAGGCAGACGGTCGCCGGCACGCGGTTAGGCTCAAAGCCGCGCCACGTGCCGGCGCCGTGCCACGGTCTTCCACGTCGAGGAGAGCGGTCGCGTGGATGACGTCGATCGCCAACACCTTGCGCGAGCAATCGCCCAGGCGGAGACTGCGCGCGCACGCACCGCACCGAATCCGGCCGTCGGTTGCGTTATCGCGCACGGCCCACAGGTCGTTGGTGTCGGAGCGACACGCCCAGCGGGCGATGCGCACGCCGAAGTCGTCGCATTGGCGGACGCGGCCGATCGTGCCCAGGGCGCGACCGCGTACGTCACGCTCGCGCCGTGCACACATGTCGGCCGAACCGGCGCTTGCACCGATTCACTCGCGGCAGCCGGCATCCAGCGTGTCGTCATTGGTCTGCGCGACCCGAACCCGGTCTCCGGTGACGCGAATGCGGCGCTGTCCGCACGCGGTCTCTGCGTCGAGTTCGCTCCTGCTGACGGGTTGTTCGCCGCCACGGTGCGTCACCAACTCGAAGGATTCCTGACCGCCGTCGCCCGTGGGCGCCCGCACATGACGCTGAAACTCGCGCAGACAACCGCGGGGGAGTTGGTTCGTTCCGGTCCTTCACGATGGATCACGGGCGCCGCGGCACGAAGTGCGGTGCATCGATGGCGGGCCTCGGTCGATGCAGTCGCGGTCGGCGTCGGCACCGTCGCCACCGATGACCCCCAATTGACGGCTCGAGACGGCGTGGCGCAGGGCGCACACCAACCGCGGGCCGTGGTTTTCGATTCGCAGCTGCGCGTACCACAAGACGCCACCGTGGTGCGCGACGGCACGATCATCCTGACCACCGTTTCCGCGTCACACCCTGCCGCCGGCCTACTGCGCGACCGTGGCCTCGAGATCGCGCGCGTTGCGCCCGGTCGAGACGGCCGAGTCGACATCGGTGAAGCCGTGCGGACGCTTGCAGAGCTCGGGGTGACGACGGTGTTTGCCGAACCGGGTCGTAGGCTGGCACAGGCCATGGTCGATGCCGATGTCGTCGATCGACTCGTCCTGCACATCGCCGGTGACGGCGGTGATGCCGCACGGCCGGCAATTGTCGCGCCGGCATGCACGCAGATCGAACGTCTTGGTGGCGCCGGTGTGGATGGCATCCTCCACCATGTGCGTCCCAGCGGAGTGCCCGCCTGAGGAGGAACGATGTTCACCGGCATCATCGAGGAGATCGGCCGAATCCGAGCGTTGTCACGCCTCGGCGATGCCGCGCGGATCGAAATCACGGCACACGAGGTCATCTCCGACGTCTCAGTCGGAGATTCGATTGCTGTCGATGGCTGTTGCCTCACAGTGACCTTGGCCGGTGACGACTACTTCGCGGCGGACCTGATGGCGGAAACCCTGCGTGCGTCGACGCTTGGCGCACGCAGTGCGGGCGAGGACGTCAATCTGGAACGGGCGCTACGAGCGGACGGGCGGCTCGGCGGACATCTCGTCCAGGGCCACGTCGACGGGATCGGCACGATCCGCGGTTTTGAGGAACGTCCGGGCACGCGTTTTCTCGATATCAGCGTGCCTGTTGAGCTTGGCCATCTCTTCGTGCCGAAGGGTTCGATCGCCATTGACGGCGTCAGCCTGACGATCGTCGACACGGATGCCGACCACGTACGGGTCGGCATCATCCCCCACACGGCAGCTGCGACCACGCTCGGGCTACGTACAACGGGGGACAACGTCAATGTCGAGGTCGATGTGATTGCCAAGCACGTCGCACGGCTGTTGGCTGGCGGTGTCGATTCGCCGTACCGTAGGTTGACCGACGATTCGCACGCGGAGCAACGGCTGTGACCCGGTTCACCTCGGTCGAAGAGGCCATCGCCATCGTGCGATCGGGCGGCATGCTCATCGTCGTCGACGATGAGGATCGCGAGAATGAAGGGGATCTGGTCGTTGCCGCGGATGCGGCGACACCGGACAGTCTCGCGTTCATGATCAACCACACAAGCGGGGTGCTGTGCGTCCCAATGCTCGGTGAAGACCTCGATCGCATGCAGCTCCCGATGATGGTGGCGAACAACGAGGACCCGAAGGGGACTGCTTACACGATCACCGTTGACGCGACGAGCGGCACGACGACCGGCATCTCGGCTGCCGATCGCGCACGAACATGCAACGTGCTCGCTGATCCGTCGTCGACGCCGCAGGACGTCACCCGCCCCGGGCACGTCTTCCCCCTGCGGTACCACCCGGGCGGTGTTCTGCGGCGCCCCGGGCACACGGAGGCTGCCGTGGATCTCGCTCGGCTGGCTGGGCGCCGACCCGCGGGCGTGATCGCCGAGATCGTGAACGACGACGGCACGATGGCACGGGTCGACGACCTCGAGCGCTTCGCCAAGGAACACGACCTGGCCATCGTCACGATCGAAGCCCTGGTCGCCTACCGCCGTGAACGGGAGTCGCTCGTCGAACGCGTCGGTCGCGCCGCCCTGCCCACGCCGTACGGCATGTGGACGGTGGTGGGCTATCGATCGGTCGTCGATGGGACGGAGTCCGTGGCGTTGCTCCATGGCGAGCCCGAAGGCAAGCCGGACGTGCTGGTTCGCATGCATTCCGAATGTCTCACCGGCGACGTCTTCCGTTCGCTGCGCTGTGACTGCGGACCGCAGCTCGATCTGGCGATGGCGAGGATCGCTGACGAGGGGGAGGGGGTCATCGTCTATCTCCGCGGACACGAAGGACGCGGCATCGGATTGCTGCACAAGTTGCAGGCTTACGAACTCCAAGATGCCGGGGCCGACACGGTCGAGGCCAACCTCGCGCTCGGCCTTCCTGCCGACGCCCGCGACTACGGGACCGGGGCGATGATTCTCGTCGATCTCGGTCTGTCAACGTTGCGGCTGCTGACGAACAATCCCGCCAAGCGTGCGGCACTCGGCGGTTTCGGCCTGTCGATCGTCGAACGCGTCGGGATCGAAGTGGTTGCCAACGACGCGAACGAGACCTATCTGCGGACAAAAGCCGAGCGAATGGGGCACGAGTTCGCCGGGCGCGACGTCGCCGTTTCGACGGGCGTCGGAGACATCGCCAAGCAGCGGGATCACGCTCCCGATGCGGTGCTGCAACCGGACCGCGGGTTCGCGATGGCACCGCCACCGGATGATGACGCCGAGCAGCGCACATGAGCACTCGCACGCCGAGCCCACCGACTGGTCTCGACGCCGCGAAACTGCGGGTCGGCATCGTCGCCGCACGATTCAATGGCGCGATCACCGAACATCTCCTCGCAGGTGCCCACGAAGCCTTGCGGCGGCACGGAATCACCGACGCCGCGGTCCGTGAGTTTTGGGTTCCGGGCGCGTTCGAGATCCCTGTCGTCCTCGAGCGGCTCGCACGGTCGGCGTCCTTCGATGCGCTGGTTGCGATCGGCTGCGTTGTACGCGGAGAAACCCCCCATTTCGAACTCGTCGCGCAGACCTGCGCAAATGGCTGTGCCGAAGTCGCGCGCACGAACGGCATTCCCGTCGGGTTCGGGGTCATCGCGACCGATACGTGGGCCCAGGCGGAGGCCCGCGCGGGCGGCGAACACGGGAACAAGGGCGCGGAGGCAACGCTTGCAGCGCTCGAAACTGCGGCCGTGCTTCGTTCGCTGTGACGACGTCGACCCCTCCACAGTCCGCGTTCGAGGCGCCGCCCGGCGCGAAGGATGCCGCACTGGCTGAGGAGCAGCGCCACCTCGATGCGATCCTCAACCGGGTCGATGTCTTGCGGACCCGTGCTGAACACCGACGCGCCCAGATGGAGGCCGACCGGTCCGGTTCAACGTTCCAGGCGCGTTTCGAGCGGGACGTCTCGGCGCATCACCACGCCGTCCGTGCAGCACGATTCACCTTCGGCGACGTTGAATCCCTCGCGTTCGGGCGGCTCGATCTGAACGATGGCGACACGCTGCACATCGGTAAGACGTCAGTGGTCGACGAGGCTGGCGATGTGCTGCTCGTTGACTGGCGTGCGCCCGCTGCAGCGGCGTTCTACCGCGCGACAATGGCCGAACCGCTCGGCGTCGCCCGGAGACGGACGTTGACGACTCGTGGTCGCGTCGTCTCCGACCTCGACGATGAGATCCTCGATGCCGACGCCGCACTGGCGCGCGGACTGCATGCCGTGACTGGCCAGGGCGCACTCCTCGCGGCGTTGACGCGCGATCGTCGCGAGACGATGCAGGACATCGTGGCGACGATCCAAGCTGACCAGGATGCGATCGTCCGCGCGCCGGCGCGAGGGATCCTGATCGTCACCGGCGGCCCGGGAACCGGCAAGACCGTCGTCGCCCTCCATCGCGTGGCCTATCTCCTCTACGAGGACCGGGAACGATTTGAAGGGCGCGGAGTCCTGATCGTCGGTCCGTCACCCGCGTTCACGGAGTACACCGCCCGTGTCCTGCCCTCGCTTGGCGAGGATCGCGCGGTCCAACGATCCCTTGCTGCTTTGACCCCACCAGGTGTGCAGGCCACTGGGTGGGATCCCGCTGACGTCGGCGCGCTCAAGGGCGATGCGCGCATGGTCGACGTCTGCCGACGCGCGCTGGCGGACACGATGCCCCCGATCGCCGAAGACGCGCGCATCAGCATCGACGGCGTGGCCGCCCGAGTCTCTGCCGCTCAGGTCCGCGCACTGCGCGGTCGCTATCTGGCTCGCATCAACGCCGACGAGCCCGGCCGCACCTATCGCGAACTCGGCGAACCTGCGATCACCGCGCTACGGCGCGCCTTGTGGAAGACGTGGCGTCGGGCTGCCGCCGACCAGCACCGCCAGGTGCCCGACGACCCCCAGGAGTCCGGATGGTTCGCGCTCTTCGATGCGGCGCCGTCGATGCGCATGCTGCTGCGTTCCTACTGGCCGGACCGAACGCCTACGGACGTGCTGCGGTCGTTCATGTCTAACGCTGCAATGGTCGAGCGAATCGTCGGTACGTCGATGGATCTGGACGCAGGCAAGGTACTCGCGCGCCATTGGGCCTCCGCGGCCTCGTTCACGACCGATGACGCAGCGCTGCTGGACGAAATCGACGCGCTGCTGGGTACAGCACCCCAAGCCACCGCGACGCGTGAGCAAGAGGAGGGGATCCGCCTCATCTCCGACACATTGACCACCGAGCGACCTCGAGTGGACATCACGGCGCCGAGTTACCGAGACTTCGCCCACGTCGTCGTTGACGAAGCACAAGACGTCACCGCAATGCAGTGGCGGTCGATCGCCCGTCGTGGCGCGTTCGCGTCGTGGACGATCGTGGGTGACTTGGCGCAACGAAGCCGATCCGGACCGCCGGCGACATGGGACGAGGTTGCCGCGCTCGTTGGACGGTCGCACCGCCAGGTCCACGAACTGACGGTCAACTATCGCACGCCCGAAGAGATCGCCGACGTCGCGCGTGCAGTGCTTGAGGACGCCGGGGCACCGACCGGCGATCTGCCGTCGTCGGTCCGCAGGTCCGGCCGCCGTCCC
The DNA here is from genome assembly GCA_040904785.1 of Nitriliruptoraceae bacterium. GTDB lineage: Bacteria > Actinomycetota > Nitriliruptoria > Nitriliruptorales > Nitriliruptoraceae > JBBDSV01. The sequence goes on from JBBDSV010000064.1 coordinate 19,445, forward strand.
ACGCTGGACCGCGTTTCTGACATGGACGCCGCGTTGGCTGCAGCGGTCAGCGAACTCGCAGCAACGCATGAAGGCACGATCGGGGTCATCGCCCCGATCGAGCGTGTCGGCAAGCGCCAAGCGGCCCTCGCGTCGGCGACCGACGCTGCGAGGCGCAGAACCCGCGTCTTCGACCCACGCAGCGTCAAGGGCTTGGAATTCGATGACGTGATCGTGACGGAACCTGACATCATCGCACGCGATGGCGAGATGGGGATGCACAACCTCTACGTCGCCGTCACGCGAGCGACCCGTTCCCTGACGATCCTCGCGTTCCCGAACGCCGAGGTCCCCGCGGCGCGGGCGCTGCAGGAATTCCCGCTGGGGCAGCGTGGAACGCCGGGCTAGCAGCTTCCGCGCAGCGCACCCGCTAGACTTTCGAACGTCTGTTCGGTCAGGTGGCAGCGTGCGCGACACGATCTTGCACGTGGACATGGACGCGTTCTTCGCGTCGATCGAGCAGCGTGATCATCCCCGGTTGCGCGGTGTTCCGGTCGCGGTCGGTGGCGTGGCGGGTCGGGGAGTTGTTGCGGCCGCGTCGTACGAGGCGCGGTCATTCGGGGTGCACAGTGCGATGCCGATGGCCACCGCACGGGCACGATGTCCTGCACTGATCGTGGTCCCGCCGCGGGGGAGCGTCTACCGGGACGTATCACAGACCGTGATGCGCATCTTGTGCGAGATCTCGGCCCGCGTCGAGCCCGTCTCACTCGACGAGGCCTACGTCGATGTCGCTGGCGCGCAACGGGAGTTCGGCGATCCGGTGACGATCGCGCACCTGATCCGGCAGCGTGTTCGTTCCGCTGTGGACCTACCGTGCTCCGTGGGCGTTGCCGCCACGAAATCGGTCGCCAAGCTGCTCTCGGCGCGGGCAAAGCCCGACGGTGTCCTCCATTGGCCCGACGAAGAGGTCGCTGCACGGCTGCGCCCTCTGCCTGTTCGAGCGGTCGCTGGCGTGGGTCCACGGACTGCTGATCGCCTCGACACCGCCGGCATCACGACGATCGGCGCACTGGCCGACACCGATGTCATGGTTCTCGCGCGGATCCTGGGCGGTGCGGCCGCGCACCGTCTCCATGAGCTCGCGCACGGGCGCGACGCCGGCACCGTCGAACCCTCGACGCCCGCACGCTCGATCTCGAACGAGTCGACGTTCAGCACCGACATCGCCGATGCAGCCGTCATTCGCGCCCGTGGGCATGCGCTCGCCGACGACGTCGGACGCCGGCTTCGCGCGGCCGGCCTCGCCGCGCGCACCGTGCAACTCAAACTGCGTACCGCCGACTTCACCACCTGCACCCGCGCAATGACCGAAGTAACGCCCTTCGTCGATACCGCAGCCATCGCCACGGCCTTCGACGCGTTACTTCCTCGTGCCTGGGATGGTGTGACACCCGTGCGGCTCGTCGGCATCGGCGTGCAGAATCTCGCGCCGGTGGGGCCACAACAACTGGGATTCGATGACACCGCAGCCGACGTTCGCAGACCAGCTCGTGCGCGCATCGACGAGGTGACCGACGAGCTGCGCTCACGCCTCGGCGCCACGGTGATTCAGCGCGCGTCGACACTTGCGTTGCGCGAAGATGGCATCCCCACTCGCGCGCTTCAGGCCAAGGGGAGAAAGGTCACCGACGAGGCGGGAGAACGTCGATCGAGGTAGTGCGCGAGTTCGTCGTAGACGGCATCACCGACCATTGCGCGCAGTTCCGTCTCCATCGTGCGATAGACGGCAGTATTGCTGACGAACGCCGTATCGTCATCGAGACACCACCAGTCAAAATCGCTGCCACCTTCTCCCCAGTGGCCGCGTTCGTACGCCGCGATGGTGTGAACCTCGAGGGGCTTACCGTCATTGCCGACCTGCTCTTCGATCGTGCGGTGGAGCGGCACCTGCCAGCAGACCGTCGGTTTGTAGGTCATGTGGTGTTCGCCCCGGTCGATGGCCAGATGATGGAAGACGCATCCCGGCGGGCCCTCGAAGTCGCTCCGATTGGCGAAGATGCAACCACCCCGCATGATCCGCGTGTGGACCTCGCCCTCGTCGTCGGTCGTGAACATGCCCCCGTCGACCGCGTCGTCGTGGAACTGCATTGACGTCGGGTCGAGCTGCGTTCGAACCAGCGTGGCGAGCTCGTCCGCGTCGTCATCGTCGTTCAGGTAGGCGCCATGGACGCAGCAGCCGATCGCCGGGTCCTGCTCTGCGGGGTGCACGCCGAGACATCCGGAGCCGTAGATGCAGGTGTACGACGATAGAAGGAATGACACATCGAAGGTGTAGCGAAGATGTGCGTCCTCAGGGTCGCGGACGCTGACCCACTCGCGTTCGATCATGACCCGCTCTCGCCCGTCGCGCCGCGAGCGTATCGGCGCACCGTAGGCTGACCGAGATGCTTGCGGAAGGCGCACCTGTGGTCGAACCCGCGGCGTGTACGGAACGGCTCATCCAGGCCTTTCTTGACCACCTGCGTGTCGAGCGCGGCCTCGCTGCCAACACCGTCGATGCCTACCGGCGCGACCTACAGCACTACGCCACCTACCTTGCCGAAGCCGGCCACGACGACCCGTCTGTGCTGTCGACCGAGAACCTCGAAGCGTTCGTTGCCTTCATGCGACGCACGCCGACACCCTCGGGGAGGTTGTACGCACCATCGTCGGTCGCACGCATGCGTGCCGCGACACGGATGTTTCACCGCTACCTGGCACGCGAACACGGCGGCCCGGACCCAGGGATGCGGTTGCGTGGCGGGTCAATGCCGCGACCACTGCCCAAGGCACTCAGTAGCGAAGAGGTCGAGCGGCTGCTGGCGCAGCCGCGAACGCACACGCCGGCCGGCGCACGCGATTTGGCCATGCTCGAGCTGCTCTACGGCGCCGGACTGCGCATCAGCGAACTCGTCGACGCCGACATCGATGACCTCGATGATGCCGAGCATCTGATTCGAGTCGTCGGCAAGGGGCAGAAGGAACGGATCGTTCCCTACGGCGACATCGCGGCGGCAGCGCTCGAGCGGTGGCTCGTCGTGCGACCATCGTTTGCCCCGCGTTCGGCCGCGATCTTCGTAAACCAACGAGGTGGGCGTCTGACACGCCAAGGCGCGTGGAAGCTTGTGCGGGACTATGCGGACCGGGCTGGCTTGACCGGGCGCGTCTCGCCGCACACGTTGCGGCATAGCTTCGCGACACACCTCCTCGACGGCGGTGCCGATGTCCGCGCCGTCCAAGAACTGTTGGGGCACGCCAGTGTGACGACGACGCAGATCTACACCCTGGTGAGCCGTCGCACGCTCGTCGACGCGTATCGCCGCGCCCACCCCCGTGCGAGCCGCCGTTGATCGAAGACGTCGACTAGCGTTCGCGGCGTCGAGGAGGCTCGCATGACGATCGCTGCGGCAGCCCTGATCGCGCGCAAGCGGGACGGCGGCACACTCACCGCCGACGAGTTGCAGCAGCTCATCGGCGCCTACCTCAGCGGCGACGTCGACGACGCACAAATCGCCGCGTTCTTGATGGCCGGCGTCATCCGAGGATTCACTGCCGACGAGGCGATCGCCCTGACCGACGTACTCGTCGCCTCGGGCGATGTCGTGGACCTGTCCGCACTCCGTGGACCCACGATCGACAAGCATTCCACCGGCGGGGTCGGTGACACCACGACGCTGGTCGTCGCGCCACTGCTGGCCGCAGCCGGCTGTCAGGTGGCCAAGCTGTCCGGTCGAGGCCTGGGGCATACGGGCGGGACCCTCGACAAGCTCGAGGCGATCCCGGGGTTCCGCGTCGATCTCACCGCCGAAGAACTTCGTCGCCAGGTTGAGGACATCGGGATCGCCGTCGCGGCGGCGACGCTCGACCTCGTCCCCGCGGACAAGCGCCTGTACGCGCTGCGCGACGTGACGGCCACGGTCGGCAACGACGCCCTCATCGCGTCGAGTGTGATGAGCAAGAAGCTGGCCGGGGGAGCCGACCACATCCTGCTCGACGTCAAGTGCGGCGACGGTGCGTTCATGCCCGACCCGGATGCCGCCCGCCAGCTCGCCCAGTTGTGCGTTGACATCGGGAGTGCACGTGGCCGCAAAACCGGAGCGCTGGTCACCGACATGTCCCAGCCGCTAGGTGACAGCATCGGCAACGCGCTCGAGGTCCGTGTCGCCATCGACGTGTTGCAGGGGCGCCGCCGGGGCAGGCTGAGAGATCTGTGCATTCGCCTCGCCAGCGCCGCACTGCAGCTCACCGGTGTCCCGCCCGACGACGCGGTGGTGCGCGTCACCGATCTCTTGGACGGTGGCGACGCCCTCGAACGCTTTCGGCAGTTCGTGGCAGCCCAGGGCGGCGACCCCTCCGTCGCCGACGATCCGGGCGCGGTGCTGCCGGTCGCCGACGTCGTCCACGACTGGCTTCCACCGTCTGGAGTCGTGCAGGACATCGCGTGTCGCGAACTCGGAGAACTTGCCGGCGGCCTCGGTGCGGGTCGACAACGCCAGGGCGACACCATCGATCCCGCCGTCGGAATCGAGCTGCTGGTTCGCGTCGGGGACACAACCGACGATGATCAGCCCGCTGCACGGATCCACGCCCGCACCGACACCGATGCCCAGGCCGCGCTGGCGCGACTTTCCGATCTGGTCCGCGTTGGAACAGCACCGTGTGAGCCGCCGCCGCTCGTTCACGCGACCGTCGGCCCACTGGAATGATCGGTCTGCGGAATTCCGGTTCGCGCGACCGCACACGCCAACCATGGTTGTCACGGCCATCGCTACGCTCGCGGCTGTCGGCTCGCCATCCGGGAGCATGCCGACGGGACCGGCCACAGTGGTGATCGCTGACTCATGACCTATCACGTCCACCTCGATGTGTACGAGGGCCCGTTCGACCTCCTGCTCCAGCTCATCGCCCGCCGCAGACTCGACATCACCGAGATCGATCTCGCCGAGATCACCCACGATTTCTTGGAACACCTCGGCGCTGCACTCGAGGAGCTGGATCTCGACACCGCGACACGCTTCCTCGTCGTGGCCGCGACGCTCGTCGAGCTCAAGGCGGCACGACTGCTGCCAAAGGACGAGCAGGACGACGCCGAAGACCTGCTCGGCGATGCACGCGACATGCTCTACGCACGGTTGCTCGAGTACCGGGCCTTCCGAGACGTCGCCCGCCTGATGGAACATCGGTTCGATCGCTGTGCCGGCAGCCTGGCGCGTGACGTGGCACCAGAGCCATGGATTCTCCGACTCGTGCCCGAAACCGCCTTGCCGATCAACGTCGACGGGCTCGCCGCGCTCGCCGCGGCTGCGACCGCGCCCCGCCCGAAACCGGAAATTGATCTCGCCCACATTCGGCGGACGTACCTCACGATTCGCGACGCAGCGCGTCAGGTACTCGACGCACTGCCGAGCGTCGGAAGTCGAGTCGACTATCGAACGCTCGTCACCGGTCGTGACCGCGGCGATCGTGTCGTCGTCTTCCTCGCACTCCTCGAGCTGTTCAAGCTCGGACACGTCGAGCTGGAACAATCGGCCGGCCGCGGACCGATCGAAGTCGAACGTCGCGACGGTTGGGAGGATCTCGCGTCGTTGACCGACGACTACGAGCAACCTTCGTCCTACGAGATGGCACCCGCGGCGGTTGGCGGCGATACTGCGCATTCGCCGACGCTCGAGAAGCGCGCCGGATGACGCAAGACGATCGGCATGTCGTTCGACATGCAGACAGGACCGCCGCCGTGCCTGCCACGGGCGCCAGCGACCCTATCGGGGCCGACATCCGCCGCGGCATCGAAGCCGTGCTCTTTCTTGCCGACGAACCGGTCACGGTCCGTGCACTGGCTGACGCGTGCCACATTGACGAGACCGACGCGCGCGACATCGTTGAACAGCTCGCTGACGACTACCGCGATGCTGACCGCGGCATCGAGATCCGCAGCGCTGCCGGTGGTTGGCGCATGTATTCGGCACCTGCCGCGCGCGAGATCGTCGAACGTTGGGCTCTTGAGGGGCGCACCGGCCGATTGACCCAGGCCGCCCTCGAGACGCTGGCGGTGATCGCCTACAAACAGCCGATCAGTCGGCAAACGATCAGCGACATCCGCGGCGTCAACGCTGACACCGCGGTGCGCAGTCTCGTCGCTCGAGGTCTCGTCGCCGAGACCGGCCGCGACGGCGGACCGGGACAGGCCGTGCTGTACGGCACGACGACGTCCTTCCTGGAGCGACTCGGCCTGTCTTCGCTCGACGATCTGCCTCCACTGACCGACTATCTGCCCGAAGCTCCCGCACCCGACGAACCCGAACTCGGTGCACTCAAGGAAATACGGCGGCGGCTGGCTGCTGCAGGCGGCAGGGAGTCGACCGAAGCGACGGGAGACGCGCTGGACGCGCCGGAGATCACCACGCGGCGACAGGACACCGATCGCGACATGGAGGACCTCACGGACCGTCTCGAAACGGCAGCACGCAGCGCGATGTCGCGCCTGCGCGCCGTGATCGACACCGCGGACGACCATGACGACGAGCCGTCGGAGGAAGACGACTCTGCAAGCAGGAGACGAGAGACTGATGGCTGAGCCGGATGCGGGCCACCAGCGCCTCCAGAAACTGATGGCAGCCGCCGGGATCGCCTCGCGACGAGCGTCTGAGAAACTGATCGCCCAGGGCCGCGTCACGGTCAACGGCGAGACCGCCGAATTGGGCCGGAAGGTCGATCCGGTGCACGACGATGTTCGCGTGGACGGCGAACGGATCAACGTTGATCCTGAACGTGTCTACATCATGGTGAACAAGCCGCGCGGGGTGATCACCACGGCAGAGGATCCTCAGGGACGTCCGACGGTCATGGACCTCGTGAATCTTCCCCAACGGTTGTTCCCCGTCGGTCGGCTCGACCAGGACACCGAGGGGCTGCTCTTGATGACGAACGATGGGGCGCTTGCGCACGCCCTGATGCACCCGTCGTTCGCGGTTGAACGCGTCTATGTCGCGCTCGTTCCCGGGCCGGTGCGCAAGAAGGCGCTGTCTCGGCTTCGCGAGGGGATTGATCTCGACGACGGACGCGCCCGTGCGGCACGTGTCCGTGTGCTGGAGGAAGAACGTAGCAAGTCGCTGCTCGAGATCGTCATGACCGAAGGACGCAAGCGCGAGGTGCGGCGCATGCTCGGTGCGCACGACCTCACGGTCGAGCGACTTGCGCGGGTGTCCTACGGTGGCGTCGACCTCGGCGATCTGCGCCAGGGCAAGTGGCGGTTCTTGACACAACAGGAGATCGGGCGCCTGTATGCCGCCGCGGGGGCGGGCGCGAGCAGGAGTGATGCATGACCGAGAGCGAACGTGTGCGGGCGTTGCGTGGAGCCACGACCCTCGACATCGACGAGCGCGACCATCTCATCGAGCGGACCCAGGAGCTCATCTCTGCGGTGTTCTCCCGAAATGCGCTCGGTGAAGACGACCTGATCTCGATCGTCTTCACCGCGACGGACGACATTCGATCGGCGTATCCCGCCGAGGCCGCGCGTGACGCCGGCATCACGCACGTACCGCTGTTGTGTGCGCGCGAATTGGCGATCGATGGTGGAATCGACCGGTGCGTGCGTGTACTCGTGCATGCCTACACGCCGCGAGCACACCGCGATCTCCGTCACGTCTATCTGCACGGTGCTCGCCAGCTGCGCACCGACCTGCCGGAATGACCGGGACACCGGACGGCATCGTCGTCGCGATCGACGGACCGGCGGGCGCAGGCAAGTCGACGGTCGCCGGACGTGTGGCGGACGCGCTCGGCGTTCCGCACGTCGACACTGGCGCGTTGTATCGCGCGGGGGCATTGGCGTGTCTTCGCGCGGGTGTCGATCTCGATGACGGAGATGCGTGCGCGGAGGCGATCGAGGAACGGCTGATCGAACGCATCGATGGCCGGACCTATCTCGACGGGCACGATGTCGAAGACGCGATCCGTGGCCCCGAAGCAACCGCCGCGGTGTCGCGTGTCTCGGCGCACCCCCAAGTGCGAACGGCCCTGATGCCCGCGCAGCGCGCCGCCGTTGGTCGCGGTGGCGTGGTCGAAGGTCGCGACATCGGCACGGTCGTGCTCCCCGATGCCGACGTCAAAGTCTTCCTCACGGCTTCGGTCGATGAACGGGCAAGGCGTCGAGCACAACAGGCGGGGCGTGACGACATCGATGTGATTGCCGCAGAGATTGCCGCGCGCGACACGGCAGACGGGACACGCCCGGTCGCTCCCTTGCAGCAGGCCGCGGACGCGGTCGTGATCGACACGTCGACCTTGACGATCGACGAGGTCGTCGATGCCATCGTCGATCGTGCGCAAGCACGTGACACGACACCGGTCGACCCGGTAGCCGTGCGCGCACAACTGCCACAAATCGTCGTCGTCGGCCGTCCCAACGTTGGCAAGTCGACGTTTGTCAATCGCGTGCTCGGGCAGCGTGTGGCAATCGTCGAGGAGCGCCCGGGTGTCACGCGCGATCGCGTCGAATACATCGCGTCGTTCGGCGACCGAGACTTCGTCATCACCGACACCGGAGGATGGGAATCCGGCGTGCACGGCATGGCGGCCCGAATCGTCGAACAGGCCGAACGCGCGATCGCGCACGCAGACCTCGTGTTGTTTGTGCTGGATGGCACGGTCGGCGTGCTGGAAGACGACGAGCGCTACGCGCGACTCCTGCGCCGCGCCAACGTCCCCGTCCTGGTGGTCGCGAACAAGATCGACGGACCCACCCAGGAGCCGCTGATCCATGAGCTCCACCGGCTGGGACTCGGCGAGCCCCATGCGGTCTCTGCGCGGCACGGTCGTGGCGTCGGCGATGTCCTTGACGCAGCACTGGCCCACCTCGCCGTCGTCGACGCGCCGGCAGAGGCCTTCACCGTTCCGCACGTCGCGATCGTCGGACGGCCGAACGTCGGCAAGTCGTCGCTGTTCAACCGTCTCGCCGGCGAAGATCGTTCACTCGTCGACGAGGTGGCACACACGACCCGCGATGCGGTCGACACCCTGGTGACCCTCGATGGCCGACCCTGGGTGTTCGTCGACACGGCGGGCATGCGGCGCCACTATCGGCGGGGGGACGACACAGAGCTCTACTCCGTCGATCGGACGCGGGCCGCGGTCGAGTCGGCCGACCTTGTGCTCTTTGTCGTCGACGCCTCGGAACCCTTGGGAGAGCAAGACCAGCGGCTCGCCGCCATGCTGCGTGACGCGGGCTGCGGCATCATCCTCGTGTGCAACAAGTGGGACCTCGTTGATGAGGATCGCCACGCTGCGGTCGAGAAGGAACTCGATCGCCTGCTGTTCTTCGCCTCCTGGGCGCCACGACTCAACGTCTCGGCATCGTCCGGACGCGGCGTCAAGCGACTCGCCGGGCGCCTGCAGCAGGTCATCGAGAACTACCGTCGACGGGTTCCTACGCGTGAGCTCAATCAGCGCATCGCCGAAGCAGTGGCGTCTCACGCGCCGCCACGACAAGGCAACCGGCAACTGAAGATCCGCTACGCCACGCAGGCCGAGATCGCCCCGCCACGCTTCATCGTTTTCGCCAACGGTGAGCTGCCATCGAGCTACCGCCGGTATCTCGAACGCGTCCTGCGCACGCACTACGACTTCGCCGGTGTTCCGCTCGCAATCGACGATCGACGCTCGGCCTCCAACCGACGGTGAGGTGGTTCGCCGGTCGTCCGTGGAAGCGGTAGCGTCGCCGACGGCCGCGCGTCAGCGCGACTACGGGCTGTGGCGCAGTCAGGTAGCGCACTCGTCTGGGGGACGAGGGGTCGCCG
>JBBDSV010000065.1:0-90180 GCA_040904785.1 Nitriliruptoraceae bacterium
TCGTGGATCTCGTCGAACTCCTTGCCGCGCAGCACCATCTTCTCGTAGATCGAGTAGTAGTGCTTCGGTCGGCCCGTGACCTCGCCACGAATGCGCAGTTCACGCAGCTGATCGTGGATCGCCGCGACGACCTCCTCGAGATGCGCCTCACGTTCGGGATCCCGTTCGTCGACCATCGCGACGATCTCGTCGTAGCGCTTCGGATGCAACGTGCGGAACCCGAGGTCCTCGAGACGAAGCTTGAAGTTCTGCATGCCGAGCCGGTGTGCCAACGGTGCATAGATGTCGAGCGTTTCCTGCGCGATGCGCTTCTGCTTCTCGCGCGGCATGAAGTCGATCGTCTCCATGTTGTGGAGACGATCCGCGAGCTTGATCACCAGCACGCGGATGTCCTGCGCCATCGCCAGAATCATCTTGCGCAGCGTCTCGGCCTGTTGCTGCTGCTTCGACTCGACCTGGATCCGGTCGAGCTTGGTCACCCCGTCGACGAGCTGGCCGACCTCGTCGCCGAACCCCTCCCGGATCTCGTCGAGCGTCGCAGGCGTGTCCTCGACGACGTCGTGCAACAGGGCGGCGCAGAGCGTGGCGGTCCCCAGGCCGAGTCCGGCGAGTTCGGTCGCCACGGCAACCGGATGGGTGATGTAGTCGTCGCCGCTCTTGCGTCGCTGACCTTCGTGCATCGCACGGGCGTACACGTAGGCGCGCACGACCTCGGGCACATCGGCCTTGGACGCGTCGCGGATCGCCTGCACGAGTCCGTCGAGTTCGGTGGGGATCGAGTCGCGGGTGATCAATGGGAAGCGTGCCAACACCCGTGCGACGCCCGACGGACGTGGCGGGGGAAGCGCCTGGCGCGGTGCCGGCGCCTTCTCGGTGCCCGTCGACTCGACGGCCAAGTCACCCACCTCTGGCGTGTGGCGTCGTCATCGAGCGTACCGAGCGTCTGTCGTCACTCGACGGGCCGCTCGATGTCGGTTCGACCGTCCGCGATACGCCGCGTTGACCGCCGATCCCTGCCGCGCGTTCCGGCGTACGCTCAGTAGTGGATCAGGGCGATGTGGTCGTACTGCGCGATCTTGTCGGCACCGTGTAGGAAGCCGAGCTCGATCAGGAATCCGAGACCGAGCAGCTTGCCGCCGAGCCCTTCGACGAGCGATGCGGTCGCCGCCGCTGTTCCACCGGTCGCAAGCACGTCGTCGACGATGATCACGCGGTCACCCGGCGAGATCGCATCCTCGTGCAGTTCGAGCGTTTCGGTGCCGTATTCGAGTTCGTAGGACACCGATCGTGTCGCGGCCGGCAGCTTGCCCGCCTTGCGCGCAGGCACGAATCCCGCCCCGAAGTGGTAGGCCACGGGAGCGGCGAGGATGAAACCGCGCGCTTCGATACCCACGACCTTGTCGACGGTTCCCCGCCCGAAATGCATGACCAAGGCGTCGATCGCCGTGGAGAATGCGACGTGATCGATGAACAGTGGTGTGACGTCCTTGAACACCACGCCCGGCTTGGGGAAGTCGGGAATGTCGCGGATGTAGTCGGCGAGGTGGGACGTGTCGAATTCGACGCGCACAGGTGTCCTCCTTGGGTTCAGCGCCGCTTGCCGCGCCGCTTCTTGCGCGAGCCCGTCCCGCGGACGTACTCGGTCGTGATCGGCGCACGTGCCTCAGGCGAACCGGCAGGCGCGGCAGCCGGTGCTGCGCCGTCTTCGCCCGCATCGGTGCGGGCAACCTTGGCGATGCGCCGCTGCTCGGCGGGCTCGCGCGACTTGAGCCACGAGAACACCGGGCCAGCGATGAACAGCGACGAGTACACGCCGACGATCATGCCGACGAACAGCGCGAGTGCGAGATCTTCGAGGGTGCTCGCACCGAAGGCGCGTGCACCGATGAACAACAGGGCCGCCACGGGAAGCACCGAGGTCACGGAGGTGTTGATCGACCGCATCAACACCTCGTTGGTGGAGGAATTCACCAACTCCGCGTAGGTGCGACGACCGGGGTCGCCGAGTGACACGGCGTTTTCACGCACCCGGTCGAACACGACAACGGTGTCATAGAGCGAATACCCGAGAATCGTCAGCAGCGCGATGACGGTCGCCGGTGAGACGCTGAACCCGACCATCGCATAGACGCCGATGGTGATGGCCAGGTCATGCAGCAGTGCGACGACGGCAGCGATCGCCATCTTGAATTCGAGCCGCAGCGAGATGTAGAGCACGATCACGACGAGGAACACGGCAAGGGCCTGCAGCGCCTGCGAGGTGATGCGCGCCCCCCAAGTGGGACCGACGAAGTCCTCGAGTACATCTCCGGCGTCGGCCGTGTCGACCAGCGCGGCGCGGACGGCATCGGCGGTGTCCCCGCCAGGTTCGAGCGCCTCCATTCGGACGATCGCGCCAACGACGTCCTCGCCGTCGAGCTGCAGCTGTGCGATGACGTCACGTGCGCCGGCGTCGATCGCTGCAGCCCGCAGCTGCTGACTCGTCAGGTCATCGCGCACGTCGACAAACGTGTATGCGGTTCCACCGGTGAACTCGATCGAAAGGTCCAGCCCGCGCAGACCGATCGAGACGATGCCCGCCAATAACAGCACCGCGGACAGCACCGCCCACTTGCGCGCGGAACCGACGAAGTCGTACTGGGGTGTCCTCATGCCGCACCTCCCGGAGCCGGCGACGCCGCGGCGCGAACGGTCCATCGTGTCAGCAACCGCGACGTAGACAGCAGCCACACGACCGGACGTGTGAAGCCCCACATGATCAGCAAGTCGAGCACCGTGGCCATGCCGAGCATCAAGGCGAAGCCGCGCACGGGACCGACCGCGAGGAAGTAGAGGATCACCGCGGCGGCCAACGTGACGGTATTGCCGGCGAGATTGGTGCGGAACGCCGACGCAAAGGCGCGGCGAACCGCAGTGCGCATCGTCTTGCCGAGGTTGACCTCATCACGAATGCGCTCGAAGAAGATGATCGACGAGTCCGCCGTGATCCCGATCGACACGATGAGACCGGCAACACCGGCCAGCGTGAGGGCGAAACCGACCGCGCCGAGCATCGACACGAGCGCGGCGACCCACACCCCGAAGACGGTGAGTGCGGCGAGCGCGACCACGCCGAGCGTCCGGTAGAACCAGATCAGCCAGATCCCGACCAGAACGAGTCCGATGAGGCCGGCGAGCACGCCCGACCGAAGCGACTCGGCGCCCAGCGTCGGGGACACCTGTTGGAACGTCGCCTCTTCGAGCGTGATCGGCAACGCACCGGTCTGGAGCACGAGTGCGAGATCTCGTGCCTCCTGCTCCTGGTCATCAATCGATCCGCTGCCGACGGTGATCGAGGCGATCCCGTCACGGATCCCGATGCCGCAGGCGACCCCCGAAGCCATCGTCGGCGCCGACTCGACTACGCCATCGAGGACGATCGCGAGCAGACCCGGACCGCCGGCGTCCCGTTCACACGCCAGCTGCGACGAGATTTCGGCGAACTGGCGCGCTCCGAGCGTGTCGAGCTCGAGCGTGACCGAAAAGCCCTGCCCGTCACCCAGCGCCGGGAATGCGTCCTCGATCCGGTCGCCGGTCAGCGCGGCGGGGCCGACCTGATACTTCATCGGCTTGAGTTCGTCGGTCGCGGGATCGAGCACGGCCGAATCTTCGGGACCGCAGACGATGCCGGCCTCGTCGTGCGGCAGCTGATCGTCGACCGCCGACGGCTGCGCGCAGTCCGGACCGTCGGCGTAGCCCTCCATACCGGGGACGATGACGTCGATGACCGGGCGGAACGTCAACTGTGCCGTACGACCAATCAGTTCTCGCAGACGATCAGGATCGTCGACGCCCGGCAACTGCACGAGCACGTCGGTGCCCGACCGCGAGATGTCCGGCTCAGAGACCCCCAGCGAGTCGACCCGCGCACGGATGATCTCGATCGTCTCGTCGAGGACGGCCTCGAAGTCGTCGGGGCGGGGCTGTCCTTCGGGGAGCCGAGGCTCGTACACGGCGCTGATGCCCCCCTGCAGATCGAGGCCGAGGTTCGGGCGTGCACCAAGAACCAGGACCGTGCTCGCCGCTGCAACGAGCACGAGCACCACAGCCAAGATCACGATGAGTGGACGTCTGTTCACGCGAAGGTCCCTGTCACTGTCATCCGAGCGGAACGCCGTTGGCCGTGATGCGGAACTCGCATCCCAGCGTCCGCGCCGCCCGTCGGCACATGATCATGCGGTCAAGGAATATCTCGAAGTACTCGACGACCGTCGACCGTTCGGTGTCGAGCCGCAGCTCCAACGTGATCGTCGCCGCATCGGCGTCGACCCGGAGGAAGGAGTGGGTCACCGCGTCGTTCACCCGGTCATGGATGTCTGCGGCAGGATCCGCACCCTTGCGCACACGGGACCGGTGAACGTCGGCCTTGTCGGCCAGGATGACCGCGGCCCCCACCGGACCGACTGACGACCCGTACTGCTCCTCATGGTTGCCGATCGCCGACAGCACCACGCCGACACGGTACGGATCGACCTCGATCCGCCGGAGCGCGTCATAGGCAATCCAGGCACCGGACAACCCGTGATTGGCGCGGGTGACGACGTTGCCAACATCGTGGAGATAGCCGCTGATCGCCGCCAGCTCGCACAGTTCCTCGTCCGCCCCAAGATGGCGAAGCACGTTGTGTGCGATGCGGCCCACCAGGTTCGCATGGCGGAACCCGTGCTCGGTGAATCCCTGCGCGGCGAGGAACTGATCTGACAGCTTGATGAATGCGCTGACGACCTCGTCCTGCTGCAGCCGCGTGAGCACGTCGACGTGCGATCCCGTGCGCCGCTCGGCCTCGAGTGCGACCTCGGCCGCCTCGCGCACGGCGTCGGCCGCGCCGATGCCCCGCAGCAGCGCCGCCTCCGCCGATCCGTGAATCGCCGAGGCGGGAACCGTCATCGATGCGACAGATTCGTCCTGTTCCGCGACGACATCACCCGACGCACGGTCGGGTTGCGGCGGTTCCGGGGTGTCGCTCACGCGTCCTCGTTGCGCACGACCCGTGCCAGCGATGTCCGCTGGAACCGCAGCACAACGTCGTCGTCACCGGTGACCTGCAGGTCCATCGTGTCGTCGGTCAGCCCGACAATCTTTCCATGCATGCCGCCGATCGTGACGATGTTGTCGCCCACCTGGGCGTTCGACACCATCTGACGATGTTCCTTCTGCCGCTTCTGCTGCGGCCGGATGAGCAGCAGGTAGAGCACGACGAGAAACAGGATCGGCAGCAACAGTCCACTCAGGCCTTCCACGCGGAGGCTCCTTCAGTGTGGGGACGTCGACGAATGTGCGGTACCGGCGGCGATCACATTCCTCGCACGCCTCGGCGGGCGCACCGGCACCGTCAGCCAGCGTACTCGCCACGATCTGCTCGGTCCGACAGCGTGGACGCGTATCAGGGCTGTGTCCCGTCGCGGGCGTCACGCGTCGTTCCAACCGGTGGCGGGTCTTCACCTTCGCTGGCCAACGGCGGCGCGGTGGCGGTCTCACCGCGGGCCCACGCAGTGATCCGCTCAAGGACGTCACCCTGACGTTGCGCCGTCAGCAACAGGACGTCACCCGGGAGGATCATGGTGTCGCCACGGGCGACGAGGACGCGATCGTCGCGCACGATTGCCGCGACGCGCGAGTCACCGAGCTCGGGTAGCTCGGCGAGCCGTCGATTCGCGATCCGCAGGTCATCGGTGACGAACAGTTCGACGAGGTCGATGTCGATCTCGTCGAGGGGAAGTGCCTCGGCGACCGGCGCCCACGCCGGGCGCGACGATTCGAGCCCGAGCAGCCGCACGACGGGAAGCAACGACGATCCCTGCACCAACACCGACACCAGAACGACGAAGAACACCACGTCGAAGATGTCACTCCCCCCAGCGATTCCCGCCGTGTACGGAAAGGTCGCGAGCACGATGGGAACCGCGCCGCGCAATCCGGCCAGGGAGACGACCGCCTGTTCGCGCCAGGTGAACCGAGACCCGAGCGTGCACAACCACACGGCCAACGGCCGCGCAACGAAGACGAGGACGCCCACCACTGCGAGCCCGGGCAATGCGACCTCGGGCAGGCGCGACGGGAATACCAGCAGCCCGAGCAGCAGGAACAATCCGACCTCGGCGGCGTTCGCCATCGCTTCGTGGAAACCGAGGACGCCACGGCGATGCCGAGGGACGAAGCTGCCGATGGCCAGGCCGGCGAGGTACACCGCGACGAATCCGGAACCGCCAACCAGTGCGGCGGTGCCATAGGCGAGCGCGCCGAAGGCGGCCGCGAGCACGGGATAGAGTCCGGCGATGCCCAGGTTGACCCGACGAAGCACCCAGACAGCACCAGCGCCGCACACCGCACCCGCCGCGACGCCCGCGAGGATCTGCACCGCGGCGAACCGCGCCCACGCGGCGGGTCCCATCGCTCCGTTCTCGATCGTCGCCAGAAGCCCGACGGTGAGCATGATCGCGATTGGATCGTTGGCGCCCGACTCAATCCGCAGCACGGCGGATACGCGACGCGGCAACGGCGTCGTGCGCATCATCGAGAACACCGCGGCGGCATCAGTCGAGGCGACGACCGAGCCGAGAAGCCCCGCGGTCACCGGATCGAGATCGAAGATCAGCCAGGCAGCCAGCGCCGTCACTCCTGCGGTGACGAGGACGCCGACGGTGGACAGGGCCAGTCCGGGTACAGCGGCCCGCTTGAGGTCGGTCGGCTTGGTCGTGAGGCCGCCCTCGAAGAGAATGATGAGCAGCGCGACGACACCGAGGTCGCGTACGAGCAGTTGATCGTCGAGGCCGACCCATCCGAGGCCGTCGGTACCGACGACCATGCCCAGCGTCAGGAAGAGCAGCGCACCGGGAATTCGCAACCGGCTGTGTGGTCTGGACGCGACCGCGGAGATCAGCACCGCGCCGATCATGAGTGCCGCCGCGACGAATACGATCCGGTCGAGCGGCAGTCCTGCGGTCATCGGCGTGCTCCTCGTGGGAACGCACCGCCGGTCGTATCCGGACGGGGCGCCCACCCTACAGAGCGCCGACCATCTGCCGACGTGTCAATCGTCAAACAGTGGCACTGCACCGGGCCGCCGGGCGTCGACGACCGCGGTCGGGTCGGGCAGTGGTCGGCCGAGGTGTGCGTACGCACCGGCCGTGGCGACCCGGCCACGCGGCGTGCGCTGGAGCAGTCCCGCGCGCAGCAGAAACGGCTCGACTGCGTCTTCGACCGTGTCGGTCTCCTCGGAGACCGCCGTCGCCAGTGTCGCCAGTCCCACCGGTCCCCCGCCGAACCGATCGATGAGCGCTTCGAGGACCCGACGATCGAGCCGATCGAGCCCCAGCTCGTCGACGTCGAAGACCGTGAGCGCACGACGGGCCACGTCCCGATCGATCGTCCCATCGGCTTCGACGTCGGCGAAGTCGCGAACTCGGCGGAGCAGGCGATTGGCGATGCGTGGCGTCCCGCGTGACCGCGTCGCGATCTCGTCGGCGCCGTCGTCGCTGAGCACGATCGCGAGCAGCTGCGCGGACCGGCGCACGATTTCGACGAGTTCCGCCGCTTCGTAGTGCTCGAGCTGCGCCGAGAAGCCGAACCGATCCCGCAACGGCGCTGCGATGAGGCCCGTGCGTGTGGTCGCGCCGACGAGGGTGAATCGCGGCAGCTCGAGCCGGATCGACCGCGCACCGGGTCCCTTGCCGACGACGATGTCGAGCGTGAAGTCCTCCATCGCGGGATAGAGCACCTCTTCGACGGTGCGTGGAAGCCGGTGCACCTCGTCGATGAACAGCACGTCGCCGGCTTCGAGCCCCGTGAGAATCGCGGCGAGGTCACCCGGGCGTTCGATCGCCGGCCCCGACGTTGCCCGGAACTGTGCTCCCACTTCGGCGGCCACGATCGCCGCCAATGTCGTCTTGCCGAGACCGGGCGCGCCGGAGAGCAACACATGGTCGGCAGCGGTCGCCCGCTTGCGTGCACCGGCGAGGACGAGCGACAGCTGCCGTCGCACGCGCTCCTGGCCGATGAAGTCGTCGAGGCGTCCAGGGCGCAGGCTGGCCTCGAAACCGACATCGTCAGCCACTGCGTCTTCGTCGAGTACGTGGTCGTCGCGCATCATGCTCCCTGCTTCGCACGCGAACCGAGCGCCTGCAGTGCCTGACGCAGGCGCGCCTCGGTCGAGTCGTCCCCGTCAGCAATCCCCGGCAGAACCTCGGCGATCTCGCCGACCGTGTACCCGAGCGCGAGCAGTGCGTCGCGGACCTCGTCATCACCCGGAGATGCAGCTGTCGACGCCGGACTGACAGACCCCGTAAGCGCGCCGAGGCGATCTTGGAGTTCGAGCACCATGCGCTCAGCGACCTTCTTTCCGACGCCCGCAATCGTCGTCAACGTCGCAACATCGCCCGCGGCGATCGCGGACCGCAGGTCACTCGCCGGCAGCGTCGCAAGCGCAGCCATCGCCAATCGCGGCCCGACACCGGAGGCGTGCAACAGCAGTTCAAACGTCTCGAGCGAGGGGCGATCGGCGAATCCGTACAGCGTCATCGAGTCTTCGCGCACTTGCAGCGAGGTGAACAGCTCGACGGACGCGCCTCGCGCGGGCACGCGGTCGATCGCCGCGACCTGCACGACGTACCCGACGCCGTGCACATCGACAACGACGTGCGACGTGTCACGGTGCGCGACGACACCGTGGAGGTGGCCGATCATTGTTGCCCCCGGCCTGTTCGCGGTGCCGACGCTGCAGCGAGACGGTCACCAAGTACTGCCTCCCAACCGCCCCGCCGCGCCTGCTGCGCCGCCGCGTGCGCAGCCTGCAACGTCTCGGCGGCCGCCGGCGACGATGCTGCGCGCGACAGCCGCGAACGCGCCAGATGGGTAATGGCAACGGCGAGTGCGTCGGTGACATCGGCAGGACCGAACGATTCGACGACACCGAGTTGGGCGGCAACCATTCGCGCGACCCCGTCCTTATCCGCCGTTCCGGATCCCGCGACGGTGAGTTTGACCTCCGTCGGGGTGTAGGCCGCGACCGTCAGCCCGGCCTGCGCCCCCGCAAGCAGCGCGACGCCAGCAGCCTGCCCGGTTGCCATCGCCGTGCGCACGTTCTTGGAGAACAGCACCTGCTCGACGGCCATGGCGGTCGGTGCGAATTCGCCGATCACCTCGACCAGGGCGGTGTGCACGGCGAGCAGCCGCTGTTCCAGCGGCTCGGCCGGATCGGTGCGGACGCACCGGTGCGCACACAGCCGTGGCGACGACGCTGATCCCTCGACGATCCCGATACCGCAACGAGACAGCCCCGGGTCAACGCCGAGCACCCGCAGAGGTGTTGCGTCTGCCACGTCGCCGCTTCCCTCGAGCAACCGGGTTGCTGCACGCTCCCGTCAACCTCTCGACCGAACGTGCGTTCGGTGCAACGGTAGCAGTCACCGCGCCGCGGACCGTCGAAGCTCACCGGTGTGTCAGTCGTCGAGCTCGGCAAACACGGCATCGTCGATCTCGGCATTGGCGAACACGTCCTGGACGTCGTCATTGTCTTCAAGTGCGTCGAGCAGCCGGATCACCTGCTTGGCCTCACCGACGTCGGCGACGGGCACGGTCGAGGCGGGCACCATCGTGCTGCCCGCCTCAAGGACGGCGATGCCTGCAACTTCGAGCGCGGCACGCAGGCCTGCGATGTCGGAGGGATCACACCACGCAATGACGCTCTCGTCATCGAACTCGACGTCCTCGAGCCCGGCATCGAGCCCGGCGGCGAGCAGATCATCTTCCGTCACACCCCCGGCGACGACGACCTGGCCGCGACGGCTGAACAGGAATGAAACCGACCCGGGTTCGGCGAGGCTGCCACCGACCCGCACGAACGCGCTGCGCACATCGGACGCGGTGCGATTGCGATTGTCGGTCAGGCAGTCGACGAGCACGGCGACGCCACCTGGAGCGTACCCCTCGTAGGTCGCCGATTCGTAGGCGGACGCCCCGTCGAGTTCCCCGGCACCACGCTTGCATGCGCGCTCGATGTTGTCTTTCGGGACGTCGGCATCCTTCGCCTTCTGCACAGCCAATGCCAGCGACGGACTGGCCGCGGGATCGGCGGTCGACGCCTCGCGTGCCGCCGATTCGATTGCCCGGATCAACTTGGCGAAGTGCTTGCCGCGCTTCTTGTCCTGGGCCGCCTTGCGGTGCTTGATATTCGCCCACTTGCTGTGCCCAGACATCGAGTCTCCATCGTGCGTCGTCCCGTCACCGAGCCTAGCGCCGAGCGCTCAATCGCCGGCACGCAGTACCCCACGCACCATCGCGACGAATTTCGCGTGCAGCCGATCATCGCCGGTGACCTCGGGATGGAACGAACAAGCCAATCGTTCGCCCTGTACGACCACAACGGGATGATCATCGACCTCGGCGAGCGGGATGACGTCATCAGCCAGCACGGCTTCGACCCGTGGCGCACGGATGAATGACACGTCCATCGGGCCACCGTCGATGCCACGCACCGACAACGACGTGTCGAACGAGTCGCGCTGGCGGCCGAACGCGTTGCGTCGCACCCGGATCGCGATACCGCCGATACGTGGTTGATCAACCGTCTGATCGAGTTCATCAGCGAGCAGGATCATGCCGGCGCACGTCCCGAACACCGGCATGCCGGCGTCGATGCGTGAGCGGATAAGAGCATCGAGTCCGTTGCGGGCGAGCAACTTGCCGATCGTGGTCGACTCCCCCCCGGGCAGGATGAGACCGTCGACCGTGGCAAGTTCCTCCGCGGTCCGCACGCGCACGCCGATGGCGCCACAACGCGCCAGCACCGCGAGATGTTCGAAGACGTCTCCCTGCAGTGCGAGAACACCCACATGAGGCGCGCGAGCAGGCAGTTCCGCCGGCGCGGAACGTCCCGCGAGCCGATCCCCGGGGACCCACGCACGCCGCTCAGTAGCCCGAGGAGTGGTCACATTGCTCGTGGCGCTCACCAGCCGCGGTCGGCGTACTTCTGCTCGTCGGCCAGCGTGTGGATTTCGATGCCCACCATCGCCTCGCCGAGCCCACGTGACACCTTGGCGACGACCGCGGGGTCGTCGAAGTGCGTCGTCGCCTCGACGATCGCCTGCGCACGGCGTTCGGGATCACCGGACTTGAAGATGCCAGACCCAACAAATACCCCGTCGGCGCCAAGCTGCATCATCATGGCAGCGTCTGCGGGGGTCGCGATCCCGCCGGCGGTGAACAGCACGACCGGTAGACGCCCGAGTTGCGCGACTTCACGCACGAGATCAACCGGCGCCTGGTGCGCCTTCGCTGCGGCGTAGAGCTCGGTTTCGTCGAGCGTTGTCAGCCGGCGGATCTCGCTCGTGATCGCCCGCATGTGGCGCGTGGCCTCGACGACGTTGCCGGTGCCCGCCTCGCCCTTCGAGCGAATCATCGCCGCACCCTCGGAGACCCGCCGCAGCGCCTCACCGAGATTGGTCGCCCCGCACACGAATGGCACCTCGAACGACCACTTGTCGACGTGGTGGGCCTCGTCGGCTGGCGTGAGCACCTCGGATTCGTCGATGTAGTCAACACCGAGATGTTCGAGCACCTGCGCCTCCACGAAATGCCCGATGCGCGCCTTGGCCATCACCGGGATCGAGACGGCCTCGATGATGACCTCGATCATCTCGGGATCACTCATCCGGGCGACGCCGCCGTCACGGCGGATGTCTGCGGGAACGCGCTCGAGCGCCATCACCGCGACCGCTCCGGCGTCTTCGGCGATCCGCGCCTGCTCGGGTGTGACGACGTCCATGATGACGCCGCCCTTGAGCATGTCGGCAAGCCCCCGCTTGACGCGCGTGGTGCCTGTCTGGTGGTCACCGGCGGCTGTACTCATCACGCACCTGCTCTGACGTCGGAGCCGTCCCCGGGGGGTTGTGCGCCACCGGGACGGTCCGGTCGGTTGCCCTCGGCCGATCTAGCCGATCGGCGCCGGCATGTCCGAGGTCGACGGCAGCTGGATCCACGTCTTGCCGGGCTTGAGCGGGAACGGTTGACCGTCTGCCGTCTGCAGCGAAATCGGGTCCGTCGCTGTGGGCTTGACCCACCGGGCCTCGTAGCGCTTGCCGTCACGCAGCACGATCGCCCGCGCACCCTCTGCCGGTGTCTTGCCGTCGGTCTCGGGGTATCCGGACTCCCCAATGTAGTGCCGTGTGGCGAGGATGACGACGTTGGCGGCGCCGATCTCCCGCGCGCTCGCAATTCCGACCTGATCGTGCTCTGACGTGACGAATGGCTGGCCGTTCTGCAACCGCCGATAGATCCCCTCGATCGCGTCGTACTGCCAGCCGGTGATGTAGGTGCTCGACATATTGATCGTCACCGCAGCACCCGGGTCGTCACAGCCGGTTGCACCAGCCGGGCAGGTGTCCTCACCCGCGGGGGCCGTCTCATCGAACACCCAGCCGATGTCGGCGATGGGCTCGGGACCCCGTGCCTGCGCCGACTCGAGCATGCGCTCCGGTCGGATATAGAGGTTGTGGGGAGCGTTGCGCGACGTCGCACGGAAGAACGCCGGGTCTCCTGCATCGTCGACCATGCGCACCGCCGGAATCGGCGCGAGCATGGCCTGCACCTCGGCGCGCGCACCGGAGTACGCCAGGATCGGCCGACCGAAGCCGGACGCGAGGTCAACATCGATCGGCCGCGCAGACCGGACCGGCCCGGCGATTTCTGGCAGTTCGCTGTGGAAGCCCACCATAAACCGGGTGATGCCGAACTCGACGACCTCTTCGATCACGAAGTCGGCAAAGTCGAGACCGGTCTGAGGCCGTGCCTGCGGCGTGTTCTCGATCTTGACGAGCATGAGCGGACGCTCGTGGAGCTCTTCAGGCAGCGGCTCACCGGTGATCGGCGACGGCGGACCCGAGGGAACCTCCGGTTCTGGCTCCTCCGCCGGCGACTCGGGCTCGTCGCCCGGTTCTTCGGCCGGCGACTCGGGTTCAACCTCTTCGCCTCGGGAGCACGCAGTCAGGACAAGAGCACCTGCGAGCATGGTGAGCAGCGCACGACGAAACACAAGGATCCTCCAGAATGACGGCCGGCTGTCCGGCACGGCCGCGAAGCCTACAGAGTCACAGACGGCCGACCGAACACCCGGCGCACGTCACCGGGCCGCGATCGTCCGCGTTTGCGTGCGTTGGACGTCGCAGAGGCCTCAGCGGTTGCGATCCACCACGGGATAGGTCGCCCGAACACGTTTGGCGACCGCCGGCCAGTCGTACGCGGCCACGTGCGCCCGCGCAGCGTCGATGCGTGCCTGCCGCGCAATCGGGTCGTCGAGGTCGGTGGCGAGCGCCGCGGCGAGCGCGTCGGGATCGCCGGCCGGCACAAGACGGCCGACGCGGCCGTCGTCAAGCACGTCGCGGAATCCGGGAAGGTCGGACGCGACCACCGCCGACTCGGCCGCCATCGCTTCGAGCAGCACGATGCCGAAGGACTCCCCGCCCAACGCTGGGGCGACGGTGATGTCCGCACGCTGGCGGACTGCGGCGAGCTCGTCGCCGGTCAGGCGTCCGAGGAGGTGCACGTCGTCGCGCAGCTCGGCCGGCAGCCGCGCAGTGGCTCGCTGCCGTTCTGGTCCGTCGCCGACGACCGTGAGTTCGGCATCGTGCGTGCGACGGAGGCGGACGAACGCATCGAGTAGCACAAGGAGCCCTTTGCGCTCCTCCAGCCGACCGACGAACAGCACCTGTGGCCGTGTCGACCATGTGGGACTCGACCGTCGGCCGTCCGGCGGACGGTGCGCGGCGACATCGACACCGTTGGGCACAACGGTGAAGCGCGCCTCGTCCATCCCGAGGGCACGCGCGTGGTGGCCTCGGGCGGCCCGTGACACGGCCAGCGGTACGTCGATGCGGGCGGCAATGCGGCGGGTGAGCGCTCGCGCCGCCCGATACAACCGACGTCGTTGGGCGTAGGCGTGGAACGTCGCGACCACCGGGCCTTGGGCCGCGAACACGGCCGCGGGTCCGACCAGCGGCACCATCGGTTCGTGGACATGCACGACGTCGGGGCCGAACCCGACGATCGCCTCCCGCGTGCGTCGCCACACCGCCGGGTGCAGCGCAACCGGCGCGACCGAGCCGTTGAAGTGCACGCCACGCGCGCCGCCGACGGACACCACCGCGACGTCGTCGGTGGCGGCACGCCCCGAACACGGCGCGACGAGCAGAACATCGTCACCGCCGGACTGCAGCTGCCGCGCCAGGTGCATGGCGTGTTGCTGCACACCCCCGGGAATGGTGAGGTCGTAGGGGCAGACCATGGCGACACGCATCAGTCGGCCTGACGCCGATAGACGCGGCGTTCCGCTCGCGCGAGCGCATGCCAGTCCTCGCCATTACGCCAGGCGGCGACCACCGGATGATTTGGCTGGCGATCCGCCAGCCAGTTGGGCACGAACACGTGCCATTGTTCGGGTGCGCGCCGAATCAAGCGTTCGAGCGCATGGGCAACCGCCTGGGTGCCGTCCCACACCGGCATCGCCTGCAGGTCGAGCGGGTCTTCGACGACACCGTGGTATCCGTCTCCATCGGTGAAAAACGCGCCGACCGCCACCGAGCGGCCGGTCGACCGCGCGAGCAGCGCTGCACCCGCCGGCAGACGGCACGGCTCACCGAAGAACTCGACGATCGGTCCGCGGCGCGTGAGATCGCGATCGGCAAGCAGTGTCGCGAGCCCGCCGGCCGCGATGCGCGTCTCGAGGGTGGTCAACACGTCGCCGCCACGCGCGAGCGGCACCACGTCGATCCCGGCGGTGCGCCGCATGGCGACGAATCGATCGAACAGCGCACGCGGTTCGACGACCTCTGCGACGGCGACCATCCCCCAGTCGCGCTGGGCCGTGAACAGCGCGCCGACGTCCCAGGACCCTAGGTGTCCGGTCGCAAAGATCCCGCCACGCCCCGAGTCGCGGATCGCATCGACGTGTTCGAGGCCATCGCCGCGTGATGCACGCACGACGGCCGCGGCGTCCATCCGGTGGAGCCGGAAGCTGTCGAGCCAGTAGCGGGCGTACGACACATACGCATCACGTACGCCTTGGTCGAGCTCGCTCGCCGACGCGTCCGGCAGCACACGACGCAGATTGGCACGCACCTGTGCCCGCTGTTCGTCGGACGCCAGACGCCACCACCAGGCGCCGGCACGGGCCGGCAGCCGACGCGCGAGACGCTCGGGCAGGCGAGCGGCCGCCTCCCACAGCGCGACATAGCGCGCGTATGCCACGCGCGTGCGAAGCGACACCCGAGGAGGCGGTGGCGGCCCGGTGTCGGCCGACGACGTCACGGCGTGTCGCCGTTTTCGGCGTCGCGGGCGACCGCGTCGTCGAAATTGCGCTCTCCGTAGAACCGACGAGCGGCCGCCTTGAACGCCCGGCTCCACGCGCGCGAGCCTCGCGTCAACGCGACCAGTTCCTCGGGCACGTCACGGTCGATCTGGCACCAGACGTGGTGCACCCGTTGGACCACGGTGATCGCACCACCGACGGCCAGCAGCCACAGGACGGGTTCGAGCACCCACGGATGCAGCAGCAGTGCCAGCATCAACAGCGTCGCGCGTTCGGCGCGTTCGAGGATGCCGACCGAACAGTCGAGGTCGATTGCTTCGGCCTTCGCGCGGACGTAGCTCGTGACTTCAGCGGCGACCAGCGCGATGACCGCGAGCACGAACAGCCGCGGTTCGTCACGCAGCCACCAGGCGAGCCCACCGAGGATCAACCCGTCGGAGATGCGGTCGCTGACGGAGTCGTAGAAGCTGCCAAACGGTGTCGACCGCCCAGATGCCCGCGCGACCGCGCCGTCGAACGTGTCCATCAGACCGCCGGCGACCAGGACCCAGCCGCCCGCAATCGGCCGTCCGTGCGCGACCAGCCACGTCGCGACGCCGGTCAACACGAGTCCGAGGGTCGTCAGCGTGTTCGGCCGCACGCCCGTACGTGCGATGACGCGACCAAGCGGCACAGTCGCGGCCTCGACGTAGCGCGGAAAGCGCGCGCGAAGTGCCACCGTCATCCTCGTCTCGTCTCCCGCGCCGCACAGTAGCAATCGCGGACGCATCCCCCGCGGCCACTCCGGTCAGGCGAAGGCATCCGCGAGTGCGTCGTACGTCGACGCCAGCGCCTGCGGCAACACCCGCGTCGAAGCGACGACGGACATGAAATTGGTGTCGCCGCGCCACCGTGGCACGACGTGCTGGTGCACGTGGGCGGCGATGCCCGCGCCGGCGGCCGCGCCGAGGTTCATACCGACGTTGACGCCTTCCGCCGAGAGCCGGTCCCGAACGACGGCGACACATCGGGTCGTCAATGTCCACAACTCCCGATTCGTCTCGTCGTCGAGTCCGCCGACGTCGTCGACATGCGCGAAGGGCACGACCATCAGATGTCCGGGGTTGTACGGATAGGCGTTGAAGATCACGTACACCCGTTCGCCACGGTGCAGGATGAGCGACTCGCGGTCCCGTGACGCGCCACGTGCCGGCAATACGCAGAATGGGCAGCCGTCGATCGGATCGCCGCCGACGACGTATCCGGAGCGCCACGGCGCCCACAGGCGTTGCAGATCATCACGAGCGATACCCGCCTGCAGGGGCACGTCGCGGCCCGACTCAGCCGGGCTCATGACCGCCCTCGGTATCCGTACCGTCGTCGATGCGGCGCGTCGCGACCTCGTCGGCGATCTCGGTGACGGCCTCTTCGAGCGGCACCTGCTTGCGTTGTGCGCCGCGGTAGGGCCGAATCGCCACGGTGTGCGCCGCCGCCTCGTCGCCGCCGACAACGAAGGTGTAGGGCACCTTGCGGGTCTGGGCCGCGCGGATCTTGGCCCCCAAGGTGTCGTCGGACGCGTCGAGGTTGCTGCGCAACCCGTGAGCGCGGCACGTCGCGACGACTTCGTCGGCATAGTCGGCGAAATCGGCGGCAACGGGAACGACGCGAACCTGTTCGGGCGCGAGCCAGGTGGGAAACGCCCCATTGGTCGACTCGAGCAGTACCGCGAAGAAGCGTTCGATCGACCCGAAAAGCGCGCGGTGCACCATGTAGGGACGGTGCTTCGCCCCGTCGGCGCCGACATAGGTGATGTCGAAGCGCTCGGGCAGGTTGAAGTCGACCTGGATGGTCGTCAGTTGCCATTCCCGGCCGATCGCGTCCCGCGCGTGGATGTCGATCTTGGGCCCGTAGAACGCACCCTCGCCCGGGTCGATCTCGTAGGTGTATCCGGCCTGCTCGACCGCCGTCATCAACGCCTGCTCGGCGCGATCCCACTGGTCGTCGCCGCCGAACCGCTTGGATTCCGGCCGGGTCGAGACGGCAACCCGAGAGGGCTCGCCCAATCCGAATGCGCGGTAGAGGTCTCGGGCGAACCGGATGCAGGCCACGACTTCGTCGACGACCTGGTCGTCGCGGCAGAAGATATGCGAATCGTCCTGGGTGAATCCGCGGGCACGCAGCAGGCCATTGACGACACCCGAGCGCTCGTAGCGGTAGACCGTGCCCAGCTCGGCGATCCGTACCGGTAGTTCGCGGTAGCTGCGTGTGCGTGCGGTGAACGCCAAGATGTGGAACGGGCAGTTCATCGGCTTGAGGCGGTAGCTCGCGCCGTCGTCGAGATCCATGCCGGGGAACATCAGTTCGGCGTAGTTCTCGAGGTGACCCGAGATCCGCCACAGATCTTCCTTGGCGACGTGCGGGGTGTAGACGGGCTCGTAGCCTCGCGCGAGCGTCTCGTCGCGGATCCAATCCTCCATGTGCTTGCGCACCCGCGCACCGTCGGGAAGGAAGATCGACAGCCCGGGGCCGAGTGATTCGGGGAAGTGCAGCAGTTCGAGGTCACGTCCCAGCCGGCGATGATCGCGGGCGCGCGCCTCCTCGAGCATGGCCAGGTGCTGCTCGTGCGCCTTGCGGGACTCCCAAGCGGTGCCGTAGATGCGCTGCAGCATTGGCTCGTCCTCACGGCCACGCCAGTAGGCGCCCGCGCTGCGCAGCAGGCTGAACGCCGGGATGCGATCTGTCGACGGCACGTGGGGACCACGGCACAGGTCCGACCACGCCACCTCGCCGTCGGGTCGCACATTGCGATACACGCTCAACGTCGGCGCATCCTCGGCGACGTCGACGGTGTCTCCGAGGCTGCCGTCCTCGACAAGTCGAATGATCTCGAGCTTGTAGGGCTGCGCGGCGAATTCGTCGGCCGCAGCGTCGCGGGTGATCTCCTCACGGACGAATCGCTGCTTCTCGGCCGCGATCTCGCGCATGCGCGCCTCGATCTTCTCGAGGTCGTCCGGGGTGAACGGTCGCGCGACGTCGAAGTCGTAGTAGAAGCCGTTCTCGATGGGCGGGCCGATGGCCCACTTTGCCTCCGGAAACAGGTCGGTCACGGCCTGCGCCATCACGTGGGCCGCGGAGTGGCGCAGAATCGCCCGGCCGTCGTCGCTGTCGGCGCTCACCACGTCGACGGTCACCTCGGCGGCGACGGGCAATGGGCGGTCGAGATCCCACAGGTGTGGCGTGTCGGCCCCGACGGCCACCCGGGCCGCCACGATCTGACCGCGTACCGCCTCGAGTGCCTTGAGTGCGGCGAGCGCGGTCGTGCCCGCGTCGAGCTCCACGGTGCGCTCGGCATGGCGGACGCGCAGGGTTGCACTCACTCGACACCCATTTCTCACCATCGGACACCACAGACCGCAGACGCGGCACACGACGGACGACCAGGATTGCCCGAGCGTGCATGTGCCGTCACCGGCGACCGACCGGGTGGGCGCGAGAGGTATCGAACCTCTGACCTCTGCCGTGTGAAGGCAGCGCTCTCCCACTGAGCTACGCGCCCGGAGATCGGGAACGGTACCGGTGGCGCGAGCGGCCGGCCAACCGTGCCCGAGGGCCGATGATGCGCACCACCGCGGGCCGGTTGTTTAGCATGGCGCCGCCCGCACGACTGCACCCCGGCAATCGGACGGTACATGACTCGTGACTGCTGACTTCGCCCCGCCGCGACGTCGCGAGCTGTCGTCGCCGGCTCGTTCCGTGCTCGTCGTGACGATGTTGTACGTGTTCCTCGTCGGTGTGAGCATGCTCGAGTCCGGCATCGCCGCGCTCGGCGAGGGCTTCCAGGCGGGCCTGCTCGACCAGGTTGCCCATCCCCTGGCGGGTCTGAGTGCCGGGATCCTGGCCACGGTGCTGGTGCAGTCATCGTCGGTGTCGACGGCGACGATCGTCGGGCTCGTTGGCGCGGGAACGCTGACGATTCCCGCTGCGGTGCCCATGATCATGGGCGCGAACATCGGTACGACGGTCACCAACACCCTGGCCGCGCTCGGCGCGATCCGTCGCTCCGAGGAGTTCCGCCGCGGATTCGCGGGCGCGACGATGCACGACATGTTCAATCTGCTCGCCGTCGCCGTCCTGCTGCCGGTCGAACTGTTGACCGGCGTGCTGTCGCGCACGGCGATCGCCCTAACGGGATTGCTGCGCGACACCTCGGTGACCGTCGATCCGGGTACGAGTCCGCTGCGACAGGCTGTCAAGATCCCGGTCGGCGCCATCACCAACGGCGTGGGCGCGCTGCGCCTGCCGGGCGCACTCACCGGGCTGCTCCTGCTCGCGATCGGGCTCGCCGCGATCTTCGCCGCATTGGGCCTGATCACCCGCAATATGCGCCTGCTCGTCGCCGGCACAGTCGAACGGGCGATGAACCGCATCATCGGCAAGGGCGGCGGCGCGGTCGGCATCATCGTCGGCATCGGGGTGACCGTCGCGGTGCAGTCATCGACGATCACCACCTCGATCCTGGTCCCACTGATGGCAGCCGGGATCCTCACGATCCGCAACGCCTATCCGATCACGCTCGGCGCAAACGTCGGCACGACCATCACTGCGCTGCTCGCGTCGCTGGCCGTCGTCCGTCCCGAGGGGCTGACGATCGCGCTGGTGCACACGCTGTTCAATGTCACGGCCCTGGCGCTCGTCTACCCCGTACCCTGGATCCGATACGCCCCCGTCCGGCTCGCGGAGCGACTCGCGGACCTGGCGATTCGACGGCGGACCGTCGTCATCGCCTACGTCCTCGGCGTCTTCCTGCTGATCCCGTTCGTTGGCATGATCGTCCTCGACTAGGAGCCCGCACATGCCCTTCGGATTCCTCCGCACTGACGGCAGCGAACGTCTGGAGCGGATCGAGACGACGTTGCAGCGCATGTTCGTCGACGACCGGCACAGCTTCGACGTCGCCATGTCTGCACTCGTCGGCGGCGCGAGTCCGGGAACGGTCGGCGAAGACCTGCGGAACACCGATCACCGGGTCAACGAGGCCGAGCGCGAGATCCGCCGCGAACTGGTCGTTCATGCGGGGGTGTACGGCGGGATCGAGACCCCGACGATTCTCGTCTACATGTCGATCGTCAAGGACGTCGAACGCATCGGCGACTACGCGAAGAATCTCTTCGACATCGCCGGCGACGGGGTCGTGCTCGATGCCGGCGATCTGATGAACGAGGTCGTCACGTTGCGCAGCAGCATCTCAGAGATGATCTCGGAGGTCGCCGAGACGTTCTCCCAGCGCGACGGTGACCGTTCACGGGCGCTGCTCGAGCAGGGTGATGCGATGCTCGACGATTTCGACCAGCGGGTCTCGGACCTGGTGACCGGACGTATCAGCGGTGCACACGACGTCGCCTACGCCCTCACCTACCGCTACTTCAAGCGCATCGTCGCGCACCTGATGAACGTGCTCTCGGCGGTGGTCATGCCGGTCGACCGGCTCGACTACTTCGACGAGGATCCTGAGGATCGCGAGGAACGCACGAGCGACGCGTGACCACCTGGACCGAACGGTCCCGTCCGGTGATGATGTTCGACGGCTACGCTCGTGCGCTTTCGGCGACGCGGCGTCGCCGAGCCCGGAGAGGCACGCAACGCACATGACTTGGCGACGCGCAGGGTTTTACGGCGGACTGGCCGTGACGACCGTCGTCGTGCTCGCCGTCGTCGCACTTGCGGTCACCTTCATCGTCCAGCGCGACCGCGTGCTTCCGAACACCAGCCTGGACGGCGCCGCCGTCGGCGGAATGACTCGCGAAGTGCTGCGTGCACATGTGCAGCAACTCGCGAACGACCGTGCGGCCAACGTCGCCACGTTCGTGTTCGAGGATGACGAGTACGCCCTCGAACCTGCGGCCGTCGGCTACACCCTCGACGTCGACGCATCGGTCGATGCGGCCATGGCGCGTGGCCGTTCCGGGACCTTGCGCGACATCGTCGAGCGGATCAATTCGTTGTGGATGCCGGCCGACACTGCACTGCACGAGTCGTGGGACGATGCCGCGCTGGACCGCTGGCTCGCCGACGTGCGAAGCGAGGTCGATCGTGGGGTGTTCCATGGCGATCTCGACGTTGACGCGGACGCACTCACCGTCGAGATGCGGCCGCCGCACGACGGCGCGAGGGTGCAGGTCGACGAACTGCGAACGCGTGCCGTCGCCGCGCTGGCGTCCGACGTCTCCGAGCCCATCGAGATCCCGGTCGTGCGCAACCGTGCGCTCGTTCGCCCACAAGATCTGGCCGAGGTACGTGACCAGGCGGTTGCTGCCCTCGTCGCACCGATCGTGCTTCGCGCCAACGACACCGAGCTCGTGCTCGAACCCGCCACCATCGCCCGGCTGATCGGTGTCCGCCGTTCTGCCGGCGACGAGTGGCACGACGTCGAACTCGCCGTCACGCCTGCGCGCGTCTATCTGGCCCTCGACAGCTCGGTCGCGGCCGACTTCGCGTCCGAACCCGTCGACGCGCGCTACGACATTGACCGCGACCCTCCCGTGCAGTTCGACGATCAGGACTCGGCCACGTTCGCGCCGATCGAGACAGACATCCCGATCGATGAGGGGCGTGCGGGGACACGATTCGACGTGCACCTGGTGGCCGCACAGTTGACCACCATGCTGGCTGAAGGGCGCCGCGAGGCCGAGCTCGAGCTACGCCGGATCGAACCGGACCTGCCGACAGAACTTGCCGAGGATCTGCGCCCGACGCACCTTCTGAGCACGTTCACCACCTATCACGCCGCGGGCCAGACGCGGGTACACAACATCCAGTTGCTCGCCGACACGATCAACGGCTCGGTGCTCCTCCCCGGCGAGCAGTTCTCCATAAACGAGATCTCGGGACAGCGCACCTGCGAGAAGGGCTACCGGCCCGCGGGAACGATCATCCGGGGCGAACTGGTCGACACCTGCGGCGGCGGAACGTCACAGTTCGGGACGACGACATTCAACGCGGCCTTCTTCGCCGGCGTCCAGCTCGATCAATGGAAGCCGCACAGCTGGTACATCTCGCGGTATCCGATGGGGCGCGAAGCGACCATCAACTATCCCGAACTCGACGTGAAGTTCACCAATACCACCGATGGCGCGATCGTCGTCATGACGACCCACACGCCATCGTCAATCACGGTGTCGCTGTACGGCCAGCCGATCGCCCGAGAGGTCCGAGCGGAGCTGGGCTCGCCGTTCAATCGGCGTGAGCCGACGACGCAGGTTCGCCGCACCGATGAGCTGTACGAAGGCGAAGAGCGCGTGCTGCAGTCGGCGGGCGGCGCCGGTTTCACCGTGCGGGTCGTGCAGACGATCGTGCGACTCGACGGCACCGAGGAACAACGCACGCTGGAGACGACCTACCTGCCGCAGAACCGGATCGTCGAACGCGGGACCCGGCCGCGCCCGGACGACGAGGACGACTGAGCAGGTTCGTCGCGCCGCGGGCTCAGGCGACGGTCCGGCGGGCGACTCCTGGCCGTCGACCCCACAGACCCGGCACCTCGGCCGCCGATCGTCTGCCACCGGTCACGGCATCACGCCCCGACACGGCACGCAGGCGTCCTGCGGGCGCACCTTCGACGAGGACCAGTGGGCGCGCCCACCGCCCACTCGGTTCGTCAACCCATCCCACGACGCGACCACCCAGGCGGGCGTCGGCGTCCAGCCGGGGCGCCAGCCATGCCGCAACCGACCGATCGAGATAGCCCAGCCGCCACGGGGTCGCCCCGGTGGTCCACACCGCCACCGCCAAGGGATCGGCCGGATTGCCCGGTTCGCGTACGAAACGCACGGTGGTGTCGACCGTCAGGCGCTGGACGTCCGGGGGTATGGAGGCGAACGCGTGGCCACGAATGATCGTGCGAAACGCGCGCACCGGGCGCGGGGATTCGCTCGCCGCAGTTCGGTTGTGTGAGAAGTCGGTGTTCGTGCTCATGGTCCCATCATGCCCGGTGCCTGTGACATCCATTCGGCCCTCACGCGCGCCGCCTCGGCACAATCGTCGACGCGCAGGCACCAGCGACACCACGATCCGCCCCGGATCACCAGCCCTTCGTCGTCGGCGGGCCGCGGCGTGATCCGCAGCTGTTGGCGCACTCCGTCGACGATCCGCCGAGCCGTCACCTCCAGCGTTTCGGTCCGCAGATCCTCCGTGTCGTAACGACCCTCGGTGACGTAGTAGGTGGCCCAGCGAAACGGTGGAACCCCGGTCGCAAGCGTGACGAGCAGCGCGTAGAACCGCAGTTCATGACGGTCGTGTTCCGGCCGCGGCTGGCCGGTCTTGAGATCGACGACGAGCGTGCGGGCACGACCGTCATCACGGTGGCTGGAAAGCACGATGTCGGGACGTCCGAACAGCGCAACCGTGCCCCCGCCCAGCGTGACGTCGAAGGCACGCTCCACCGACGCTTCGACGGGCGCGCCATGCAGGTTCGGCCACACCTCGCGGAAGCTTGCGACGAGATCAGCGATCTCGGCACGCAACGCCTCCGCCTCATCGCCAGGCTGCGCGTTCATCCATGCCGACGCCGATGACGGGTCGCCGGGGCGCCGTGACGCTTCGTCCTGCCACACCGCGGCGACGAGTGCGTCAGCTGCCTGCGAGCGACCTCCGCGCCAGTCGCGCTCAATCGCGGCGTGCGTGAGGATGCCGCGCATGCTGGCGCGTGAGAACGTGAACGGTGCCGCGTCAAGCGCGTAGCCGTCGCACGCCAGCCGATCCAATCGTGACTTGGTGATCAATACGCGGCCACGTGGTGCCGACGATGCGACCTCGCCCACGTGTGGCTGCAGCTCACCGATCTCCGCCTCGAGGTGTTGACGAAGCGAGGCGACGAAGGTCCGGTCGACAGCAGGGCGCGGCTGGCCCCATCCGAGGAGTTCCTCGGCGAGCCGCTGCTGCGCGGCCGTGGCGAGGTCGAGCCGCGACACGTCGGTCAGGCGACGTCCCAGACGTTGCCCGACTCGAGCAGTTGCGTGAGATCGCCCGAACCGTTGGCCTGCCGCGCATCCTCGATCTGCTTGCGTGCCAGCTCGTCGTACACCGGCCGCGCGACGTCACGGAAGATGCCGATCGGGGTGGGCCCGACCGGGTTGTGCGCCAGACGCGACAGCGCGAACGCCGTCGTCGCCGCGTCACGGGTGGGATCGTGGATGACGACCCGGTCCCCTGCCTCTCCAGTCGGCATGATCGACATCGACCCGTCGGGCTCGGCGACAACGGCGTTTTCACCGTCGGGGCCGAACACGATCGGCTCGCCCGCGACGAGGCGGATCTGATTGTCCGCCTTCTTGTCGTTGTCCTTGAGCGCCGCGAACGCACCATCGTTGAAGACGTTGCAGTTCTGATAGATCTCTACGAACGCAGTGCCCTGATGTTCGTACGCGGCCCGCAGCACACCAGAAAGGTGCTGACGGTCGGTATCGATCGAGCGGGCCACGAATGTCGCCTCGGCACCGAGCGCGATGCTGACGGGATTGAGCGGTTGATCGATCGACCCCATCGGTGTGGACTTCTTGACGACGCCCATCGGCGATGTCGGCGAGTACTGGCCCTTGGTCAGCCCATACACCTCGTTGTTGAACAGCAGAATCTTGATGTTCACGTTGCGCCGCAGCGCGTGCATCAGGTGGTTGCCGCCGATCGACAGGCCGTCGCCGTCGCCGGTGACAACCCACACGTCGAGGTCCGGGCGGGTGATCGCCAGACCCGTCGCCAAGGTCGGTGCACGCCCGTGAATCGAGTGGATCCCGTAGGTGTTCATGTAGTACGGGAAGCGCGAGGAGCAGCCGATGCCGGATACGAACACGGTCGATTCGGGCCGCGCGCCCAACTCCGGCAACAGCGACTGCACGGCGGCGAGGATCGCGTAGTCACCGCAGCCCGGGCACCACCGGACCTCGCGGTCGGACGTGAAGTCCTTCTTGCTGAGCTTTTCGTTGTTGGTGGTCACGCTGCTTCTCCCCACCCGAGACGTTCGACCGTCTCGACGAGTTCGGCGGACGAGAACGGCTGTCCCGTCACCCGGTTGTAACCCTTGACGTCGACGAGTGTGCGCGCGCGCAGCAGCATCGACAACTGGCCCATGTTGTTCTCCGGGCACACCACCGTTCGATACCGCGGCAGCAACTCATCGAGATCGTTGTGCAGCGGTGCGAGGTGGCGCAGGTGCACGCGCGCGACGTCACGCCCACGCTCCCGCAGCGTCTGGCAGGCCGCCCGGATCGGCCCTTCGGTCGAGCCCCAACCGACGACGAGAACATCGGCTGATCCCGAGGGGTCCTCGACATCGAGCGCCGGGAGCTGATCGGCGATCCGTTGGATGCGTTCGTGGCGCACTTCGGTCATCCGGTGGTGGTTGGCCGGCTCGTAGCTGATGTGGCCCGTGCCGTCCTCCTTCTCGATCCCACCGATGCGGTGCTCGAGACCCGGCGTGCCGGGAACCGCCCATGGACGCGCGAGTGTCTGCGGGTCGCGCAGGTACGGCAGGAAGTCGCCGTCGTCGTTGTTCGACTCTTCAGCAAGCGCGAATGCGGTGCTCAGGTCCGGAAGGTCGTCGACCTTCGGCAGCAGCCACGGCTCGGCCGAGTTCCCGAGGTACCCGTCGGAGAGCAGTACCACCGGGGTGCGATACGTCAGTGCGATCCGCGCAGCCTCGATCGCGGTGTCGAAGCAGTCGGCCGGCGAGCTCGCGGCGACGACGGGAATCGGAGCCTCACCGTTGCGACCGAAGAGCACCTGCAGCAGATCCGACTGTTCGGTCTTCGTCGGCAGACCGGTCGACGGTCCACCACGCTGCACGTCGATGACGATCATCGGCAGTTCCGTCATCATCCCCAGGCCCATGGCCTCTGTCTTGAGCGCGATGCCGGGCCCGGCGGACGCGGTGACGGCGAGCGAGCCGCCGAATGCCGCCCCGATGACCGAACCGACGGCTGCGATCTCGTCTTCCGCCTGGAAGGTGGCGACGCCGAAGTGCTTGAGGCTGGCCAACTCGTGGAGGATGTCCGAAGCCGGCGTGATCGGGTACGACCCGTAGAACAGTGGCAGGCCCGACCGTTGCGCGGCGGCGACGAGCCCGTAGGCGAGCGCCTGGTTGCCATTGATGTTGCGGTACCGCCCCGGCTCGAGCTTGGCGCGCTTGACTTCGTAGTTGAACGTGAACGCTTCGGTCGTCTCGCCATAGTTCCAGCCCGCGTGGAGCACCGTGACGTTGGCACCGGCGATTTCCGGCCGCTTGGCGAACTTCTCCTGCAGCCACGCCTCGGTCTCGTCGATGGGACGCGAGTACATCCACGACACGAGTCCGAGCGCGAACATGTTCTTGCAGCGCTCGGCTTCCTTCTTGTTGAGCTCACCACGCTCGATTTGCTCCTCGAGCGCACGCAGCGTCAGGTCCGTGATGGGGACTTCGTGCACCTGATAGTCGGTGAGCGATCCGTCCTCACGCGGGTCGGCGTCGTAGCCCGCCTTCTGCAGATTGCGCTCGGAGAACGCGTCGATGTTGATGACCAGCGTGCCACCCGACTTGAGGGCACCGAGATGCTTCATCAACGCCGCCGGGTTCATCGCGACGAGCACGTCCGGCGCGTCGCCGGGCGTGTGGATGTCCTTATCGGAGAAGTGGAGTTGAAACGAGCTCACCCCGGCGAGTGTGCCGGCGGGTGCACGGATCTCCGCGGGGAAATCCGGCAGGGTGGCGAGGTCGTTGCCTGCCAGCGCCGACTGGTCGGTGAATCGGTCACCGGCGAGCTGCATGCCGTCGCCGGAGTCTCCTGCGAATCGCACGACCGCGTTCGACACCTGTTTGGTCGCACGGTCAACCGCCGTATCCGTCATCCTCGGATCACCGGACCTTTCCGTCCGCTCGCCCTGCGTCGGGCACCCGCACGGGCTGTGCGTGTCCCCGGGAACGTAGCGTGCCAGACGACGTCGCCCGAACTCGCCGCACGCACTTCGACGACCCTCAGCACAGGCTCCGCAACAGCGGGTAGGGATTGATGGCCGATCCCCCACCAGGGTGCAGTTCGAAATGCAGGTGCGGGGTCGTTGCGTTGCCCGTCGATCCGTTCGTCGCGATGCGCTCACCCGCCGAAACGCGGACTCCGTCGGCGGCGACATGGGACGACAGGTGCAGATACCAGTATCGGTCGCCGTTGTCGCCGCGGAGCACACCCCAGATGCCCGCGCTGCGGCCACGACGCTGATGCGTCCACACGCCGTCGGTGATGGCGTGGATCGCGGTGCCGTGCGGCGACATGAGGTCCGTGCCACGGTGTCGGCGACCGCCGCTGCGCGGATAGCCCCAGCTGTCGATGAACGAGTTCGGTCGGCCGATCGGACACACCAGCCCGCCCGACGACGTCGGAGCGGGCGTGGAAGATTCGGCGGCGGCCTCCTGGGCGGCCTGGCGCGCGCGACGCTCCGCGGCTTCGCGTTCGCGCTGTTCGCGTTCGCGCCGTTCGCGCTCACGTCGCTCTTGCTCGATCCGTTCCAGCTCCGCACGTTCCTGCGCCGACAAGGACGATTCGAGTTCGCCGAGTTCGGCGAGATCAGCCTCAAGCGACGCAGTGAGTGCATCGAACTGCTCGGTGGCATCATCGAGCTCTTTTCGCGACTCCGCGAGCCGCGCACGTGCCGCCTCGTTGCGTGCTCGTGCCGCTGCGAGATCCTCAATGCGCGTCTGGTCGCCCGCCACGAGCCACCGGATCGTCTCGGCCCGCGCGAGCGCACCCGCGGGGTCATCACTCGAGAGGAACACGGCGACCGGGTCCAGGCTCGATCCGTGCTTGTACGACTCACGGATGCGGCTGGACACCTGATCGGTGATCTCTTCGACCTGCGCGTCAGATGCGGCGATCTCGGCACGCAGTCGCTGCTGTTCGCGCTCCAGTTCGGCCGTGCGGGCGTGGAGCTCCTGGAGCTGCTGCTGGGTCGCATCGAGCCGGTCGGCGATGGTGGCCTGTGTCGAACGCACCTCGGCGAGGCGCCCGCGAATGTCAGACAGCGACTGGGCGTGGGCGGTCGATGTTGCAGTGACCACGACCATGACGGCGGCGAGCCCGGCGATCAGGTGGTCGTGGCGGAAGATCACACTCGGCCTCGGGCGTCGACGCCACCACACCTACCGGCGGCGGCACTCGCTCGCGGCTCGGGACTGGAGCAAGACTGCGGACATCACGAAGGGTAGTCGGGCGAACGGCGCACCTGGCTGACGTTCGGTCAGTCGGATCCCCCGACGCAGGGTCAGTCCGCAGTCGACTCGGCCCCATGGGCCGACGCGACCCGTTCGAGCTCGGTCTTCGGCGCGATGCGCCAGAACATGTCGGCGGTCGCGTCCCAATCCTCGAGCAGCCGCTGCGCCCGCACGGATCCGGTCACCGTCGCGTGGGTCTCGATCAGGTCGCGGACGCGACCCAGCTGGTAGCCGTCGGGACGACGGGCCTCGACCAATTGCCGGTTGACGCGCGCCAGGACGTCACCGCGCGGGTCGTAGGCGAAACACTCACCGCCACTCATGCCGGCGCCGACGTTGTGCCCCATCGGTCCGAGCACCACGACGGTCCCACCGGTCATGTATTCGCAGGCGTGGTCGCCGGTGCCCTCGACGACGGCGTTCGCTCCGGAGTTGCGCACCGCAAACCGCTCGCCCGCACGGCCGGCGACGAACAACTCCCCACCGGTCGCGCCGTACAGGACGGTGTTGCCGACCAGCACCGGATCACCCACGTCGGCGTCGGGCGGGCGGATCACGATCCGGCCGCCACCGAGCCCCTTGCCGACGTAGTCATTGGCCTCGCCGGTGAGCACGAGCTCGACACCGGCGGCGTTGAACGCGCCGAACGACTGGCCGGCCGTACCGGCGAACCGGAGACGCGCAAGCCCCGGTGGGGCCTGTTCGCCGAACTCGAGACCGATGGCGCCGCCGAGCCGCGCACCGACGGTGCGGTCCGCATTGGTGATGTCGTAGGTGTATTCGACAATGCCGCCGAGGAACACCGTCTCGAGTGCGTCTTCGAAGACGCGGTCACCGAGCTCGCTGCGCGGATCCTGGATCGGCGCACGCGCGACGAACCGCCGCTCGCCGATTCCGGGGTCGACAAGCAGCGGCGCGACGTCGATCCGGGCGGCGCGACCGTCGACGTCGTCGCGAGCGCGCAACAGGTCGACGCGGCCGATCGCCTCGTCGAGCGAACGCAGGCCGAGCGCAGCGAGCAGCCGCCGCGTCTCCTCGGCGACCATCGTCAGGTAGGCGGCGACCATCTCCGGGGTGCCTGCGAACTTGTCGCGCAGGTCGCGTCGTTGCGTCGTGATCCCCACGGGGCAGGTGTCACGATGGCAGGCGCGCGCCATGATGCAGCCCTCGGCGAACAGCACCGCGGTACCGAACGAGTATTCGTCGGCTCCGAGCAATGCGGCGAGCAGCACATCGTGGCCGGTCTTGAAGCCCCCGTCGACCCGCAGCTTGACGCGCCCGCGCAGCTCGCTGCGCCGCAGCTGTTGCTGCACTTCTGCGAGTCCCAACTCCCACGGCATGCCTGCGTGGTGGATCGACGACAGCGACGACGCGCCGGTGCCACCGTCGTTGCCCGAAATGTGGATCGAGTCGGCAAGGGCCTTGGCCACGCCAGCGGCGACCGTGCCGATGCCGGCTTCCGAGACCAGCTTGACATCGACCTCAGCCTCCGGATTGACCTGCTTGAGGTCGAAGATGAGCTGGGCGAGATCCTCGATCGAATAGATGTCGTGGTGCGGCGGCGGACTGATCAGTGTCACGCCCGGCGTCGTGTGCCGCAGCCGGGCGATCTCGTCGGTCACCTTGTGTCCGGGGATCTGACCGCCCTCACCGGGCTTCGACCCCTGGGCCATCTTGATCTGCAGCATGTGCGCATTCGCGAGGTACTGCGGCGTGACCCCGAATCGTCCCGAGGCAACCTGCTTGATGCGGCAATCGAGGTCGAGTTCGGTTCCACGGGTTGCGAACCGGCTGGGATCCTCGCCGCCCTCCCCGGAGTTCGCCCGGCCGCCGACCATGTTGAGTCCGGCGGCGACGGTTTCGTGTGCCTCGGCCGACAGGGCACCGTGCGACATCGCGCCGGTGGAGAACCGTCGCGTGATCGCCGACACGGGCTCGACCTCGTCGAGCCCAATCGCCTCCCCGATTGGCACGGGGCGGATGAAGTCACGCGGATAGGCCGTATCGCGCGCACGAACCTTGGCGGAGAACTCCTCGTAGAGATCCCAGCGCCCTTCGGCAGCGGCCTGCCGCATCAACATCGCGGTCCGTCCGTCGATGTCGTCCTCTCCCGCACCGTCGAGCAGAAACGGCTCGGTCGACGGGGACTTGCCCAGGCCGAGCACATCGTGGAGCGCGTCGATGACCGGCTTGTTCATGTCGTGGAATTCGGCGTTCTGCCGCCACTTAATGATGCCGGGACTCGGCAACGCCGGCAGCTCTTCTTCCTCCGACGTGTCGAACGCCGCCGCATGCCGTGCCAGCACGTCTTCGGCGAGGTCGGCGAACGTCAACCCGCCCAACTTTGTGACGATGCCGGTGAAGCACCGGTCGACGACCTCCTGGCAGAGCCCGAGCGCTTCGAAGATCTGGGCACTGCGATAGGAGTCGAGGACGGAAATGCCCATCTTCGACATGATCTTGAGCACGCCGTCTTCGACCGCGTTGCGATAGCGGTCTTGTGCAACGGCGGCCGACGGGTTATCGCCACCGATGCGCCCTTCGTCGGCGAGATCGGCGATCGTCTGCAACACCAGGCGCGGCACGATCGCGTCGGCGCCGAAACCGAGCAGCGTGGCCATGTCGTGCGTCTCGCGCGCTTCGTCGGTCTCGGCGACGATCGACGTGCGGGTTCGAAGCCCGGCACGGACAAGGTGCTGATGCACCGCACCGACGGCAAGCAGGATCGGGACGCGGCACCGGGCCTCGTCGACGCCAACGTCGGAGACGACGACGATGCCGGCACCCGACCGGACGAAGTCGACAGCTTCAGCGCCCAGCCGTTCGAGCGCGGGCTCGAGGCCGTCGGGGCCATCGGCCACCGGGAACGTCGCATCGATGGCCTGGACGTCGAACGGAATGTCGGCATCGAGCACGATGCGCCGCAATCCGTCGGGATACAGGAAGTAGGACCCGAGTTCGATGACGCGTGCCGCCTCGGGCCGCTCGGTCAGGATCGGCTCACGTGGCCCGAGCAGCGTGCGCAGGCTCATGACCTCGCTCTCGCGATAGTGGTCGATCGGCGGGTTGGTGACCTGCGCAAAGCGCTGCTGGAGGTAGTGCGCGACGGGTCGTCCGACGCGGCTGAGTGGCGTGATCGGCGTGTCGTCACCCATCGACGACGTTGCCTCCTTGCCTTCGGTCGCCATCGGCCGCAGGATCGAAATGACTTCCTCACGGGTGAAGCCGAAGGCGTGCTGGCGACGCACCAGATCGTCGGGCGCCCCCTCGACGGCGCGACCGGCCTTCATCGGGCGAAGGTGCGCTTTGAGCCAGTCTCCGTAGGGGGCGCGTCGCGAGAGCGCGAGCTTGATCTCCCGGTCCTCCTGCAGACCACCCTCGGCGGGGTCGACGCAGAGCATCTGGCCCGGGCCGAGACGCTCGCGGCGGACCGAACCGAACGGCGCACTGTCGGTCGGCAGCGTCGTGCGCACCGCGCCGACCTCGGAGGCCGCGACGATCGTGCCATCCTCACAGACGTGGTACCGCAGCGGACGCAGCCCGTTGCGGTCGAGCGACGCGCCGACACGCACCCCGTCGGTGAAGATGACGCCTGCCGGCCCGTCCCACGGCTCGACCAACGTGCTGTGGTAGCGGTAGAAGTCCCGGATCTCGGGGTCGAGATCGCGCGCACCTTCCCACACCTGCGGGATGAGCATCGCCTGCGCGTGTCGCACGTCGCGCCCACCGCGAACGAGCAGTTCCAAGGCGGCGTCGAGCTTCGCTGAGTCCGACTGGTCCTCGTCGACGATGGGTGTGATCAGCTCCGGCGTGACCCAGTCGTCGCCGTCGACGGACATCGCACCTGCAACCAGCGTTCCCTGACGCGCCCGCATCATGTTGACGTTGCCGTCGATGGTGTTGATCTCACCGTTGTGACACAGCATCCGGAACGGCTGCGCACGCTCCCAACTCGGCGCCGTGTTGGTCGAGAACCGCGAGTGGAATACCGCCAACGCCGACACGAATCGCTCATCGGTCAGGTCGGGGTAGAAGTCGCCGAGCTGATCGGCGTCGGCCATCGCCTTGTAGGTCACGGTCACGAACGAGCAGCTGGCGAAGTAACAACGCACACCCAGTTCCTCACAGGCATGCCGTGCCTGCCGCCGGACACGGAACGCCGCACGTTCGGCCACGGCATCGTCGGCATCCGCCGGCCGCGCGATGATCGCGTGCATCAGCGCGGGTTGCGACGACCGGGCGATCTCACCGATGGCCTCGGGCACCGTCGGCACCTCGCGCCACGCGACGAACGTGACCCCGTGGTCGGCACACGCGGTCTCGAACGCACGCATCGCCGCGGTCCGCTCGTCGCCGTTGTCCGCGGCGAGAAACAGAAATGCCAGGCCGAGGCGAGTCGGGTCGATGTCCGGCTCACCGAGTTCGCGCGCCCACGCGGCGACGAGATCCCGGGGGATCTGTGTCAGCAACCCTGCACCGTCGCCGGACATCGCATCGGCTGCGACCGCCCCCCGGTGCTTGACACCACACAGACCTTCGAGTGCGAGTTCCACGATTCCGCGACGCGGCGTTCCGTCGACGTGCGCGACGAACCCGATACCGCAGGCATCGCGTTCGTGGCGGGGATCGAAGGCGTCGCGTCGTGTCACCATGACCTCCTCGTGGCATCTATCCGTCATCACCGATCGGTGCCGCGCGAAGCATGACGACGAGGCCAGCGCAGCCCGGTCGACGCAGCGCGATCTTCGGTCGCCGACCACACGATGCGGAATACGAAAAACGGCGCCCGTCGGGTCACAGGACCCTCCGGAGCGCCGTTGCTCGTGAGGTTGGAGCATATCCGAACGGTCGTCGTCACGTCCACTGCGCGCGACGACCCGGAATCACGACGTTCCGATCGCCCTCGCGGTCGCCGGATCAATCACCTGGACGCGTAGCTGTCCCCGGGCGATGGTCTTGCCGTCGCTGGCACGAAGAATGGTGACCTGCCACAGGTGCTGTGTCCGGCCGATGTGCACCGGTTCGCCGACAATGTCGACCCGGCCGCTGCGAAACGCACGCAGGAAGTCGGTCGCGTTGTGCACGCCGACGACGGCCTTCTCTTCGAGCACGACGCGCGTCTGCGCCGCGACCGAGCCGACGGTTTCGACGATGCCGACCCACACACCGCCGTGCACGAGGCCGAAGGGCTGATGGTGCCGTTCATCGAGGTCTGCATGCGCCTCGAACCGACCTGTGCTCACGCGGTCGAACGTGACTCCCAGCGCGTCGGTGCTGAACGCACCCAGGGGCACGGTGAATTCGTCGCCAGCCAGGGTCTCTCCGGCAGCGAGCCGCCGCGCGACGTGCGTGATGGCGTCGACGTCGAAGTCCACCGTGCGTACCTTCCTCGGGTGTGGCCGCAGCATGCTGCGCCCGGTGACGCTAGCGCTCCGTTCGCATCCGGCGGTCCGGATGTGGTCAGATGTTCCCGAATCGTTCGTGAGGACAGCGGCATGGCAGACCCGAAGCACAAGAGCCGAGACGTCACCGAAGGCTACGAGCGGGCGCCCGCTCGGGCGATGCTGCGCGCTGTCGGCATGGGTGACGACGACTGGGGAAAACCACAGGTCGGTGTGGTGTCTTCGTGGAACGAGGTCACCCCTTGCAACCTGCCCCTCGATCGCCTGGCGAAGCAGGCCAAGCTCGGCGTCCGCGACGCCGGCGGCTTCCCGATCGAGTTCGTCACGATCGCCGTGTCCGACGGCATCGCGATGGGACACGAGGGCATGCGCGCCTCACTCGTCTCCCGCGAGGTCATCGCCGACTCGGTTGAAACGGTCATGCACGCGGAACGGTTCGACGGCATGGTGACGTTCGCCGGATGCGACAAGTCGCTTCCGGGCATGGCGATGGCCGCGGTGCGGCTCGACGTGCCGAGCGTCTTCCTGTACGGCGGTTCGATCCTTCCGGGCCACCATGACGGCCACGACATCACGATCCAGGACGTCTTCGAAGCCGTCGGCGCCCGCGGACGCGGCCAGATCGACGATGCGCAGCTCGCCGAGATCGAACGTGCCGCATGTCCGAGCGAAGGTTCCTGCGGCGGCATGTTCACGGCGAACACAATGGCCTCGGCGATCGAAGCGCTCGGGCTGGCGCTGCCCGGGTCGTCGGCGGCTCCGGCACCCGACCCTCGCCGCGACGAGTTCGCCCGCCGCTCCGGTGCGGTGACGGTCGAGGCCTTGCACGCGGGACTCACTGCACGCCGCATCGTGACCCGTGACGCCCTCGAGAACGCGATCAGCGTCGTCATGGCGCTCGGTGGATCGA
Organism: Nitriliruptoraceae bacterium; assembly: GCA_040904785.1. GTDB lineage: Bacteria > Actinomycetota > Nitriliruptoria > Nitriliruptorales > Nitriliruptoraceae > JBBDSV01. The sequence continues at coordinate 34,860 of JBBDSV010000065.1, forward strand.
CGAATGCCGTGCTCCATCTGCTCGCCATCGCGCGCGAGGCAGAGGTCGACCTGTCGATTGACGATTTCGACCGCATCGGACGGCGCGTCCCCCACATCGCGGACACGAAGCCGGGCGGTCGCTACGTCATGAACGACATCGACCGCATCGGCGGCGTACCGGTGGTGCTCAAGGCCCTGCTCGATGCCGATCTGTTGCACGGCGATGCCCTGACGGTCACCGGTCGCACACTCGCCGACGAGATCGAGGCGCTCGACGTGCCCGCTCCGGACGGAGAGGTCGTTCATCCGCTGTCCGATCCGATCCACGCAGACGGCGGCCTGGCAATCCTTCGCGGCTCGCTCGCACCCGACGGTGCGGTCGTCAAGGTCGCCGGCATGACCGCGGCACAGCAGGAATTCGAAGGTCCGGCGCGCGTCTTCGACGGTGAACAGGACGCGATGGCGGCCGTGCTGACGGGACAGATCAAGGACGGCGACGTCATCGTGATCCGATACGAAGGCCCCAAGGGCGGCCCAGGCATGCGCGAGATGCTCGCGGTGACCTCAGCGGTCAAGGGAGCCGGACTCGGCGACACGGTTTCGCTGCTGACCGACGGACGCTTCTCCGGTGCCACGCACGGATTCTCGATCGGCCACGTCGCGCCCGAAGCGGCCGATGGCGGCCCGATCGCGTTCGTGGAGACCGGTGATCGCATCCGCATCGACGTGCCCGCGCGCACGATCGATCTGCTCGTCGACGACGAAGAACTCGCGCGTCGGCGTCAAGGATGGCAGCCGCTGCCGCCCCGCTACACGCGCGGCGTCCTCGCCAAGTACGCACGGACGGTCAATTCGGCGTCGCTCGGCGCGACGACGAGCATCTGACGAGGCGAAGGTGCAGTTCGAGGAATTGGGGTTCGTCTGCCAGCAGGCCGCCGTCGACCTGGTTGCCAGCCGGCCACGGCCCGTGCCGGCGACGGTCGTGTTGCCGGGCCCGCAGCGCACCGAACTGGTGACGCTGCCGGGCTTCCCCGCTGACAACGAGGATCGGCACCGCGTACTCGCGCAGCTGGCGGTCGATCGGATCACGACCGAACAGATCCCGTGCTGGGGATTCATCGCCGAAGCTGAGGTCGAAAGTACCGACGTCGTCGTCGTCGTGTACGGCGCACGACGACACCAGCCGCAGGTCACCGCCTCTGCCTTCGGCGACGACGGACAACTCGACGCGTTCGTCGCGGCCGAACCGCTCGACGCCACCGCGATGCCGTTTCTGCATCCGCTGCAGCATGCGGTCGACGCCGTGTCGGCGGTCGGTGACGTCTTCGACGCGGTCGATCCCAAACGCGGCAGCCCCGACGGCGGCCACCATCACTGACCGGTCGGAGCTGGCATGTCGACGACGCCCGCATCAGTAGCCGCGGCGCGATACCAATCGGCGAGCGACGCGACCGTTTCGTGTGCGTTGAGCCCGCTCGGATTGGGAACGAGCCACAGGACCGCCCCGGAGAGTCGCTCGTCCTGCCGTCCCATCGCGGCCCGAGGCTTGGCGAACGCGGTGCGGTAGGCGGTCACCCCGGCGATGGCGACAACTCGCGGCTGCCATCGCGCCATGCGTTCGGCGAGCGCCACCGCCCCGACGCACAGCTCCTGCCGTGTCAGTTCCGCCGCGCGCGCCGTGGCACGTGCGACGAGGTTCGTGATGGCAACGCCGCGATCGAGAAGTTCGGCGCGGTCGCGGTCGTCGAGGCCGCCGATGCGGTCGAACTCACGTGTCGTGATCCCGGCATGATGCAACGCCGGATAGAACCGGTTCGATGGATGTGCGAAGTGAGTCTGTGTGGCTGCCGTCCACAGTCCCGGGTTGATACCGACGAAGACGAGTTTCGGGGCCGTTGCACCGATGAGGTCGGCGACCTCGACGTCGCGGAACCGTTCAAGTTCGGCGGCGGAGAAGCGCCGGGGTCGTGCTGTCGCCAACCTACGCCCCTTTCGGCTCCGAGCCGTAGCGTAGGTGGCCCCCCGGCACGATCGTTCCGGGCACGACCGCACACGACGAGTCGGCACGGATAGTCGGCGAACACGAGGGACGGGTGGCACGCACCGGCACGCGCACGGCCACGGTGGCGACGCTTGCGGTTGCCGGCATCGTGCTGCTGGCAATCGGCGCAACGATGACGCTCGCCGCGTGGCTGACTGCCGCAGCAGCCACAGCCCCGGCGGAGCGGGCGCCGACGACCGAAGCCGAGATCGGCGCGTCGACCCGCAGCACGTCCGCAGGATTCGTCCTGTGGGGCATGGGAAGCGACGGGCAGCCATTCCGTTGGGATCCGTGCGCACCGATCGACCTGGTGGTCAATGACGTCGGCGCACCGGCCGGATGGCGAGCCGACTTTGATGCGGCAATCGAGGTGATCGAAGCCGCGTCACCGGCACGCCTGCGGATTGCCGCATCGACGGACGAGGGACCGTCGCCCGACCGCGCATCCTTTCAGCCCGATCGCTACGGCGACCGGTGGGCACCGGTGCTCGTCGCGTGGGCGTCCGCGGATACGTTCGATGTGCTGCGGGGCCACGACCGCGGCGTTGCAATTCCCGTCGCGGTGGGTGCGACCGACACGCGTGTGTTCGTGACCGGCCAAGTCGTCTTTCCTCGCGACCGCGACGATCTGCAGGTCGGTGCCGACGACCGTGCCGCCGCGTGGCGTGCGACCTTCCTGCACGAGCTGTTGCATCTGCTCGGTCTCGCGCACGTGGACGACGCCGACGCGATGATGCACCGCTACCCCGGCGCAGGGCCGATCGCGCTTTCGGACGGCGACCGTGCGGGGCTGAAGGCGGTGACCTCGGGCGACTGCATCACCCCACCCGAACCACGTCACGTCCGCGTGAACACGCTGCTGCCGTGAGGCGCGAGCTACGCCAGCGCGTCGATCGCGCGGGCCAGGTCGACGTCCCGGGAGGTCACCCCACCGGCGTCGTGCGACGTCAAGGTGAGCTTCACCCGGTTGTAGACATTGAGGATCGTCGGGTGATGGTTCGCGGCCTCAGCGGCCTCGGCAACACGGTCGATGAAGGTGATGGCGTCCGTGAAGCCGTCGAATCCGAACTCCTTGACGATGGCGTCGCCCGCGTGTGACCAACCGTCGAGGTCGGCCAGCGCGGTGTCGATCTCGGTCACCGAAAGCGTGGACATGATGTGCGTGGTACCACGCACCGGGTACGGAGGTCAACGTGTCGTTCGAACTTCCGATGTTTCCGTTGTCGACCGTGCTCCTCCCGCACCAGGCACTCCCGCTGCATGTGTTCGAGCCCCGGTATCGGGCGATGATGTCGGCGATCCGCGGAACAACCGACGAATTCGGTGTCGTGCTCATCGAACGCGGCGCCGAGGTGGGTGGTCACGACACACGTGCACGGATCGGCACGGTGGGCCGCATCGCAACCGCCGAGCAGCTCGATGACGGGCGCTGGCTGCTCGTCGCCGTGGGCACCGACCGGCTGCGTGTCGAGGCGTGGCTCGACGACGCGCCGTATCCGCGTGCCGCCGTCACACGCCTCGACGAACCTCAGCCGTCCGACGACGACCGGGCGCGGCGCGGTGCGTTGACCCCGCAGCTCGAACGCATCCTCGCGCTGCATGCTGAGGTCACCGCAACGGCACCGATCGCCCTCGAGGCGGTCGACGACGTGCAGATGTGGATGTGGCAGCCGGCGGTCGTCGCACCGCTGGGTCCGTTCGACACGCAACGCGTCGTCGCAGGTGGGTCGTGGAACGCCCGGCTCAACGTCATCGCGGCGGCATTCGACGAACTCGAGGCGGTCTTGCAGTTTCGGACCGAGACTTCCTGACCACGACCGCCGGGTCAGGTGCCCAGCGACACGAGGTCCCGCAACGCGCTGACCGCCAGTGGCAGCAGCAGCCCGAGCGCACCGATGAGCACGGCGACCGCGACGAGCCAGCGTGCCGGATGCGAATCGATTGACCGCGATGGCATCGTTGCCTCCCTCCTGGGGGTGCGAACGGGGCCCACGGTACTGCCGCGGCCCCGGACGGGCGATACACCTGCGGAACAGGTGCTCTAGCCTGCCGACCATGTGCGGCCGCTACGTCTCGGTGACCGATCCTGCGACCCTCGCCGACCACTTCTCGGTCGACGAGGTCACGACGAGTGGGCACCGTGAACGGTTCAACGTCGCGCCGTCGACCGACGTGTACGCCGTCATCGAGGACGGCACTTCGCGTCGGCTCGGGACGATGCGCTGGGGTTTCGTCCCGGTGTGGGCCAAGCAGGTCGGTGGTCGTGGCCAGCCGATCAATGCGCGCCTCGAAACGGTTGCCACCAGCCGCATGTTCGCGCCGTCATTTCGTCGGAAACACTGCCTGCTGCCGGCCGACGGCTTCTATGAGTGGAAGGACCGGGGCGAGGGACGGCGCAAACAGCCGTACTTCATCGCCGAGGTCTCAGGCGAACCACTGGCGTTCGCCGGCATCTACTCGTCGTGGCGCGCGGACGACGACCAGCCGCCGATCGTCAGCGCCGCCGTCGTGACGACTTCCGCGGCCGGTGCGATGCGCGACATCCACGACCGCATGCCGCTGATGCTTCCCGCATCACTGTGGGCATCGTGGCTGACCGAAGATGCCGACGAAGCGCCCCACCTGCTCGAGACCGTGCAGGCGCTCGGCCCGCCGCCGCTGGTCGCCACGCCGGTCACCGCGCGCGTCAACGCGGTCCGCAACGACAACCCGTCGCTGTTGACGCCGGGGTCGGTCGACGACTGACCGCAGTCCCGGTCGCGCCGTCGTCAGCGCTTTGCGGACGACTGTAGTGCCGCGGCCAGCGCATCGGCCTGTGCGATCCGGGCGGCGACGCCGACGCCACCAATCGCCGCGCCGGCGAGGTGCACACCCGGCGCGTGCGTGGCGACGAGCTGCTGCGCGTGCTGAACACGCGCCGTGTGCCCCACGTCGTATTGCGGCAGCGCGTCGGGCCAGCGGACCACCGCGGTGCGCACCGCGGGCGCGCGGAAGCGCAGCATCTCGCGCAGCTCGTGATCGACCTGACGCGCTAGCGATTCGTCGTCGAGATGCACGTGCCGATCGTCGTCGATCCGACCGACGCTCGCGCGGATCAACGTGCGCGGATGACCGGCGTGGTGTGGCCACTTCTTCGACGAGAACGTCACCGCCTTGACCAGCCGTGCCGCCCGCCGTGGGACGAGCAGGCCGCTGGCGTGCGGCAGGTTGGCCGTGTCGTCGGCGACATAGGCGAGTGCGACCACGGCCACCGACGCGGTCGGAATCGCCCCCAACGGTGCGGCGACGTCGGCGACGACTGGCGCCAGCAGTCGGGCGGCGACCGCTGCGGGCACCGCCAGCACGACTTCGTCGACGACGACGGCGTCCCCGTGATCGATGCGGACCGACCAGCGTCCGTCGACCGGTTCGATCGCGGTCACCGGTGCCGATCGTCGAACGCGGTCGCCCAGTCCGCCGACGAGCCGGTCGACGAGCGTCGACAGTCCTTCGCGCACCGTGACGAACACCGGCCCGTCTGTTGCGGGCCGTTCACGCCGTGCGGCCGCCAGGCCCTGCAGCATCGACCGGTGCGTCGTGGCGGTCTGCCACAGCGGTGCGGCGGCTGCCTGCAGGCTGAGCCGGTCGGCGCGGCCGGCGTAGACACCGCCGAGCAGCGGTTCGACGAGCGTGTCGACGACGGCGCGTCCGAAGCGTCGCGACAGGAACTCGCCGACGCTGACGTCTTCGTGGATCGGGCCGCGTGCGACCAACGGTTCAAGCGCGGCACGGGCCAGTGCCGCCGGTGACAGCGCCGTGGATCGTGCCAGTGCGACGAGGTCCGACGGTGCCCCGAGCATCGTGTGTTCCGGCAGGCGGCGCGGCCGTCGTCCGCGCCACAGCAGCACGTCGGCGGTGGCCGGGGAGACGAGGTCGTCGTCGGAGAACCCGAGGTCGGCGAGCCAGGCATGCGCAGGGGTGTTTCGGGCCAGCAGCGCGTCCGCGCCGACATCGAACGCCGCCCCGTCGAAATCGATGGTGCGCACCGCCCCACCGAGACGGTCGGATGCCTCGAAGACGGTGACGTCGGCGTGGTCGCGCAAGCGCCAGGCGGTGGCGAGTCCGGTGATGCCTCCGCCGACGACACCGATGCGGCGACGCGGGCTCATGCCGTCCCGCCCACGACGCCTTCGGCGTGGACGAGTTCGACGATGCGTTCCAGCACCGCGGGGTCGGTGGCGGGCAGCACGCCGTGGCCGAGGTTGAACACGTAGTCGCGGCGTCCCCCGGATGCCGCGAGGACATGTCGGACCCGTTCAGCCACGTGGTCCCATTCGGCCAGGCACACGGCCGGTTCCAGGTTGCCCTGCATCGCGACACCGGCAGGGATCCGCCGACGCGCGTCGGCCAACGGCACACGCCAGTCGACGCCCACGACGTCGGCGCCCGCGTCAGCCATCGCCGTCAGCAGTTCTCCGGTGCCGACCCCGAAGTGGATGCGGGGCACACCGGTGTCGGCAAGCGCGGCGAAGATCGCTGCCGAGTGCGGCTGCACGAAACGGCGATAGTCGTCGGGGTGTAGCGCGCCGGCCCAAGAGTCGAACAGTTGCACCGCCGCCGCACCGTGCTCGATCTGGGCGCGAAGGCTGGCGGAGACAATCTGTGCCAGTCGATCGAGGAGTGCGTGCCAGGTGTCCGGATCGCTGAACATCAGCGCCTTGGTCCGGGTGTAGGTCCGCGACGGGCCACCTTCGACGAGGTAGCTCGCCAGCGTGAACGGCGCGCCGCCGAACCCGATGAGCGGCACGTCCAGTTCAGCGACGAGGATGTCGACCGTGTCGAGGACGTGGGCGATGTCGTCGGGCTCGAGCGGACGAAGCCGATCGACGTCGGCTGCGGTACGGAACGGCGCGTCGACGACGGGTCCGACGCCGGGCTTGATGTCGACGTCGACGCCGACCGCCTGAAGCGGCGTAACGATGTCGGAGAAGAGGATCGCCGCGTCAACGCCATAGCGCCGGACCGGCTGCAGCGTGACCTCGGCGGCCAGTTCGGGCGTGTGGACGACGGTCTCGAAGCTGTGCTCGGCGCGGATCTCGCGGTACTCGGCGAGCGCACGTCCGGCCTGCCGCATGAACCACACGGGAACCGCATCGTGGTCCTGTCCCCGACACGCTTGCACGAACCGGTGGTGCGCGAATCGATCGGCGGACGTCACGGGCACCTCACAGGCGGCATCGTGCGGCACGATACCCGTGCGGCAGCCGGCATCTCGACACGGCACATCCCGGCCAACACCGCGCGCCACCGGCCTCTAGCATCGCCACCAACCACGGGTCGTGCGCTGCCGCGTCGGCATGCCAAGGCCCGCAATGGAGCGGCGATGCCCGAGTCCAGCGTGATGCGCCAACGCACCGAGCAGTGGCGCGCAGAGCTCGTCGACCGGATGCTCAAAGTCATCCTGGTTCTGGGGCTGCTCGTGGCCGTCCCCAGCATGATCATCGCACTGCAACAAGGCGATTTGCGCACCGCCGTGGTCGACGTCGTCGCCGTCGGCATCGTCGTCGCCGTCACCTTCACCACCCGGTTGCCGTTCGCAACACGCGTGTGGATTCTCCTGGTGACTGCGGTTGTCCTCGGCACCTACCTGCTCGTTGCCGTCGGCCTGGTCGGCCATGCCTATCTGACCGCGTATCCGGTGATGGCCGCCGTTGTGCTCGGTTTGCGACCAGCAATCATCGGTTTGGGTGTCAACGCGATCATCCTCGCAGGCATCGGCACGCTCGGGCACATGGGTGCCCTCACCGCCGTCCCGAACTTCACAAGCCTCGAGGTGTGGCTGCTCATCTCGGCGAACTTCATGTTCCTCAGCGCAGTGATGGCGGTGTTCTGCGCACTGCTGCTGCGTCGGCTCGAAACGTCGCTGGCGGCCGAACATGCGCTCACAAGCACGCTCGAGCAGCGCCAGACAGCCCTTGAAGCGGCGAACGCCGATCTGAAGCGCAGCGAGGCGGTCCGACTGGCATTCCTGCGGGCGACATCACACGAACTGCGCACACCGCTGTCGGCGATCATCGGTCTCGTCGAGACCCTGCGAGCCCACGACGCGCAGATCGACGACGACCGGCGCGCCCAGCTGACCGAGCGGCTGGCGGTCAACGGCGACCGGCTCCACCGGCTCATCACCGACCTGCTCGATGTCGACCGCCTGTCCGCCGGGCACGTGCGTGCGATGACCGAGCATCGCAATCTGCGTCCACTGGTCGCCCAGGTGGTCGACGAACTCGCCATCGGCGAGCACATCATTGCACTCGATCTCATCGATGCGGACGTCGCGATCGACGTGCCGAAGTTCGAACGTGTCGTCGTCAACCTCATCGCCAACGCGGTACGTCACACCCCGGCGTCAACGACAATTCAGGTACGACTGTTCCACGATGGCGACGACGTCGTGCTGCAGGTCGACGACGACGGGCCGGGCATCGATCCGGACTACCTCGAGATCATCTTCGACCCCTTCGTGCAGGGACCCGAACGTCACAACGACGCCAAACCGGGCACCGGGCTGGGACTCGCGCTCGCCCAGGAACTCGTCCGGCTGCACGGCGGAACACTCACGGCGCAGAATCTGCCCGCCGGCGGCGCACGGTTCGAAGTCCGGCTACCCGCCGTGTCGGCGGCAGACGAAGTCGTTCCGATCGCCTGGCGCGGCGAAAGTGTGGGAGGAGCCGGCCGATAAGCCGGATTCTGTCCCTGCACATGGCAGGTGGCGACCATCTATCTGGGACGTCGGTCACCCGACGCCTCGTGCGGCCTACCTGGGACACGTCGACGGGCCGCCGGTGGTCCCTGCTTGGCCTTGCTCCGGGTGGGGCATGCCTAGCCGCGACGGTCACCCGTCGCGCTGGTGAGCTCTTACCTCACCGTTTCACCCTTGCCGCACCGCGAGCGGTGTGGCGGTCTGCTCTCTGTTGCGCGTGCCGCGTGTCACCACGCCTGGGAGTTACCCAGCACCCTGCCCGATGGAGTCCGGACTTTCCTCGCCCGTGGGGCGCGGCCGCCTGGCCAGCTCCTCCCGACGCAATGATCGTACGTGCACCGGCGGACTCTGGCACGATGCGTCCATGAACACGCCCGCGCATCCCACCCATCCGGTCGGCACCGATCGGGCCACCGGCGTGCCCCGCGCGATCGCGTGGATGGACGGTCGCGTCGTCCCGGCGTCCGAGGCGACCGTGCCGCTGACCGACGATGGGTTCCTGCGCGGCGACGCCGTCTTCGACGCCGTCCTCGTCCGCGGCGGACGCACCCACCTGCTCGACGCCCACCTCGCCCGGATGCGGCGTTCGGCGCAGCGGCTGGGGATCCGCTTGCCAGTGTTGCGGCACATCGTCACGGATCTGCTCGCGGCGTGGGGTCCTCGCGACGGCGCGATCCGACTCATCGTCACACGCAACGGCACGGTGCGCGGCCTGCTCGAGGCACCGACGTGGCCGCCGTCGATCACGCTCGCCGCGATCGAGATGTCGTGGCGCACCCCGTTGACCGGCATCAAGACGCTGTCGTATGCGGCGAACCAGATGGCGATTCGCGCCGCGCGTGAGCGCGACGCCGACGACGCGCTCATCGTCGACGACGGGCTGGTACTCGAACTGCCCACCGGGGCGATCATGCTCGTCCGCGATGGCGTCATCGCCACCCCGGACCCGTCACGTCTGCCGATCCTCGATTCGATCACCGTCGAAGCAATCGCCGATATCGCCGAGGTCACGTTCGACGTGCTGACCGTCGATGACCTGCGGGCCGCCGACGAAGCGTTCGTCGTCTCGGCGACTCGCCCCGTGCTCGGCGTGCACACCATCGTGTTCGACGACAACGAGGCGACCTACCCGGCACCGGGGCCACAGACGAAGACGCTTCACGACGCCTTCGCTGCCGCCATCGACGCCTCGCTCGATCCCGCGAGCTGACGACACGGGCGGTTCGGACCCCGGCGCTGGGCACTACCCTCGGACCGTGTTGAGGAGGCGTCACGATGAACGACATACCGCTCATCGTGGTGGCGAATCGCCTGCCTGTTTCGCGCAGCGTCGACGGCTGGCAGCCGTCGGCAGGCGGGCTGGTAACGGCGCTGCGGCCGGTCGTCGAGCAGACCCACGGAGCGTGGATCGGCTGGGACGACGACCCCGATGGTGTGCCGCGACGGGTCGACGGACTCGAGTGCGACCTGCATCCCGTGCGGCTGACCAACGATGAGGTCGCCGGTTACTACCACGGATTCGCCAACCGCACCCTGTGGCCGCTGTTCCATGACCTGGCCGCCCAGCCGGTCATCGACCGCTCGTGGTGGAACCAGTATCGGGACGTCAATCGTCGCTTCGCGCAGACTGTCGCTGATGTCGCGGCGACGTTCGACCGCCCGCCGGCGATCTGGGTGCAGGACTACCACCTCATGCTCGTTCCCGAGTTCGTCCGTGCGCTCGTTCCCGAAAGTCCGATGGGGTTCTTCCTGCACACCCCATTCCCGCCACCCGAGCTCATCGCTCGTCTGCCCTGGCGCGATTCGCTGCTGCGGGGGCTGTTGGCGGCCGACAGCATCGGGTTCCACATCTCGCGCTACCGGGACAACTTCATCCGCGCCGTCCAGCGGATGTTCCCAACCATCACCGCGATCGGCGACACACTCGTCCACGCCGATGGACGAACGGTCCGGGCACACGCCCATCCCATCTCGATCGACGCGAGCGAATTCACCGAGCTCGCCACCGATCCGGCGACCGAAGTCGAGTACGCCGAACTCAAGGAGCAGTTCGCCGGCCGTAAGGTCTTCCTCGGTGTCGATCGGCTCGACTACACCAAGGGCATCCGGCACCGTCTGCAAGCGATCGAGCTGCTGCTGGAACGACGACCAGCGCTGCGCGGCGAGTTCGCATTCATCCAGGTTGCCGTGCCGAGCCGAGACGACGTCGAGGAATATCAGGATCTGCGCGAACAGGTCGAGACCGAGGTCGGGCGCATCAACGGGCGCTTCACGGAACCGGGCCACGACGTTCCGGTCCACTACCTCTACCGCGGCATCAGCCGCGAACGACTCGCCGCCTATTACCGGCTGGCCGACGTGATGTGTGTCACCCCGCTCAAGGACGGGATGAACCTCGTCGCCAAGGAGTTCGTCATCGTGCAGGCCGCCGCGGAAGCTGCCGGCGCGCTGCTGCTGAGCGAGTTCTGTGGCGTATCGCAGGAGTTCGGCGACGACGCGATCCGCTGCAACCCGTTCGACGTCGAAGGCATGGCAAACCTGCTCGACTCGGCGTTGGCGATGGAGATCGACGACCGGCGCGCCCGAATCCGGCGCATGGCCGAGATCGTGCGGCGCAATGACGTCTACCGCTGGGTCGACCACGAACTGGCCAGCATCACCCAGGGGCACGGCGAGCGATGACGCCGACGGTGCATGAACCGTTGCAGCTCGCGGTATCGATGCCGCCCGGGCCACGGACGCTCGTGCTCGACTTCGACGGCACGCTGGCACCGATCGTCGACATTCCCGACGACGCGAGACTCGTCGACGGTGCCGACGCGGTCCTCCGCCAGCTCGGCGGGCAGGTTCCGATCATGGTGCTCTCGGGTCGGGATCTCGACGACATCGCGCCCCGACTCGACGGTTTGCCCGTCGACGTCGCCGGCAACCACGGCGCACGCCTCGCCACCGCGGACGGCGAGCACATCGAACTCGTCGACATCGCCGCGAGCGCGGCGACGCTGGCACAACTCGCCGAGCGCCTGGACGAGCTGCTCGGTGACGATCCGGGCTGGTTCGTCGAGGCCAAACCGACCTCGGTCGCGGTACACCACCGTCTCGTTGCCGAAGACGAGGTCGAGCTGCTGCTGCCCCGGGTCGAGGCGCTGCTCGCCGAAGCCGCACGGCAGTATCCCGGCTTCGACGTGCTGCACGGCAAGGCGGTGGTCGAGTTCCGGGTTTCTACGGTCGACAAGGGGGCAGCGGTCGACTGGTTCGTCGCACGGCATCCGAACCGACCACCGATCGCGCTCGGCGACGACATCACCGACGAGGACGCGTTTGCTGCGGCCATACGGCACGGCGGATGCGCCATACTGGTGGGACGCGCAACGCACGAAACGCACGCGACAACGCGTCTCGCCGATCCCCGGGCCGTCATCGACTTCCTGGCCCTGCTGGCCGACGCGCAAGCAAAGGTTTGACGTGGCACGCCCGACGCTGTCCTCACGCACCCTGCGTGCGCTCACCCACCTCAACGACACGCTGCGGGACACCTCGAGTCGTGTCGTCGTGCTCGGCGGTGGGTTGGTCGTCTCGCTCGCCGCGCACCTGTTCCTCGATGCCCAGTTCGCCTGGGCATCAGCTCCGATCATCCTGCTGGCCGGTATCTCGGGTGGGCCCCGCCGCGCGCTCGCCGTCGCCGGTGTCGCCGCACTCGGTCACGGCGCCGTCGACGTCGTGCCCGACGGCGACTTCGCGGCGATTCCCGGCACGCTCGTCCGGGGCGTCGTGATGTTCGGCATCGGGCTGATCGGTGCCGCCGGCGCGCTCGTGGAACGGCAGCGCGAAGAGGCGATGGAACGCGCCATCAGCGAGGACCCGGTGACTGGACTGCTCAACGTTCGGGCGTTCTATGAAGCGCTGCAGCGACTGCGCGACGAGGACCGTCCGTTCGCCATCGTGCTTGCCGACATTCGCGGGATGCGCGCGCTCAACGACCGTTACGGCCATCCGACGGGCACCGAGGCGATGCGTGCGCTGGCCCACGTTCTGCGGCGCGCCGCCGGACCGGACGTGCTTGCGTCACGACTCGGAAGTGACGAGGTCGCCGTCGCACTCGTCAACGCCGACCGTCAGCGGTGCCGTGCCGTCGTCGAACGCATCATCGACCGACTGCACAACGAGCAGGTGGCTCTTCCCGACGGCGAACAGTTCGAGGTGCACGCGGCCTACGGTGTGGCCCGATTCCCGGAGGATGGCGACGATGAGGTCGCGGTGCTGCGTGCCGCTGATCGCGCCAAGGAACGGGCGAAGGCCGCAGGTATGGACCGTGTGGGCACCGCGGAGGGCGACGTGCTCTGAGGCGAGCGCGTCAGTCAGGAATGACGAGCAACCGCCGGCACTGCGGACACGTCGTCAACGTCGGTCCTGCCAACAACTCGTTGACGTCAGCCATCGACAACTCCACCCGGCACGCCGTACACGCCTGTCCCTCGAGCCTGCCGATCGCCACGCCACCGGTCCGTTTGACCACCGCGTCGTAGCGGGCGAGCAGGTCGTCAGGAAGTTCGGCGGCCTGCGCATCGCGCCCGACCTCGAGTTCGGCGAGTTCGGCGAGGATCGCGGTTGCCGCCGCGTCGCGCGCAGCCGCCAATTCGACGATGCGTGCATCTTCGGCGACGATCTCCTCGGCGAGCGCGGCCTGCTGCGCTTCGAGCTGTTCGACGCGTTCGAGCACCCCGTACAACAATTCCTCGTGCTCGTCGAGACGGCGGACGGTCGTTTCGATCTCGGCTTCGACCGACTGCATCTCCCGCTGGTTGGTCACCGTGCCGTCGTAGAGCTTCGACTTCTCGGCATCACGTCGCTGGGACAGCACGTCGATCTCGCGTTCCAGCTGCCGCTGCTCCGCTGCCGCGGTGTCCAGGTCGAGCCGCGTCGCATCATGATGGTCGCGTAGCGTCGCACGGCGCTGCTCGGCCGCGTCGAGCTGCTGCTGTTCATCGAGCGAATCGAGCTGATGCCGCAGACGGCGAATGGCCGTATCGGTGTCCTGCAACGCGAGCAGCTGGTCGAGCTGCGCCGCTGTCGGGTCACTCACGTCAGCTCCACGGCACGGTCGGGGTGCGCGAAGCTACCACCGCCGCTGTGAGGCCTTCGCGCCGTGCATCTTCGTCGAGCCGTGCGGCGAACGCGGGCATCGCGGCCGCCTCGGTCGCATGGTGACCCGCATCGATCACCGCCAGCCCCTGTTCGAGCGCATCGAGTGCGACGTGGTGTCGCAGGTCGCCGGTGACATACACGTCAGCTTCCACGCCGCGTGCGGCGTCGAGCAGCGAGTCTCCTGCTCCCCCGACGACGGCGACCGTCGTCACCGCACGGTCGGGGTCGCCAGCGAATCGCAAATGTGGCGCCGGCAGTCGTTCGCGGATCGCCGCGGCAACATCAGCCAGCCGTGCGGGTGTGGCGAGACGACCGACGACACCGAATCCGACTGCTGCGCCGTCGAACAGCGGCAGCAGGTCGTAGGCGACCTCCTCGTAGGGATGGGTCGCGAGCAGGGCATTGGCGACCGGGCCGGCGAGTCGGCGCGGCAGCTGCATCTCGACACGGAACTCATCTTCAGCCGCGTCTTCGCCGATGGCACCGACGAACGGATCGGCGCCCGCCAACGGCCGGAACGTGCCGATGCCACGCACGCGGAAGCTGCAACGTTCATAGTTGCCGTCGCGACCTGCCCCGGCGGCGGCGAGCGCGTCGATGACCGCCTCGGTGTGGTCGGCAGGCACGAACGTCACGAGCTTGCACAGGTCGCTTTCTGCCAGTTCGGTCGTAAGCGACCGGCGGTCAGCCAGGTCGAGCACGTCGGCGACCGGCTCTGAGGTGCCGCTGCCGTCACCGGCGACGTCGAGATTCGTGTGGACAGCGGTCACGGGGATCCGCGCGGACGCCGCCTTGAGCGCCAGCCGTCCGGCAGCACTCGCCGGTGTCAGCGCCGCCAGCGGCCGGAACAGCAGCGGATGGTGGGCGACGACGAGCGTGCCGTCGACATCGGCAGCCTCGTCGAGCACACCGCCCGTCACGTCGAGCGTGACCAGCACCCGCGCTACCGGCCAGGATGGATCCCCGACTTGGAGTCCGACATGGTCCCAGGACGCGGCCCACGAAGGTGGATACCGCCGGTCGAGCAGCGCCAGCCAGTCCGCGACCGTGTTGCCCATCGTGTCACGCTCCTTGCCGTCGGACGTCCGGCCGCAGCAGCCTACGGGGCCGCGACGTAGCATTCCTGCGGTCCCGGGCCACCGGAAGATCTGGGGCGGGTAGCTCAGATGGCAAGAGCGCCTCGTTTACACCGAGGAGGCCGGGGGTTCGAGACCCTCCCCGCCCACACATCGCCACAACGCGTCGCTCAGAGCAGATCATCGAGCGCGACGTGGGTGGCGCGCCGACCGAGTTCGTCGAACGCGGCGAGGTCGCCGGCGGCCTGGGCGCGCTTGAGCCGACCGAACGTCATGTCACGTCCCGGGATGTCGACGTCGACCGGATCGTCGCCGACAACGACGAGGAACACGCCGCGATCCCGCCCCCCCTTGTGGTACTGGCCAGTCGAGTGCAGGTAGCGCGGACCGATCCCAACGGTCACCGGCACTTCGTAGCGCGCGCGGATTCGCGCGCCCGCACGATGCAACGCCGCCTCGTCGCCGCCGCCCGGCGTGACGAATCCGAGCAGGGCGACGTAGTCGCCGGGCGACAGGGTGTCGAGCAACGCACCCGGATCGCCCGGGCGCGGCAGTTCCTCTCCCGCCGCGAGCACCCGCTGCGTCGCCGCCTTCGCCCGCGCGACATCAGGCTGATCGAACGCATTGACGCCGAGCAAGGCGCTGCAAACCGCGGTGGCGACCTCCCAGCGCACGACCTCGGCCGCGATCGACGCCGCCCCGTCGACACGCCACCGCACGACCGGCGCATCACCGAACGAGCGGTGATCGGTGCCGTCGTCACCGGCAAGGTCCATGACAACCACGATCCGGTCGTTGCCGAACGACGCGGTGTCGGGGGTTTCGCCGAGCACAGGCAGCAGGCCGCGACCGTGCTTGCCGGTCGACTCGGCAACGAGCTGTTCGACCCATGCCGCGAAGTCGGCGAGCGTGTCCGGGACAAGCAGCGTGAGCTTGTCGCGGCCGCCCCGTGCGGCCTGGGCGAGCACGGCACCGAGTGCCGCGCCGTCGTTGACCCCGAGGTCACCAGAACGTGCGCGCTCAAGTGCATCCCGGGCTGGGGCGACGTGCGCGGCGAGGTCGATGCCGAGCAACGCCGCGGGCCACAGTCCGAACGCCGTCAGCGCCGAGAAGCGACCGCCGACATCCGGCTGGCCGTGGACGACCGCGAGGTAGTCGCGTGCGCCGACCTCGTCGAGCGCGCTGTGGGGATCGGTTACTGCCACGATGCGTCCACCAGGCGGCGTTACGCCGGCCGCCTGCAGGCGGGAGGAGAAGTAGTCGAGGTGACTGCGCGTCTCGATCGTCGTGCCGGACTTCGACGCCGGCACGAGCAGTGTCGACGTCCAGTCGCCTGCCTCGGCGGCGAGGACGGCGGCAGGATCGGTCGAGTCCAGGACGCCGAAGCTCACGGCGGACGGGTCGGCGAGCCCGGCCAGCACCTGCGGATACAGCGACGAACCGCCCATGCCGACGAGCAGTGCGCTAGTGCATCCGTCGGCGATGACCGCGCGGGCGAGCGCCTGCAAGTGGGGAATCTCTTCCACGGCGCGATCCGGGGCATCGAGCCATCCGAGCCGGTCGGTGATCTCGTCGGGCATCTCGCCCCAGGGGCGATGATCGCGTGCCCAGAGCGCGTCGACAGCGTCTCGTGCGGCCGCAGCGACGTCGCCGGAGATTTCCGGATGGTCCATCGGTACTCGCCCGATCGGTGGGACGGCCGAGCCTAACGCGACGGATCGATAGCCTCGCGGCGCCCCGGCAACGCCGCCTCGTGAGTGCGGATCGCCGGCGACTGTCAGACGGATGCCCGGGATGGGCTGGACCCAAGGATGCGACCGCCGATGCTGCGAGAACTTCCGGACGGCGTGTCGCCGGGTGGACGGTTCGCGACGTGGTCGGCTCCCGCACCCCGGTACGTGGTCTGCGATGTCGACGGCACGCTCGTCGGCTCGTCGGCCGGTGCGAGCGAGGCGGTCGTTCGCGCCGTCCGCGCCGCACAGGCGCGCGGGATCGCCGTCGGCGTAGCGACCGGCCGGATGCGTGCGGCGACACGCGCATTGCGCGCGCAACTCAACATCGACGGGCCGCACATCCATTTCGACGGCGCGGCGGTCCATCACGAGCACGGCGTGCTCGACTCCCGGCCCCTGCAGTTGGACGACGCCGCGGCCCTGCTCGACCTGGTGCGTGGCGTCGCCGACGCGTACGTCGAGTTCTACACGGCCGACACGTATGTCGTCTCGGCGCACGACGAACGCGCAGCGGCGCACTGGCAGATGCTGGGGCAGCAACCGGCGGCGGTTGCACACGACGCGGGCGATCTTGCGGGCCACGTCTGGCTCAAGGCGACCATCGTCACGTTCGACCAGGGCCGACGACGCCGCGAACGGTTGGCGAAGGCCGTCGCCGCGCTCGGACTCCGCGCCGGCGCATCGACGTCACCTCGGACACCCGATCTCGCCTACCTCAACGTGACTGATCCGGGCGTCGACAAGGGGTGGGGTGTGGTGCGCGCGGCGAGCTATCTCGGCGTCGAGCTGACCCGGGTCATGGCGGTGGGCGACGCACCCAATGACCTTCCGATGTTGACGCGGGCAGGCACCGCTGTCGCGATGGGGCAGGCCGCACGCGACGTGCGGGATACCGCGCACCTGGTCGTCGAGGACATCGACCATGACGGTGCCGCGACGGCACTGCGGGCGGCAGCCACCTGGAACGATCAGGACGTGCCGGGAACGCTGTAGTTCGGCGCCTCGTGGACGACATCGAGGTCGTGCACGTGCGATTCGCGCGCTCCGGCCGCAGACTGCCGTACGAACCGCGCCCGCTGCGCCAGTGCGGCCAGGGTCGGTGCCCCCAGGTAGCCCATGCCGGATCGCAGCCCACCGACGAGCTGGCCGGTGACTTCGGCGACGCTGCCGCGATACGGCAGCAATCCGGAAACTCCCTCGGGGACGAGCTTGGAGGGTTGCGACGCCTCGGCGGCGCTGCCGCCGATCTTGTCTGCCTGGAAGTAGCGGTCGGCGGAACCGTCGCGCATCGCGTCGATCGATCCCATGCCGCGGTATTCCTTGTAGCGGCGGCCGCCGACGAGCACGAGTTCGCCCGGCGATTCGTCGGTGCCGGCAAGCAGATTGCCGACCATCACCGCGGTCGCGCCGGCCGCCAGCGCCTTGACGACGTCGCCGGAATAGCGGATCCCACCGTCGGCGACGATCCCCACGCCGCGCTCCGCGGCCGCGTGCGCGCATTCGAGCACGGCGGTGAACTGGGGCATCCCGACGCCGGTGACCACACGCGTCGTGCAGATCGATCCGGGTCCGACACCGACCTTGACGACGTCGGCGCCATGATCGACGCATGCAGCGACGCCATCGGGTGTCGCGACATTGCCGACCATGAGGACGACGTCGTCGAAGCGATCCTTGAGCTTCGCGGCGAACTCGAGCACACCGGCGGCGTGGCCGTGTGCCGAGTCGATCGACAGCAGGTCGACGCCGGCGGCGACGAGCTTCTCGGCACGTTCCTCGCCATCCGGACCAACACCGACGGCAGCCGCACACAACAGGCGACCGCGGGCATCCTTGGCTGCAGCGGGATACGTGCGAACCTTCTCAATGTCTTTGAACGTGAACATGCCGGTCAAGATCCCGGCGTCATCGATGATCGGCAGCTTCTCGACCCGGTGGTCCTGCATGATCTCGCGCGCCTGATCCAGCGTGGTGCCGGGTCGCGCCGTCACGAGCCCTTCGGTGGTCATCGAATCGCGCACGGACGACGTCGCGTCGACGTCGAGACGCAGGTCGCGGTTGGTGATGATGCCCACGAGCCGGCCGTCACCGTCGACGACGGGGAATCCGGACACGCGGTAGCGCGCCATGAGGTCGAATGCGGTCGCGACCGGGTCGTCCGGCCGCAATGTCACCGGATCGACGATGAATCCGGACTCGGAGCGCTTGACCGCTTCGACCATCGCCGCCTGCGCATCGGCCGACACGCTCTTGTGGATGACACCGAGCCCGCCCTGTCGCGCGAGCGCGACCGCCATCGCCGTTTCCGACACCTTGTCCATCGCGGCCGACAACAGTGGCAGTCGCAGTTCAATGCGCGGGTGCAAGCGAGTGGAGACATCGACGTCACGCGGCAACACCGCCGACGCCTGGGGCGTGAGCAGCACGTCGTCGTAGCTGAGTGCTTCAGGGATCTCGATCACGACAGCCTCGCCAGCGGGTGGGTCGATCCTACCGGCGACGGCGGGGTCTCTGGCGGGTCTGACCCCCGCGACAGGTCGTGGCGTCAGCCGTCACCAGGTGGGCGGCGTGCCTCCAGCAGCGGGATCGCGGCGATCTTGGCCGCGGTCAGTTCGTCCCAGCGGACACGTGCGGGACGCCAGTCGGCGGGGCGTGGCACGCGAATCACCGCGGTGGGTGTCACGATCACATCGACGTGGAGGTCGTGTGCGGTCACCGGGATCTCGCCAGCGGCGACGACCTGCACGTCGTGGACGGTGGTCACGACCTGCGTTGCGGTGCTTATCAGGCCCGCCTCGGTCGCGACGGCGAACTCGAGGTCACTGAATCCGCCCCCTTTGCCGAGGCGGCGCCCGTCGCGGCCGACGGCGACGCAGCCGGTGACCACGACGTCGACCGGTGCGAGATCGTCGAGCGGCACCTGGCGTGCCGAGCGTTGCGCCCCGGCGATGGACGATGCGCGACGGGGCGTGTCGGCGAGGTCGTCGGGATCGAGGAGGTAGAACGGCGCGATATCCGCCAGCCGCGGCACGGCCATGTAGACACGCTTGCCGTCTTCGAGCGCCCGCTGACGCACCGGCCACTGCGGGCTGTCGGGATTGACCTTGATCGTCGTCGCGTGCTGCCAGATGTCGAGGTGCCGCAGGCGGTCGGCGGCGGCCTCGGCACCGACGAAGTTGCTGATCCGGTGGCGCGCACCGGGAAATCGGGTCACGCCCGCGGCGGCCAGTCGCGCCCAGCTGGCCTCCCGCAGTGCCGCTTTCGCCGCCAGCAGCTCCTGGTCGCCCCCGGCGTCGTGGTCGTGGCGCCGCGTGGGGGTCACGCGTCCGGACGATCGCGATCGTCGCTGCTCGCCAGGCGCAGCCGTGGCGTGCCGTCGCCGCGGCGGAGCTCATCGATGCGGTCGAGATGCCGTTCGAGCTGCGCCCGGCGCGTCGTTGTCAGCGCGTCGTAGGCCCGCTGGGTCGTTTCGAGTCCTCGGCCGACCTTGTCGATTGCTTCGGTGAAGCGTTCCCACTGGTTGCGGAATGCCGCCAGCAGCTCGAGGATCTCGTCACTGGTGCGTTCGAGCGCGAACTGCTCGGTTGCCTGTCGAATCACGGCGAGCACGGCGAGCAGGGTCGTCGGCGCACAGATGACGACACCGCGGGCCAACGCGTCGTCGAGGAGTTCGGGCTGCTGTTCGGCGACGAACTGGAAGATCTGATCGTTGGGGATGAACAGCAGGACACAGTCGATGGTTCCGTGTGCCGGGTCGATGTAGCCACGGTCGTCGAGCTCGGCGATGCGGTCACGGACGGCACGCAGAAAGGCGACGCGGTCACGATCGCGCTGCTCGTCCGATTCGGCCTGCAGCATCGCGAGGTAGCGGTTGAGCGGGAACTTCACGTCCATGTGCACCACACGATCGTGCGGCAGCAGGAACGTGACGTCCGGACGCGTTCCCGCGGGCGTCGTCGCCTGCGTCCGGTAGTTCACCCCCTCGACCATGCCCGCGGCGCGCAGCACATCGGCGACCATCCGCTCGCCCCACTGTCCCCGCGACGGTCCACTCGACAGCGCAGACTTGAGTTCTCCGGTGGTCTGGCGCAGTTCGATGTGGCTGCGGCTGACGGCTCGCAGTTGTTCGGTCACCTCGCCGAACTGGGCGGCGCGCTGGGCGTCGAGCCGCTGGACGAGATCGACCGCGTCAGCAAGCCGGCGGTCCATCCGATCAAGCTCGGTCTGGAGCGCTTCGGGCTGCCGCGGTGCACGCCGGTGGCGATGCTCTACCAGCCAAGCCGCAGCGACCGCGGACGCGACCACGGCCACGACGAGCACGATCACGTCGGTCAGCGCCATCGTCTGGTCGTTCGCGCACGCCCACCGTGCACGTCAGGCCGCGGCGCTGCGGCGGTCATGTCTCGGGTCTCGGGTCGAACGGGTCGGCTTCGACCAAGTCGTCCTGTTCCGGGTCGAACTCGGGTTCTCGCCGGATGGCCTGCACGCCGGTCGACGGGAACTTCTCGAGCGGTCCGGTGGGGCTGGCGTCCCACTGGGCGAAAGTGAGCTCGGTTTGCAGGTACAGCGCGATGAACCGCGCGGTATTGCTGATGCTGTCGAGGTGGGTGCGTTCGTGACCGTGGGTCGCGTCGACCCCGAAGCCGACCAGTGCGGCGCGCGTCTCGGCGCCCGCTTCGAGTGCGGCGGCGGCGTCCGAGCGGTAGTGGCGGAACACGTCCCGATACACCTCGATGTCGTGCTCGCGCGCGAGCGAGTACAGACGGCGCGACAGGTGGTAGTCGAACGGGCCGTGCAGGTCCTGCATGCCGACCGTGATGCCGGTCTCGGTCGAGTGCTGGTCGGGCGCAACGACAGCGGCGTCGATCGACACCATTTCGGCGACATCGTTCGGCAGTCCACTCGAGGCGCCGTGGCCGACCTCCTCGGCGATCGTGATCAACAGATTCGCACCGACCGGCAGCGGACATTCGGCACGGATGAGCCATTCGAATGCCGCGAGCGCGGCGGCGACACCGGCCTTGTCGTCGAGATGGCGTGAGGTGACGTATCCCGAACGGGTGATCACGGGAAACGCCGTCTGCGCAACGAAGTCACCCACCTGGATCCCCAGGTCCGTCAGCCCCGCCTCCGAGTCGACCGGCTCATCGACGCGGACCTCGACATGGTCCCAGGTGTGCGGATACTCGTCGATCTGCTGGCCGTAAGCGTGCCCCGACGCGATGTTGGGCAGGATCGTCCCCGTGTACACGTACTCGGGATCGTCGGTGAAGATCGTGACGCGCGAGCCTTCGGAGAAGCGCGAGCTATGCGTGCCGACCGGCGCGATCGCCAGGCGTCCGTTGGGCTTCAACTTGCTGACCATGCACCCGATCGTGTCGGTGTGCACCACGATCGCACGATCGAAGGCGCCGCCATTGCCGTCGAGGCCACCGACCATGGCGCCACGACGCGTCAGTTCGAAGCGCAGCCCGATCGACTTCAGGCGTTCGCCGACGTGCTGCATGATGACGTCGGTACGGCCACTCGGACTGGGAATGCGCAACAGTTCCAAGAGGACGTCGCGCATCCAGTCGGCATCGATTTCCGGTTCACGTAGATCCATGCCGGCAACCTACCGTGACTGTGCGACGTCGTGCCGCAGGGCCCTCGTCTCCCCCACATCCGCGCTCGTCGCCGGCGGGTAGGGTCGCGTCCGACATGGTGAGGATGACGTGACCGACGTCCAGGGACCCCCGCCGGCACCGGATTGCTACCGGCATCCGGGCCGGCCCGCGCTGCTGCGGTGCTCGCGATGCGAACGACCGGTGTGCGGTGCGGACGCGATCGAGGCACCCGTGGGCTACCAGTGCCCCGAGTGTGCGTCCGGCGCGATCCCGGCCCGTCGACTGCGGGACGTCGTCGTTGACGCACGTGTCACGAAGATCCTGCTCGGCCTCATCGGCGTGGCCTTCGTCGTCACCCAGGTCGCCGAACCGCGCATCTTGCAGCAGTTCGGACTTGTACCGGTTGCCGTCGGCGACGGCGCGTTCTGGCTCGTGATCACCAGCGGATTCCTCCACAGCGGGCTGATGCACGTCGCGTTCAACGGCATCCTGCTGTGGCGGCTGGGAGAGATGCTCGAACCGGCGCTGGGGCACGCACGGTTCGCCGCCCTGTACCTGTTCGGACTGCTCGGCGGCAGTCTCGGTGTCGTGCTGCTCGCCTGGGCAACCGTCGCCACACCACTGGCCTCGATCCCGGTGCTGTCGACCGCGCTCGGCACCCACCCATTGAGCGTCACCGTCGGCGCATCCGGGGCGGTGTTCGGTCTGATGGGAGCGGCCATCTCGGGAATGCGAGTGCGTGGCGTAAACCCGTGGCGCACCGACATCGGCTCGCTGGTGCTGCTCAATCTGGTGCTCACCTTCGTGATCCCCGGGATCTCGGTCGGCGGTCACGTCGGTGGCCTGCTTGCGGGCATGGCCGCCGGCAAGCTGCTGCTCGTCGCCTCACGCCGCGCGATCACCGTGTTCGTGCTCGCCGGCGTGTTGTTCGTCGCCACGATCACGCTGGCGAACGCAATGAACGCCGCGATCCTGTCGCTGTTGCGCTGATCGAACCGGCCACGCGCCGAGGAGGCGACATGTCCCGCACCGACGACCGTTTCGACGCCCGCGCCGAGACGTACGACACGGCCTCACGGATCGCGCGAGCAGACATGGTCGCCCGCCACATCCGCGACGCGGTCGTGCTCCACCCCACGATGCGGCTGCTCGAGTATGGAGCCGGGACCGGACTGGTCAGCGAACGGCTCGCCGACCGCGTCGGTTCCATCACGCTGGCCGACCGCTCGACGGGCATGCTAGAGGTTCTGCGCCGCAAGGTCGACGCCGGAGTATTCGGTGATGCGCGGGTGTGGGATTTTGATGTCGGCCGAGGCGACACGTCCGGTGAGACGTTCGACCGCATCGTCAGTTCAATGGTGCTCCACCACATCCCGGATCTTGATCCGGTGCTCACGGGGCTGGCCACGCTACTCACCGACGACGGCATCGCCTGCCTGGTCGATCTCGACGCCGAAGACGGCTCGTTTCACCGTGACCGCGAGGCGTTCGACGGACACAACGGATTCGACCGGGAAGCATTCGGTGCACGCCTGCGCCGTTGCGGCTTCGCCGACGTGACGTTCACGTCCGGCGGCCACATCGACAAAGACGGCACCCGCTATCCGCTGTTCCTCGCCATCGCGAAGCGCTGACCGCCAGTCTCAGTCATCCGATCGGTCGTCGGCCTGGTGGTCGGCGGCGACGGCGCCTGGCTGCCAGCCGCGTGGGAGCGCACGCGTGGACGGGAACAGCAGGTCGATGAAGCGCTCGGCGGTCGGCTGCGGCTCGTGATTCGCCAGACCCGGCCGTTCGTTCGCCTCGATGATGACGTACTCCGGCTCATCGACCGCGGGAACAAGCAGGTCGAGACCGACGACCGGGATGTCGAGGACCCGACTCGCCTTGACGGCGACGTCGACAAGATCGGGATGCAGTTGCTCGGTGACGTCGTGGATGGTGCCGCCCGTGTGGACGTTCGCGGTCCGCCGCACGGCCAGCGACACGTTCGCGTCGAGCACGTCGTCGAGCGCATAACCGGCATCCGCGACCGCTCGCGCCGTCGTGTCGTCCAGGGGAATCGTCGACTCGCCGCCGGTGACGGCTTCGCGCCGTCGCGCGGTGGAACGAATGAGCTCACCGATGGTGTGGCGCCCGGTGCCCACGACCGTGGCCGGCCGGCGCACCGCGGCGGCGACAACCTCATGGTCGATGACGATGATGCGCAGATCCTGGCCCCGCACGCAGGACTCGAGGATGACGTCCACGCAGTAGCGACGGGCAAGTTCGACGGCGTCCTCGAGTTCGCTGGGTGTCGTCACCCCGACGGTAATTCCCCTGCCCTGCTCGCCTCGCGCCGGCTTGACGACCAGTTCGCCAACGTCTGCGAGGAACTCGCGATCGGCGACGTCACCGGTGGCAACCCGTCCCGGTGCAACCTGCAGGCCGGCGTCGGCGAGCAGACGGCGGGTCAGCCGCTTGTCGTCGCACCGGGCGACGGCCACACCGGTGGTGAGCTCGGAGAGCGATTCCCGCGTCGCGATCGTGCGTCCACCGTGACTGAGCCGCAGCAGACCGGCTTCGCCGTCGACGACGCGGACGTCGACCCCGCGGCGCAGCGCCTCGTCAGCGATGATGCGCGCATACGGATTGAGATCGTCGATCCCTTCGGCAGGGGCCGCAGCGAACAAGCGCTCGTTGATCGGGTTCTTGCGCTTGACGCAATACACCGGGACACGTTCGAAGCCGAGTTTCTCGTAGAGCGTGATCGCCGGGGTGTTGTCGTGCACGACGGACAGGTCGAGGTAGGCACGGCCGCGCTCGTGCAGACGATCGGCGAGCGACTCGACGAGCACGCTGCCCACCCCGGGCCGTGTGTTGAGCGGGTCGACCGCCAGACACCACAGGCTCGACCCGTCCTCGGGATCGTTGAACGCCTGGCGATGGTCGACACCGGTCACGGTCCCGATTACCTCGCCGGTGTCTTCGTCCTCGGCAACGAGGTAGATGAACGTCTCGGTCCGTTGGTTCTCCCGGAGCACGTCGACCGGCGCGTTGAGCATGCCGGCCGCCGAATACAAGCGATTGATCGCCTCGGCGTCGTCATCGCCGCCCATGTCGCGTACGACCACGCCTCGCACCGGGCCACGCCCCGATCGTTGGGGCAACCAGAGGCGATAGGTGTGACTCGGGTCGATGAACAGTTCCTGCGGAGCACGCGACACCAGCACGTGCGGCTCGCGGACATAGACACAGATGTCGCGACGCCCAGGCTCTTCGCGTGACACCGCGGCGACGAGATCATCATGGGTGGCGAACGTCTGGCCGAAGATCAGCCGTCCCCATCCGCACTCGAGCGCGACATCCTCGACGAGATCCTGGGTGAGGTGGCTCGGACGTACATCCCAGGACCTCGTCGACAGGTTCTCCTGCAGCGCCGGCTTGCCGGAGGTCGGCTCGTCGGCGTGCGGGGAGCCGTTGGCGTCAGGGCTGGACATCATGCGCCTGCAGCCACAGCTCGAGGAGGCCGAGTTGCCACAACTTGTTGCCCCGCAACGGCGTGAGCTCGGCATTCGGGTCCGCGAGCAACGACTCGACGTATCCGGGTGCGAACAGCCCGCGTCGGGCCGCCTCGGGCGCAGCGAGTGCGTCGCGTACGAGGTCGAGATAGGGGCCCTGCAAGTGGGTGAGTGCGGGCACCGGGAAGTAGCCCTTGGGACGGTCGATCACATCAGCGGGGATGACCCGGCGCGCCGCCTGCTTGAGCACACCCTTGCCCTCCTCGGCGAGCTTGAGTTCCGGTGGGATCCGTGCGGCGATGTCGAGCACTTCGTGGTCGAGGAACGGCACCCGCGCCTCCAGGCCGGCCGCCATGGTCATGTTGTCGACCCGCTTGACGGGGTCGTCGACGAGCATGATCTGCGAGTCGAGCCGTAGCGCCATGTCGGTCGCGGTCTCTGCACCCGGCATCGCGAAGTGCTCGGCGACGAGCTCCGTCGAGACGTCATCGTCAATGCGGTGGTCCGGCCGAAGCACACCCGCCATCTCGTCGTGTCCACGATCGAAGAACGCCCGCCGGTACTCGGCGACGGCCGCCGCGACGAGTTCCTCGCGTGACGCATTGCGCCCCAGCCGGTCGGACAGCGCCTGCATCGCCGGATACCAGTGATACCCGGCGAAGACCTCGTCGGCACCCTGACCCGACTGCACAACCTTGACGTGTTTGGCGACTTCCTGACTCAACAGGAAGAACGCGACAGCATCGTGGCTGACCATCGGTTCGCTCATCGCCGCGATCGCCCCCGACAGCGCCGGCAGCATGCGCTCGGTCGAGATGCGGATGCGGTGGTGGGTGGTGGCGAACTCACGGGCGATGACGTCCGAGTACTTGAACTCGTCGCCTTCGACGCCACCGACCGACTCGAAGCCGATCGAGAACGTGTTGATGTCGCGCTGTCCCGCCTCGGCGAGCAGTCCGACGACGAGCGACGAGTCGAGTCCGCCGGACAGCAGCACTCCGACGGGAACGTCGGCGACGAGCCGCCATTGCACCGCATCGCGCAGCGACGCGAGCACGGCGTCCTCCCAGTCGCGCGCCGACCATTCGGCGCGGTCGGGGTCTCGGGTGAAATCGGGACGCCAGAACTCGCGGGTCGTCCGGCGCCCGTCGGCATCGATCGCAATCGTGGTCGCGGGCGGAAGCTTGCGCACCCCCGTGAGGATCGTGTGGGGTGCCGGCACGACCGAGTGGAATGTCAGGTAGTGGTGCAACGCGACCGGGTCGATCGACGTGTCGATGCCACCACCGGCCAGAAGCGCTGGCAGTGTCGAGGCGAATCGCAGCCGGCCGGACGACTCGGCGAGGTAGAGCGGCTTGATCCCGAACCGGTCCCGGCCGAGGAATGTCCGGTGCGTGTCACGCTCGTGGATCACGAACGCGAACATGCCCTGGAGGCGTTCGACGAACCCGTCACCCCATGCGTGGTAGGCCTTGAGGACGACTTCGGTGTCGGAGGTTGAGAAGAAGCGGTAGCTGTGCTCCTCGATCAGTGTGCGACGAAGCTGTTGGTAGTTATAAATGCAGCCGTTGAAGGCGATGGTCAGGCCGAGTTCGGCATCGTGCATGGGCTGGTTGGCGCACGCGGACAGGTCGATGATCGACAGCCGGCGATGTCCCAGCGCGATCGGACCCGCCGACCACAGGCCGTGACCATCCGGTCCTCGCGCCGACATCTCGTCGGTCATGCGCGCGACGGCACCCACATCGGGAGCAGCTCCGTCGAGCCGCAGCTCGCCACTGAAGCCGCACATCTGCCGCAATCCTTCGGTCGGGGTCGGGGATTCGTCGGGCCGCCGGCTGGCATCGCGCATGTTCGGCGGGCACCCGTTCACGCAAAAGATGGGGCCGAACGTCCGCCGCGCCGCATGGGTCGCGCGGCAGCGTGGCGGTCAGCGTCGCGGCCAACATCCCGCGGGACAACCGGCGAACACTGTCCGATCGTACAGGCCGTCCCGGCGGGGATGCGCGGGCCGGCGACCTGCGGCTTTGACAGGACATCGGTTCACGCGGGATGCTCGCGGACATGAAACGCTCCCCTGCTGGTCCTCACGCGCGCCTCGTGGCCGCCATCGGTTCGCTGACCGTCGTCGGCGCGCTCGGCGCCACCACGATGGCGCTCGCGCACCTTGACCTCGGCATCGCCGGGTTCGCCCGCCTCGGCCCAGGCCGCACGATTCTGCCCGCGGCGGTCGGGTTCACCCTCGGCGCCTTGGCGTATGCGGCTGCGGCGATCGCCGTCTTCGGCCGCTGGCGTCACGCGTGGCTCTTCGCCACTGTTGTCCATGCGTTCGCGCTGATCACCTCAGTGTCGCCGGTGCGAAACTGGGTGAGTGTGGTCGCGGCAACGGTTAGCGGGGTCACGCTCGTCCTGCTCGCCACGCCGCATGCGCGACGCACGATGCGTACGTGACCGCAACGCTCGCCCGCATCGTTCCCGATGGCGTCCGCCCGTGGCTCGGCGCGGTGTGCATTTCGTTCTCGGCGGTCTGGGTGCGCCTCGCCGACGTTGAACCGACACGCTCGGCGTTCCTTCGCGCCGTCTATGCGCTGCCGTTGCTGGCGATCCTGCTGGCGGTGCGGCCGGCGCCGCAGCGCCGGTGGCTGCTTCCGCTCGGCATCGTCTCGGGCATGCTGCTCGGCGGTGACTTCCTCATGTGGCACCGCTCGATTGAGATCGTCGGAGCGGGGCTGGGCACTGTGCTGCCGAATCTGCAGGTGGTCGTCGTCGGGGTGCTCGGCGTGGTGCTGTTCGGCGAACGCCCACGCGCACGGTTCTGGGTCGCGTTGCCGGTCGTTCTGACCGGCGTATGGCTGCTCGGCGCCGTTGGCACACCGTTGGTCGCTGGCTCGTCGTTCGTCGCCGGAATCGCCCTCGGCGTGCTCACAGCCGGGTTGTACGCGGGAGCGCTGGTGGTGATGCGACTCGCCCGCGCCAGCAACGCCGATCTGGTGTCGACCTTGTGGGCGATCACGTTGGGTGCGGCGATCGTGACCGCACCGGCGGCCGTCGTCGAGGGCGTCGCGGCACCCGCCGGATGGCCGGCCGACGGCTGGCTCGTGGTGCTGGCCGTCGGGTCGCAGGTCGTCGGCTGGCTGTTGTTGGCGTCGTCGATTCACCGCCTGCCCGCCGCCGCGACGTCCGTTGCCCTGCTGTTGCAGCCGGTGCTCGCGCTGCTGTGGGGGGCGTTGCTCCTGGCCGAGCCGTTGGGGCCACCGCAGGTCGCCGGTGCCGCGGTCGTACTCACCGGCGTGGCGCTCGCCCATCACGGCACGGCTCGGATCCCCGTCGCAACCGGCCCGGCCACACCGTGAGCGGGTGCGCTGTGCCGTCCGGTCGTCAGTAGGACAGCTGCATGCCGACAACCCAGTTCGGCGCGTCCACGACCTCGATGACCCGCAGATGGCCGGCAACAGAACACAGCGCGTATGCGTCGGCCGCCGAGAGACCGTTGCGCGTCAGCTGTTCGATCATCGCCCGTGTCGCGTCACGTGCCGCTGCGTACAGGTCCGGTCCGACACCGGTCGTCAGCACGTGGCGCTTCGCGCCGATGACCACAGCTCGGTCGGCGAAGCGTGACACTTCGACCCGCGGCGTGGAGGGCGCGGCACCGTCGACGACGTGAACACGAGCCGTCACCGTCGCAGCGGTTTCGATCGCTGTGCCGCACACCTCCCCGTCGCCCTGGGTCATGTGCGCATCGCCGAGTGACAGCAACGCACCGTCGACGGCGACCGGCAACCACAACCGCGTGCCCGCAGCGACGTCCCGGCAGTCGAGGTTTCCGCCGACGTCGCGCGGCGGGATGACGTCATGCTCGCCCGGCTCGGCCGGCGCGAGGCCGACCGTGCCGACGAACGGTCGCAGGTGCAGCCGAGCGACGTCGCCGAACGCGACGTCCTCGTCGGTTCGCGTGCTGACGATCACGTGCGGATCGTCGAAATCGTCGGCGAGCAGGCCGAATCCAGGAATGATCGCCGTCCACCCCGTGGCGTCGACCGTGATGTCGAGCAGTTCGACGACGACCGCGTCACCGACGCGTGCACCGTCGACTTTCACCGGACCGGTGAGTGGGTTCGCTCGCGTCAGGTCGAGCGCGGTGACGTCCGCTGCCTCGGCCGCAGGCGTCAGCTGGCCGTCGAACGCATCGACGAGCGAAAGGGTCACGACGTCGCCCGACGCGACCAGTGCTGCGGGTGGACGGTCACGGTCCCATCCGTAGTGGCGTGCCTGCCGACCGGCGAGTCGTGCCATGCCACACCCCTTGTAGCCTGCGGGGCGATGGCCCACCCGCTGCTTCGTCCCCGCGCGCTCGTCCGGCACCTGATCGTGCTGACGGTCGTGGTCACCTGTGTCGCGCTCGGGCAGTGGCAGTTGGCACGGCTGGCTGAGGTGCGCGCAACCAACGCCCGCCTGGCCGAGCGGATGCAGGTCGAGGCTAGAGATCTGGACGCGCTGGTGTCGAGTGCCGCGGACGAGAACGTGGCCGCCGACGACCTCGAGTTCCGCCGCGTGCGAATGACGGGGACGTTCCGGCCCGGCGAGGAAGTCCTCCAGCGCAATCGTGCGCACCTGGGACAGTCGGGCTATCACGTGCTCACGCCCTTCGAGACCACCGGCGGCAACGTCGTGCTGGTGCGCCGCGGCTGGGTGCCGCCCGACCATGACGAACCGCCGGTGGCGGATGCCGCACCGCCGGCCGGCGAGGTCGCGGTCACCGCGATTCTCGAGGCGCCGGTGCCCCAACCGCGGTTTGGCGCACGCGATCCGGCCGACGGCCAGCTCGACCGTGTCTTTCACACCGACACCGCCCGTCTCGACGCACAGGTCGCCGGCGACCTCTTCCCCATGGTCGCCCGGTTGACTGCCGATGCGCCCGCGCGTGACGGGCCGCTGCCGTTGGCGCTGGGACCACCACAGCTCGACGAGGCCAACCACCAGTCATACGCCGTTCAGTGGCACAGCTTCGCGATCATCGCGGCGGTCGGCTACGGCGCCTGGACCTGGCGTCAGCGGCGGACGACCCAGCGATAGTGGCTGACGTGCCATCGGTCACCACCGTCGACCGCGAACAGTTCGGCGCAGGCCAGCAGAAACACTCGCCAGCGGAAGAACCGCGCGCGCAGTCCGCGGGTCGTCAGGCGACAGCGCGGCCTCGATCGCGGCACGATTCTCGTCGAGATTGGCGAGCCACGCGCGCAACGTGCGGGTGTAGTGCCGGCCGGATTCCGCCCAGTGCTCCTCGATGACCAGGTCACGCACCGTGTGCAACAGAAGTTCGTCGGAGGGCATGATCCCTCCGGTGAAGAAATGGCGAGCCATCCAGTCGGCGCGACGACCGGTGTCGAACAGGTACGCGTCGGTGGCATGGACGAATACGTGCACGAACAGGGTGCCGCCGTCGCGAAGCAACTCGGCGAGCCGGGCCGTCAACGCAGCGTGGTTGCGCACATGCTCAAACATCTCGACCGACACGACGCGATCAAAGGACCGGGGCGCAAACGGCGGGTCGGTCACGAAGTCGTTGACGTCGATGGTGCGCACGTCGACGTTTGCAAGACCCCGATCGGCAGCACGTGCGAGAATGAACTCGCGCTGGCTCGCCGAGTTCGACATACCCACGACACGACAGCGGGGATAGTGCTCAGCGATCCACAGCGTCAGCGAGCCCCAGCCACACCCGAGGTCGAGAACAACGTCGCCGTCAACAACGCCCGCCCGATCACACGTACGGGCGAGCATGGCGTCTTCGGCGTCGGCGAGTTCGGCCGTGTCGTCCTCCCACCAGCACGACGAGTACTTCAGACGTGGGCCGAGGAACCGGGCGAACACTGCGGCGGGGACCTCGTAGTGTTGCTGGTTCGCGTCGTCGATCGCGACGGCGACGGGACCGGCCGAGAGCCCAGCGATCAACGCCTGGGCACGGGCACGCCGTTCGGCCACCCCGCCACGTGTTGCCGTACGGTGGCGGCGCCGGAGCAGCACGCGAATGCCGCCCCGCAGGAGCGAATCGGGCACCACGCCCCGGTCGATGATCGCGTCGATGATCGTCACACCGACTCCTGGTAGGGGAACGATTCCAACGTCGGATTGCCGGTGCGCGTCACCACGAATTGCATATCGTTGATGTAGCGGGCACGGAACGCTGCTTCGCAGTAGGCGAGGTAGAACTCCCACATGCGTTGGAACCGCTCGTCGAACCCGAGTTGTCCGATCCGGTCGCGCTGGGCAAGGAACCGGACCCGCCAGCGACGCAACGTCTCGGCGTAGTGGATGCCGATGTTGTCGACGGATTCGACGAACATCGACGACGACCGTCGAAGCGACGACACCATCGACTCGAGCGACGGCAAGTGGCCGCCCGGGAAGATGCGCTGTTGGATGAAGTCAGGTCGGCGCCGGTACCGCGCGTACCGCTGTTCCGGGATGGTGATCACCTGAAACGCCGCGAGCCCGTCGCCCGTGAGCACCCGTTCGATCGTGCCGAAGTAGTCGTCGAGATGCCGGTGGCCGACCGCCTCGAGCATCTCGATCGACACGACGCGATCATAGGTGCCGGCAACGTCGCGATAGTCGCCGAGTTCGATTGCTACCCGGTCGGCCAGCCCGACCGCGTCGACCCGTCGACGGGCTTCATCGGCCTGCGCCTGCGACAACGTGATCCCCGTTACCCGGCACCCCGTCGTCGTCGCGGCATGAATCGCGAAGCCACCCCAGCCACAGCCGATCTCGAGGACGTGGCAATCAGCATCGATTCGGGCCAATTCGATCAACCGGGTGTACTTGTTGCGTTGTGCGTCGGCGAGCGAGTCCTGATCGGTCGCAAAAACCGCGGACGAGTACGTCATGGTCTCATCGAGAAACGTTGCGTAGAACGCGTTCGACAGGTCGTAGTGGGCTGCGATGTTCCGCCGGGCGGCAGCACGCCGGTTATCCCGGGCAAGATGACGTGCCCGGTCGAGCACGATCTGCCCGATTGCGCCCGGTGACAGCCGTGCAAGTGCCGCACGGTCGGCGATGACCGTCCGCAGCAGTCCTACCAGGTCGTCCGACGACCACTGGCCATCCATATAGGAGTCGCCGGCACCGACCGACGCGCCACGGAGCACACGGGAGAAGAACGCTGGGTCGCGGACGTCGAGCCGGACGACACCATGCTGCGGCGCACCGAGCGTCCGACGGGACCCGTCCGGTAGCGCGAGTTCGACGCCGCCAGAGGTCAACCGGTCAAGCATTCCGATGACGATGCTGGCATGATCGGGCATCAGGATCTCGCCTCGGTCTCTGCCGCTGATCGGCGATGTCCATCGGGAGCCGGGCGCTGGTGGAACGGCGTGCGTTTCCACCACAGGGCAAGTGCATGTGCGTGGATGAGCACGATGGTGCGAAGCGGCATCAACGGATGGCTTACCAACACGCGCCACAGGTTGCCGGTGTCGAAGTCCCGTCGCCAGCCGTCCTGGGTCGCGTCGAGCACGACACCGTCCGCGTCGACGACGTCGATGTGCGCGAAGCGGCGACGTGTTGTCACCGTGAGCGTGAACCGGTATTCGAGTGCCGCGATGGGCAGGAACGGCGACACGTGCAGATGCTTTCGCGCCCGGGCTCGCACCACCGGGCCGTCGACCGAGAGATCGTCGAGCACGTAGGAATGCTGGTCGCCGAACGTGTTGTGGACCTCGGCGACCACGACGCCGAGCCGCCCGTCGGCGTGCCAGCAGTACCACCAGCTGATCGGGTTGAACACGTAGCCCGCGACGCGCAGGTTCGTCAGGACCTCGATCGGCCCGTCGGGCATGGCGACACCCGCCTGATCGAGCCGTTCGGCGAGTTTGACGCGTACCGGACGCGCGGTGTCGTCGAAGTGGTCACGATCGTGGAACGACGCGATGGCAGCACGGTTGACCCCGAATCCGGTCACGGTGCGGTCGAGTCGGTCGAGCTCGTCGAGGCGTAGCAGCGCGTGGTAGCTGCGAACGCGGAATGCATGCGGACGCGGGCGCCGTCGGCGATGACGCACCCATCCGACGCACAATCCCGATGCGAGCGTCATGTCGGCCACACCACGCCGAGCTGACGGGCGACGCGAACTGCAGACCACAGCCCGTCCTCGTGGAACCCGTAACGCTGGTAAGCGCCGGCAAACGACGTTCGGTTGGGACCGTTGAGCGCGGCGAATGCCGACTGGCTGTCGACGGCATCCTGGGTGAATACCGGGTGGCGGTAGTCCATGCGGCGGCGAATGGACGCCGGCGCCACGGAATCCGAACCGTTGAGCGTGACGACGTAGTCGTCCTCGCTGGCGAGCGACTGCAGTCGATTCATCCCATAGCTCAGGCTCACCTGCTCCTGCGGGGCGGAACAGTCCTCCAAACGGTAGTTCCATGCGGCTCGTGCCGCGCGGCGAGACGGAAGTACGGTCGCGTCGGTATGCAGAACCGCACGGTTCACCGCGTACCGCCAGACGCCGAGCGCTTCCTTCTCCTCGACGGTTGCATCGTCGAGAAGCGCGAGCGCGACGTCGGCGTGGGTCGCGATCACGACGTGATCGACGTCGAGTGCAGCGCCGTCGGTGAGACGAATGCGGACACGGTCGACGTCGCGCACGATTCCGGCGGCCCCGAGGCCACGGTGGACGCCCGAACCGAGCGGGGCAACGAGCGCATCGACGTAGCGCGAGGCACCTCCGGTGACCGTGCGCCACTGCAAGTGCCCGGTGGTGCGCAGCAGCCCGTGGTTGTCGAAGAACCGCAGCAACATCGCCGCAGGAAACATGTCCACATCTGCAGTTCCCGACGACCAGATTGCCGCCGCCATCGGATACAGGTAGTGGCGTCGCATCCCTGGCGACAACCCGTGCGCGTCGGCGAGCTGCCGGACGGTCCAGCGGTGTGCGGCGGCGATGTCGACGTCGCGCCGACCGATCCGGTTGAACCGGACGATCTCGGCGAGCATGCCCCAGTGTCCGGAGTCGGCCAATCTCCGAGGTTGGGCGAATACTCCGCCAGGCGAGCCCGCATATTCCAGGTTGCACCGAACACAGTGGACCGACCAGGACATGTCCGACGGCTGCGTGGCCACACCGAGTTCGGCGAAGAGCCGCGTCAAGAGCGGATACGTCGTCTCGTTGTAGACGATGAATCCGGTGTCGATGGCGTGCCCGTCGACGTCAACCGTGTGCGTGTGTCCACCGAGCCGGTTGTCACGTTCGAGGAGCACGACGTCGTGCCGCCGCGAGAGCAACCATGCGCTCGCAAGGCCCGCGATGCCCGATCCGACGACGGCGATCCGCACCTCATCCTCCACCTCGTGTCGCCGGCGGCGCCGGGACAGGGTGGGTTCGGTGCGGGCAACGCTGCGGTTCGGTCGCCGGACACGACCGATTCAGGGGCTTGGGGGACGCTCAGCCCGCGAGGATCCAGGCGGCGAGTGCGACGGCAAGGCCGATGCCGATGACGACGGAACAGGCGAGCGCGACCATCCAGTCTCTGCCGGTCACGAGGGCCTCCTGACGACTCCGCGGCTGCGAAGCATAGTCCGGAGCACACGCCGACTTGTCAGCACCACCCGGAGATCGTCGGCCACGGATTGACGGCATCGCCGTTGTACCGGCGTCCCAGGTGCAGGTGCGGTGGCGTGTAACGCGCGTTGCCTGAGGTGCCGACCGATCCGATCTGCTGGCCGCGCGACACCTGCGCGCCCGGTTCGATCCCGCCGGCAATGCTGTCGAGGTGCGCGTTGTACCACTCGCTGCCGTCACTGGTCCGATACGTGACGGTGATCCCACCGAGCGACGTCTGACGACTCGGTGGATTGGTCCGCACGACGACGGCGTCAGCGACGGCGACGACGGCGGTTCCACGCGAGCCGAACACGTCGGTGCCCTGGTGCCACCGCCCGCCCGAGCGCGGGTAGCCCCAGTCGTTGATGAAGTCACGGCCGGCGCGCGCGCCGTCGACCGGACACACCGCACCGGAGATGTCGGGCCCACCGGCCCACCCGGAATACCCCGAACGGTCGGAGGCGCCGGTTTCGCGCGCTCTCGCGGTCGCCAGGTCCTCGCGGAGTTCCTGCTCCCGGTCGGCGACGCGCTGCAGACGCGCGGACGTTTCGTTCGCCGTGCCCTCGAGCTGCGCGAGGACCGTGCGCTGCCGGTCTTCGTCGGCAGCGACCTCGGCAGCGACCGCAGTCGCCTCAGCACGAAGCTCCTCGACAACGGCGAGCGTGTCCCGTGCCTCGTCGGCAGCCGCCTGGGCGGCGTCCTGTGCGACCGCAGCCTGTTCGGTCAGCGTCATCCGCTGCGCGCGCAATTCGGTGACCCGACCAACCGTGGCGTCCTGAACGTCCATGACGGTCCGCAGCTGCTTGAACCCGACCGCGAAGTCGTTGGGATTCTCGGCTCGTCGAAGCACCTCAATGACCATCGCGCCACGCTGCGCTCCTGACGTTCCGTACTTGAATGACTCAACGAGCTGTTCGTGCAGCAGTTCCTCTTCGACCGCGAGCTGTTCCTCGGCAGCGGCCAGTTCGGCGACGGCGGCGTCATGCTCGTCGGCACGCCGTTGTGCCGTCTCCGCCGCCTCAGCAAGCGCTCCTTCGGCGAGTGCGACCTGCCCCTCGGCGGCGGCGAGCCGGGCACGGGCATCTTCGAGTCGCACCGTGATCTGGGCGAGCTCTTCTTCGGTCGTCGAGATCTGCCCGCGAACGTCACGCAGCTGACTGGTGAGTTGCGTCGACTCCTCTCGGACCTCGTCCAGATCCCGTTGAATATCGGAACTCGACCGCGACTGGGCGTGACCCGGGGGCGCCGCGGCAGTCAGCGAAACGGCGACGAACAGCGTCGCAGCGGCGGTTGGCAGCAACCAGCCCCGTGCGCGCCGCACCACCATGCCACCTCCGGGGACGCCCCGCACCCACGACGGGCCGGCGGACCGCCGTGTTGCTCAAGTACTGCAGTGTGCCCGGAGTGCACTGCTGTGGCCAGCAGGTGTCACTGGTCGGATGGACAGGCGCCCCAAAACCGCGGGTCAGCGGGCCGCCGCGCGATACTTCGCCGCGCCGTCTGCGCCGGTGCGCAGCACTGCGCCCGCGTCGTACAACCGGTCGAGCTGCTCGCGGATGTCGTCCTCGTCGGCACCGAGGGCGTCGGCGAGTGACCGGGCCGTCGCAACGCGCTGCCCACGCAGCTCGGCGAGCAGCAGTTCCTCGTCTGCGGCGGCGGCACCGTCGCCGGCGGCCAACCGCCACGCCGCGGCGGCGGCACCGGCGACGAGCTGTGCGAGCTCTTCGATGTGGTCGACACCAGGCGGCGGTCCGAGGTGTTCGAGCAACGCGGCCGGATCGCGCGGTGGTGTCGGTCGCAGCACGATCTCGGCGAGGTTGCCAACCGCACGAAGCGGGTCGGCGTCGGTGTCGAACGTGGGTGCGGGCGCTCCCCCACCTCCGCGCCCGACGCGGGCAAGGACGCGTTCATGGTCGATTCCGCGCAGCGTGAGCACGCCACGCGGGTCGCGGTCGAACTCGGCAGCGGCCGCGGCGTGCACGGCGGCGACATGTCGGCACCACCGGTTGTCGCAACATGTCCAGGACAACTCGGCGAACGTCGGCACGACGGCGACATCAAGGTCGGCAAGCGCTGACGCGAGATCGTCGGTCACGGTGCGTTCCAGCAGTGCGGCGGTGAAGCGCACCTGCCCGGCGAGCAACGCCTGTGCCCGCGAGGCGCGCTCGGGATCGATCGGCGGCCACTGGAGCGTGCACACGCGCTCGTCGGGTCCGTCGACCACGGTCGCCCGGATCTGGCCACGCATGACTGTGACGTCGCGAACGCCGCCGCGCCGGAAGAGCCCCTGGCCGCGCTGCGCGGCACGAGGATCGGGCGAGGTAGTGCCAGCGAGCAGCGCGCGCCAGTCGTCACCGATGGTCATGAACGCCCCCCGTCGACGACAACCAGCCGTGGCCGCTGCGGCTCGGCCGCGGACACGCGCTGATCGTCGTCCTCGTCGACGAACTCGTCGGTCGACAGGGCAACGAGTTCATGGAGTTCGTCATCGTCGAGGTCGGAGATCCACGCTTCACCGGTACCAACCACTGCGTCGGCCAGTGACCGCTTGCGTTCCAGCAGATCGGCGATGCGGGATTCGATCGTGCCAGCGGTCACCATCGTGTGCACCGTCACTCGTTGCTCCTGGCCGATCCGATGCGCACGGTCGGTCGCCTGGTCCTCGACGGCGGGGTTCCACCAGCGATCGACGTGCACGACATGCGTTGCGCGTGTGAGGTTGAGCCCCGTGCCACCGGCGCGGAGCGATACCAGAAGGACCGGCGGAGACGTCGGGTCCAGCTGGAACCGATCGACCATCGCCTCACGAGCACGCAACGGGACGCCACCGTGCAGGAACGGCACGTCGGTCAGCCCCAGCGTCTCCGACAGGTGCTTGGCCAACAGGTCGCCCATGCGTCGGAACTGGGTGAACACGAGGACGGAAGCATCGTCGGCGACGATCTCCTCGATTAGTTCGGTGAAGCGCAGCAACTTGCCGGACCGGCCCGGCAGCGGCCCACCTTCCTGCAGGTAGTGCTCGGGGTGGTTGCAGATCTGCTTGAGCGCCGTGAGCAGCGCGAGCACCTGGCCGCGACGTTCGAAGGTCGCCGAGGACAGCCCGCCGGTGAACGTCTCGTCGATCACCGTCCGATACAGCTGTGCCTGTTCGCGGGTCAGACCGCACGTCTCGGTCAGCTCCTGCTTCGGAGGTAGTGACACCGAGACTTCGGCATCGTCCTTGCGACGGCGCAGCACGAACGGTGCGATCAAGCGCCGCAGGCGCTCCGCGGCAGCGTCGTCGTGCCAGCGTTCGATCGGCGCCGCGAAGCGCGCGTCGAAGGTTCGCCGCGATCCGAGCAGGCCGGGATTCGTGACGTCGATGATCGCCCACAATTCGGCGAGTCGGTTCTCGAGCGGTGTGCCGGTCATGGCGATGCGCACCCGGCTGTCGAGCGTTCGTGCCGCCCGCGCCGTCTTCGATACGGCGTTCTTGATCTGTTGCGCCTCGTCGAAGACCACCACGTCCCACGCGATGTCGCCGAACAGATGCTGGTCGCGGCGCAGCAGCGCGAAGCTGGTGACGATGACCCGGCCAGGGCGCATCACCGACCGACTGATCTGCCGATCGACTCCGTGGTGGCGGATCACGGGCAGATCGGGGGCGAACCGAGCGAGCTCGCGCTCCCAGTTGCCGACGACCGACGTCGGACACACCACGAGATGCGGCCGGTCGCCTTGCCGCGACGCGAGAAGCGCGATGGCCTGCACGGTCTTTCCCAGACCCATCTCGTCGGCGAGGACACCGCCGATGCCGAGCTCCGCCAAGGCCTGCAGCCAGGCAACACCCCGGCGCTGGTAGTCCCGCAACTCCCCGACGAATCCGACGACCCGTGCGTCTTCTGGCCGCGGGCGGCTGCGGAGACGGCCGATGAGTTCAGCGACATCACCGGTCGCGCGCGTCGCGACCGTGCCGATGCCATCGACGTCCAGCCTGCCAGTCAGGGCGCTCATCAGCGCCTCGGTCAGCGTCAGCGACGTCACCTGTCCTGCGGTCGCCGCGGCCGCTGCGGTGACGTCGCTATCCACCCGCACCCAGCGGCCACGCCACTTGACCAACGGATGCGTCCCCGCGGTCAACGTGGTGAATTCGTCCGCAGTGAGCGGTTCGTCGCCGACGACGAGTTCGTAGGCGCCGCTGACGATGCTCTGCAGATTCAGTGACGCGACGTCGTCGACGTCGGCATCGACGGTACGCCCGATGCGCAGGCGCAAACCGACCCGTTCGATCGCGTCACGCCGCAATTCCGGGGGCACATCGACAATGACCCCGGCGGTCGCGAGCGCATCGACACCGTCGTCGAGCAGGTCGGCGACCTCGTTCGCGTCGAGCGCGACCTCGACGGGTTCGACGGCGGACAGCGCCCGATCGAGCGGCGTGAAAAGGCGAGCGGCCGATGCCAGGCGCCGGACGAACATCAGTCCGGGTTCGGCCAACGGCTGGCCGGCGACATCAATCGGCGACCCCGCCTGCGCCCACACGTCGCCCGCGTCGATGCGCACCGCGGGATCGGCGACAGCTGCCAGCTGCAGGGCCAGGCGCCACGGAGCATCGCCATCCGGCGGCACGAGGCGAAGCGCGAGGCGCACGAGCGCCCGTTCACGCTCGAGCAGCGGGCCACCCCAGGCGTGCATCTGCGTGACGACTTCGTCTGCGGGCATGCGCAGACGCGCCACCGTCGGATCGACACCGCGCAATGCCTGGACGAGCTGTTCCGGATAGGCCCGGTGCGACTCCCGCCGGCGCGGATCGAGCTGTGGCCGTTGGCCCCCACGCACGAGCGCATCCGCGACCGCATCGCCGAATGCGTGGAGCGCGTCGACGGCCGTGGGCAGTGACCCGTCAGGCCCCCGCACCGCGAATGCCGCCGGCGGCAGCATCGCGGCCAGGCGCTGCATCCGGTCGTCGCCGTCCGCAGCGAGGCGCCAGGACGCGTACACCGCACCGAGTTCGTCAGCGGGCGTCACCGTCGGGACGAGCTTGCCCGCAGCAACCAGCTCACATGCGAGCTTGGCGGCGACGCTCCACGCTAGGACGGTGTCGGAGGGTCGCCGCCAGTGTGGCCAATCGTCGCCCGGTGGCAGCGCGGCGAGCACACGAACCGCGGCGAGCAGCTCAATCCTTCGGGCCGGCACGTCGGCGGCATTGATGGCGCCGTCGGTGAGCTGGACGGTCGGCAACGTGTCGGGCACGCCGTCAGGCAGGCCGTCGACGCGCACGTGATGCCCATTGCTGCTCCACGCGGCGAACCAACCCGCCGCAGGAACGAGCGCACCGGGAACGAACGTCAATTGCGTCACAGCTGCCCTTCGGTCCAGCCCACGAGCGTACGGCATGTCGGTATGCCTGCAGTCGGTGCGTGCCCTACCGTGCCGCTCCATGAACCTTCTCGATGTCGTGCTCCTGCTGCTGGGCGCCCTCGCGCTCCTCGGCGGATTCCGTGCGGGATTTCTCGCACGTGTCGCGTCCTGGGCGGGCATGGGAGTCGGCATCCTGCTGGCGTTCCGGACCGTGCCGTGGGCGGTGGAGCTTGTCGCCAATCAGGACCCACCGATGCGCCTTGCGGTTGGCGTCGGGACATTCGCGCTGACCGTGAGCATTGCCGCGGCGGTGACCGGGATGTTCGGGTCGGTGGTTCGCCGCACGATTGCCGCCACGCCGCTCGGCGTCGTCGATCGTGTGCTCGGATCGGCAGCCAGCGTGGCCGTGATCGGTGGGATGG
The DNA here is from genome assembly GCA_040904785.1 of Nitriliruptoraceae bacterium. Classification (GTDB taxonomy): domain Bacteria; phylum Actinomycetota; class Nitriliruptoria; order Nitriliruptorales; family Nitriliruptoraceae; genus JBBDSV01. The sequence goes on from JBBDSV010000065.1 coordinate 76,041, forward strand.
TGTGGCTGCTGGCGCCTGCGGCCGCGGACGTCCCCGGGACGATTTCTCAGCAGGTCCGCAACTCGACGGTGGTGGCCACGATCGATGAGTGGGCGCCAGAACCACCGGACGCGTTCCGCGCACTGCGCCAAGTCATCGCCACGACACGCTTTCCCGAAGTGTTCGCCGATCTGGGGCCGACACCGCAGACGGGCGCACCGCCCGAGGACATCGGCGTCGACGGGGCCGTGGTCGACCGCGCCCTGGCCGCGACCGCGCATGTCCGCGCAGAAGGTTGCGGCAAGCAATTCGACGGTTCGTCATTCATCGTCGGCGACGGCCTGCTCATCACCAACGCGCACGTCGTCGCCGGCGCCGACACAGTCCGCGTGCGATTCCCCGATGGCACCGGACACCCCGCGACCGTGGTCGTCTTCGATCCCGACGCCGACCTCGCCCTCCTCGAGGTTGACGGTGTCGACCGGGACGCGTTAGCGCTTGACGACGCCGAGGTTGGCGAGGACGCCGCCGTGTTGGGCTATCCGGGCGGCCAGCTCGAACCCCGTGTTGCCGCTGCGCGCGTCGAGGCCCGGCGCGACGCCACCGGGCGCGACATCTACGGCGCCGACCGCACCGATCGTCGGGTGCTCTTCCTCGCGGCCGCGTTGCGTCAGGGAGACTCGGGATCGGCAATCATCGACGGGGACGGCAACGCGATCGGCGTGGTGTTCGCGATCAGTCCGGACAATCCCGGAGCCGCCTACGCCCTTGACCGCGCCGAGGTCGATGCGGTGCTCGGATCGCCGCGGTCACCCGGCGACAGTGGCGCGTGCATGTGACGTCATGGGACGGGGTTGCACGCGACGACCACTCACGACGACGTCAGCCTTCCGATCGCAGCCGCATGCGCGATGACCGCGAGAATGACGAGCAAGTGAAACACTTCGTGGTAGCCGAACCAGCGTGGCAGCGGATCGGGTCGCCGCAGACCCACGATCACCGCGCCGACCGTGTAGGGCACGCCACCAGCGATGATCAGCAATGCGACAGCGGCACCGGAATGGGCCCACACCCAGGGCAACAGCAGAACCGACAGCCAGCCGAGCGTCAAGTAGATCGCGTTCGAATAGCCACGCGGTGGCGCAAACGGCAGCCACTCAAGGACGATCCCGAGCACGGTGCCGACGAGTGCGCCGCCCACCAGTACTGCACGCGACCACCCGTGCAACCCGAGCAGACCGACGGCCACCGCGGTTCCGCCGATCGCCAGGAAGATCCCGGTGTGGTCGAGACGCAGCAACGGTTCATGGGTCTCTGGCGGCCATGGACGCAAGTGGAGCAGGGCGCTGGCGACGAACATCGCCGTAATCCCGCCGGCAAACGCGGCGACGCCGAGCTGTTCCACCGTCGTGGACACCGATGCGATCCATGCGATCGTCGCCGGGACCGCGACGATCGCGGCGACGAGATGCGAGCGCCCGCGGAGACGCGGGCGAGGCGCACTGACCGCGTGCTGCGTGTGCGCGGAGTGCCGGAGCACGCTACGCACGGTTTCCGGATCGCCGTCGAGTCCCATCACGCCTAACGTACCGTCGGCCGTCCGTCGATCAGACGGCCGACACCGCCGATGACCTGCAGCGACGAAGGTGACGACGTGGTGCACACTCGTGGCGATCTCGTGCGGCCGCTTGCCGCGGTCGTCGCCGTCACCGCGATCCTCGTTGCCAGCGTCCCGCCGGCCGCCGGACAATGGCTCCATGGCCTCGGCCTGGCCGTGACGCTCGGTGCGGCCGTCTGGGGGTTGCGCCAACTTCCCTCGACACGGCGCGCCTCCTGGCGGCTCGTCATCGCCGGCACCATCCTGCTCGCCGTCGACGAGTTCACGGCGCATGTCACCGGGCTGTCTGATGGTGCAACCGCCGTGCAAAGTGCGCTGGTCCTACTTCCGGCGTTGACGATGACCGGCACGGCACTGCTGGCCATCGGAATCGCCAGCATGGTCCGCAGCGGCCGTTGGGGCGACCAAGCGGTCCTGCTCGACGCGGTCGTCGTCGGCACATCAGTTCTCGCGCTCACCACGGTCCTCGTGTCCGGCTCGACGTGGCATGTCGCGGCCGACTGGATGACCGCACGATTGCAGTTCGGCGTCCACCCGCTTCTGCAACTCGTGCTCCTCTTCACGGTCGTGCGCCTGGTCAATCGGGGACGGCGCGGGCCGGCAACCAATCTGCTCGCGACCGGAGTGCTGGTCGTATTGGGTGCCACTATCGCGACAGCGTTCGCGCTCGTCACGGATCGGGACCCGAGTCCGGGATTGCTTGCGGCAGCTGCACTGCTCGGGCACGGCGCGATCGTGCTCGCATTGCTCGTCGACGACGCGGATGGCCGCACCGTTGTGGACACGGCGCCACGGGTCGAGCCGAGCCGGGCCGCCCTGCTGCTCGCGGCGATGTTGCTGCTTCCACTCACGTTGCTCTTGACGGCAACGAACCAACGCGACGTTGTCGTCGCGCTGATGACGACAACCGTGCTGCTGGTGCTCAGCGTGCGCCTGTGGCTGCTGCTTCACGAACTGCGCCGTGCAAGCGACGCACGTGTTGCGTCGCAGGCGCGACGCGATGAGCGGCGCTTCGCGGCCCTGGTGCGGCACATGTCGGACGTCCTGCTCGTCGTCGACGACCAGGGAATCGTCACGTTCGCCAGCCCATCGGCGGCGCGGATGTTACGCACCGACCCGGCGGGCTGGCACGTCCGTGACATCGTCGAGCACCTCCATCCCAGTGAACGCAAGGCGACCATCGGTGCGGTCGTGGACCACATCAATCGCCCCTCTCCAGCGGCACCCTTGCGGATCAAGACGCGGCTGCTCGACGCGAGTGACGCTCAGCAATACCTCGATATCACCGTCGCCGACCTCCGCGATGACAACGACGTCGCCGGTGTGGTGCTCACGATGCAGGAAACGACCGAGCGCACCGACCTCATCCGCCAGGTCCGCGAGCTGGCGCGCCGGGATTCGCTGACCGGTCTCGCCAACCGCGACGTCTTCAACGAGCGCCTCGAGCACGCGCTCGCACGCGCGTCACGAGAAGGCCGCCGCCTCGCGGTCCTCACGTGCGATCTCGACGACTTCAAGGATGTCAACGACACGCTGGGACATGCCGCCGGGGACGTGGTCCTGCAAACGCTGTCGTCGCGGATCCAGGCCGTGCTCCGGAGCAGCGACACACTTGCGCGCTTCGGCGGCGACGAGTTCGCCGTTCTGTGCGAGGACATCGAGTCGACGCACGACGCCGGTCTGTTCGCGCGTGCGGTGCTCGGCACGACCGACGAGGCGGTAGTGATCGACGGCCACCGCATGCGGCTCGGCATGAGCATCGGCGTCGTCGTCGATTCCGGGGACCGAAACGCAGTGGAAATCCTCCGCGACGCCGACATCGCGCTTTATGAAGCCAAAGGCCAGGGAAAGCGGCGTTGGGTCCTGCATCGCATCGCGATGACACTGCGGAACCGTGCGCGCCTGCAGTTGGCCGACGATCTTGCCCACGCACTGGCGGACGGCGCACTCGACGTCGCCTACCAACCAATCGTCGACCTGCAGCACGGCGACCGCATCGTCGGTGTTGAGGCGCTCGTGCGCTGGGATCATCCCGAGCAGGGCCAGCTCAGTCCCGACGCATTCGTCGCGATCGCCGAACGCAGCGGCATGGTCACCGCGATCGGCACGTTCCTGCTCGACGAGGGTCTGCAGACGCTGCGTCGATGTCTCGATCGCGATCCGGAGCTGGTGCTGCGTCTGGCTGTCAACGTCTCGGTCCGCGAGCTGCGAGAACCGCTGCTCATCAACCACGTGGTCACCACGCTCGACCGCTACGCCATCGATCCCGACTTCCTCGTACTTGAGGTCACCGAGAGCAGCATGTTCGACGACACGGACCTGTCGCTGTCGGTGATGCGCCAGCTTCGCGAACAGGGCGTGCGTTTTGCCGTCGACGATTTCGGCACCGGCTACAGCTCGCTGGCCTATCTCAAGCAGCTGCCGGTCGACATCGTCAAGGTCGACCAGTCGTTCATCGCCGATCTCGATGAACCGGTCTCGGTCGACCTTGTCCGTGCGATCGTCGAGATCGGACGCACCCTGCGACTGGACGTGTGCGCCGAAGGCGTCGAGACGGCAGCGCAGCACGACGCGCTCGTCGAACTCGGATGCGCCTTCGGCCAGGGGTTCCACCACAGCCGGCCAATGTCGGCCGACGAGCTGCTCGGGGTCCTGGCGGCCGAGCCCGAACGGTTCGTGCAACGCGAACGGAGCAGCTGATGGAACGCCGCCTCTATGCGCTGCTCATCGATCCGGACGAGGATTACACCACCAGTGACCTCGATCCCGAAGTCGAGCGTGAAGTGCCGGGCAACGCCCTGCGGCAGGTCGCGGCGATGGCGCTGCAGAAGATCGGTGACCTGCTCGTCGACGCCAAGACGGTGCTCGCATGGCTGGTGACGAGCCTTGGCGGATCGTCACTGATCATCGGGCTGCTCGTGCCGATTCGTGAAGCCGGTTCGATGCTGCCACAAGCGGCACTTGCACCATTCGTTCGCCGGCGTGCGGTCCGCAAGTGGCTGTGGGTCGGCGGCGCACTCGCACAGGCTTTCGCGGTCGCCGCAATGGCCGTCGCGGCCGTGGCGCTACCCGGTCCGACAGCCAGCTGGGTCATCCTTCTTGCGCTCACGGCGTTCGCCCTCGCACGAAGCCTCTCGTCGTTGTCGTCGAAGGACGTGCTGGGGCGCACGGTCCCCAAGGGCGGTCGTGGCCGCGTGTCCGGTGCGGCAACGACGATTTCCGGGGTGATCGCCATCACGGTCGGCGTCGCGATTCGTCTCACGGGTAGCTCCGATACCGCCGTCAGCACGCTGGCGATGCTGCTCGGGACCGCGAGTCTCGCCTGGGTCGCCGCCGCCGGTGTCTATGCGTCCGTCGCCGAACGTCCTGGCGAGATCTCCGATGGAGATCAGCCGGGCGGAACCGGCATGCGGTTGCTGCGCGACGATGCGATCTTCCGGCGATTCGTCATCGCCCGCGCCTTATTGCTCGTTTCGGCATTGAGCCCACCGTTCGTGGTGGCATTGGCGGGAGAATCGGGCGATCGGGGACTTGCCGGGCTCGGCCCCTTCGTCATCGGCAGTGGGCTGGCGGCGCTGCTCGGCGGACGGGTGTGGGGCGGATTCGCCGACCGATCGAGCCGGCGCACGATGATTCTCGCCTGCGCACTCAGTTCGGCCGTCGTCGGCGTCTTCCTCGCCCTCCGCCGAATCGACGCGCTGCGGGCGTCCGACCTCCTCTACCCGCTGACGTACTTCGCCCTCGCCCTCGTGCACACCGGGTCGCGACTGGGCCGCAAGACCTACGTGATCGACATGGCCGAGGGAGATGACCGCACAGATCGGGTTGCGGTGTCCAACGCGGCGATGGGGGTGCTGCTGCTCGGCGCGGGCGCTGTGAGCGCGTCGGTTGCGACGCTCGGTGCGGATGCTGCGCTGTTGCTGCTCGCCACATTGGGTGTCGTCGGCATCGGCGTCAGTCGTGCGCTGCCGGAAGTCACGACCGCCGACTGATCAGGTCCGACAGCTGTGCCGCCAGTCCGTCGGGGTCGGCGACGGTGACGGTCAGGCCGGGATGGCGGAATCGATTGGGGCCCAGCAGCGCACCGACCGGCCGGTGAAACGTGAGACAGCAGCCGCGCCGTCCGTTGGTACCGAACGTCGCGCCGGAGTCGACCATGGATCCCCGCGGCCCGATCGCCTTGATCCACCAATAGGGGCCGGTGACACACACGCCGGAGATGTTGTCGATCGGTGTTTCGAGCGACCACGGCCCGAACCGCGCGACGAACTGCTCCGGCGTCACGTCGACGCCGGTCGTCGATGGACGGATTCCGACCAGCGGCAACACGGCGCGTGCGACCGGGTCGAAGGCGAACGCGTAGTGCGTCATGGCACAAACATTCGTTGTCACCGCCGATGTGGACGGGTCGGGCTCATTCGGACGAACAGCGCGGGCAGCGCGGGAACTCGAGCCGGTGGGCGCCCAGAAGCGCGTCGTCGGCGAGCACATCAGCTGTCGGGCCGGACGCGACCATCCGACCAGCATCCATCAGCACGGTTCGGGTGCAGTGTTCCTGCACGAACGCCAGGTCGTGGGTGACGATGACCTGCGCGATCGCGAAACCGTCGAGCACGCGCAGCAGGTCACGCCGGCTCGCCGGATCGAGTCCGGTGGTCGGTTCGTCGAGCACGAGCACATCGGGTCGGAGCGCGAGCACGGTGGCGATGGCGACCCGGCGGCGTTCGCCGCCTGAAAGGTGATGCGGTGCACGATCGGCGAGCGCGGTGACGCCGAGGGCATCCATGGCCGCCTCGACACGGCGGTTGAGCGCCTCGCCGGTCACACCGTGGTTCGCCGGCCCGAACGCGACGTCGTCACGCACGGCAGGCATGAACAGTTGGTCGTCGGCATGCTGGAACACGAAGCCGACGCGGCGGCGAATGTCGCGAAGCGTGTCGTCGGCAAGCGCGATCCCGGCGACACGTACGTCTCCGGACGCGGCGCGCAGCAGCCCGTTCGTGTGCATCGCCAACGTCGACTTGCCAGCGCCGTTGGGCCCAATCAGCCCGACACGTTCACCCGCGGCGACCGCGAAGTCGACGGAACGCAGCGCGTGCGTGCCATCTGGGTATCGGTAGTCAACGCCCGCCATTTCGAGCACCAGTTCGTCGACGGCTTGCATGTCCTCGACGTCATGCATCGCGGCTCCCATACATCACACTCCGACGACGAGCGCGTCGACGAGTCGGACGCCGAATGCCGCCGCCGGAAGCACCAGCGCCCGCCCCCAATCGCCGGGCGAGGCAGCCGATTCGTGGTGCAGCACTGGCATCGCGCCGGTGAAACCACGCGCCCGCATGGCCGCATACACCCGCTCGCCGCGCTCGTAGGCACGAATGAACAAAGTGCCCATGCCAGTCGCGAGCACGCGCGCCTGCCACAACGACCGGGGGTCGTATCCGCGCGCCACCATCGCGCGTCGTTGGCGCATGAATTCGTCGGCGACGACCTCGAGGTATCGCAGCATGAACGCAGCGATCGCGGTGATCAGGCGCGGGACACGCAACCGTTCGAGGCCGCGCAGCAACGCCGCGACCTCCGTCGTTGCGACGAGCACAAGCGAAGCTGCCGCACCGAGCACCGCCCGCGCACCCAACCCGAGCGCACCCCACAGGCCAGCCGTCGCCAGCGGCACACCGACGAAGGTCGTGCGCGGACCTGAGGCAACGAATGGCAGAAGTAGCGCGACAAGCAGGAATGGCGTGACGACGGCGAGTCGCGCGAGCAAATAGCGAGCGGGCAGGCGCGCGACGGCTGCAGCGAACGCGACGAGCAGCGCCAGCCCGCCGAACGCGACGAGCGACTCGTTCGGTGTCGTGGCCACACACACGGTGAAGGCGAGCAGCGCAATGATCTTGACGTGCGGTGGCAGCCGATGCGCGCGACTGTGTTCGTGCACGTACAGGGCATGCACGTGCGCGCGACTCACCGGTGCCCTCCGCGGCGCCGCGACCGCCGTTCGCGACGCCGCATCACCCGGCACGATTCGACGGTTCCGAGCGCTGCGTGTCACGTCGGGGGCGGTCACGGATGAGGAGCACCACGCCGGTGCCGACCGTCGCGGTCAACAGGGTCCCCGCGACGCCGGCGACTGCCAGGCTCAGCGACGGACTGGCGATCCCTTGTGTGGCGTACTCGCTGAACAGCGACGATGCGAAGGGATGCGGCTGGCCGGATTCGGCGAATCCGAGGTCTTGAGCGACGCGCTCGAGTCCGTCGGGAGCGTCGACGGCGAACTGGGCGACCCCGGCGCCGATGGCGAGCGCTGCGACGAGTCCCGCAAGCGCGACCCGGCGGCCACCGCCGCGTGGTAGATCGAGACGGTCGCCGTAGCGCTGCGCACCGGCAACGAGATCGACGCGGACAGCCATCACTGCGGCAACGACAGCGGCCGTGATGACCGCTTCGCCGATGCCGATGAGCACGTGCACGCCGACCATCGCCGTGACGACCCGGTCGAACGGCACCGCGACGGACGCGCCGACGAGCCACTCAAGACTGAATGCCGCCGCAGACAACACGACCGAGGCAAATCCCGCGATTCCGGCGGAAACGGCCACAGCACGTGATGAGCGGCGCAGCAGCCGCTGTGTGCCGACGAACACGGCCCAACCACCCAACGTCGGCACGATCGCCATGTTGAGCACGTTGTAGCCGAGTGCCGTCAATCCTCCATCGGCAAACACGAGCGCCTGCACCGCGACAACGATGGCCACGACGAGCATGGCGAGCGAGGGTCCGAGCAGCACGGCCGCCAGTGCGGCGCCGATGAGGTGGCCGGTCGTGCCCGCCGCGACGGGGAAATTGACCATCTGCGCGGCGAAGATGAACGCCGCCGTCACTCCGGCCAAAGGAATGCGGTCATCGTCCAGCGCCGGTCGCGACGCACGGACCGCTCCGGCAATCGCCCCGGCACTGACGATGCCGGTCGCCAGCGCCGTCGGCGCCGTCAGGAACCCGTCGGGTGCGTGCATGTCCGCCCAAGCGTCGTCGTCGCGCAACACACTTATTGCGAATGGTTCGCAACAGTGTAGCGGGGCCCCCGATGCATCGCGTGGGTGACGACGGCGAGATACGTGGGCCGGGCGGGGCTCGAACCCGCGCCGCCTCGATTATGAGTCGAGTGCTCTGACCAGCTGAGCTACCGGCCCGTAGTCAGATCGTAGTGGCCGCCGGATAGCCTCCAGGCGCCCTGCCACGTGATCCGGAGACGAAGCTGTGGGTGCACTTCTCGCCCTCGGCGCGGCGATCAGCTTCGGCATCGCCGACGTGTCGGGAGCGGTCGCCTCACGGCGTCGATCGGCCCTGACGGTCTCGATCGGCGTCCAACTCGCCGGATTTCCCCTGCTTTTCGTCGGCTTGGTGGTGTTCTCCGGCCGCCCCTCGCCGACGGCGCTGGCGCTCGGCGCGGCCGCCGGCGTGGCGGGCAATCTCGGTCTCGTCCTCTATCTGCGCAGCATGGCCGTTGGCCCGATCGGCGTCATCTCCCCGGTGTCGGCCGTCGTCGGCGCCGGGGTTCCCGTGGGCTGGGGCGTGATCATCGCCGGCGATCCGCTCACCACGATCCAGATCGGCGGCATCGTCGCGGGCCTGATTGCCGTCGTGCTCGTCGCGTGGTCCCCGGGTGCGTCGATCCGCGCATTCGGCACCAAGGGCCCGCTCGTCGCACTCGTCGCCGGAGCGTTGTTCGGCACGTTCTTCGTGCTACTCGATGCGACCCCGGAGGCGTCGGGCTTGTGGCCGTTGCTCACCGCGCGAACCGCGGGAACGATCGCGCTCACCCTGCTGCTTGTGGCGACCCGACGATCGCCGTCGCTGCGGGGCACCGGTGGACTCGTCGCACTGTCCGGTACGGCGGACGTGCTGGCCAACCTGTTGTTCCTGCTGGCCACGCGCTCGGGACTGCTCAGTCTCGCATCGCTGCTGTCGTCGCTCTACCCCGTCGTCGCTCTGCTCCTCGCACGGCAGCTGCTGGGCGAACGCCTCCGCCGCAACCAACAGGTGGGTGTGGCGCTGGCGATTGCCGCGACGGCGGCGCTCGTCGTGTGACGTCAGGCGGGCACCAACCGCAGGATCCGACCGTCGAGTGACAGCACCAGCACTTCGCCGGACGTGTCGGTCGCGAACGCCACGACGTTTCCGGCGGCGACACCCAGATCTGTCTCGTCGACAACGTTGCCGGCATCATCGACGGCCAGGGCGCGAATCCGGCCGTCGCAGTAGTCGCTGTAGAGGTATGCGCCAGCGAACCCGGCGATCGCGGTGCCCCGGTAGACAACGCCACCGGTGACTGCGCAACGTCCGTCGGCCGTGGGATATTCGTGCACAGGCGGCACATGACCGTCGGGTTCTGTCCCCGAGAATTCGTGCGTGCCTTCCATCGCCGACCAGCCGAGGTTGGCACCCGCCTGGGCCACGGGGTCGATCCGGGTGATCTCCTCCCATCGATTCTGGCCCACGTCAGCGATCCAGAGGTCGCCGGTGGCCGGGTCGAACGAGAAACGCCACGGATTGCGGACACCGAACAGGAAGATCTCCTCGCGCACCCCCGATTCGCCGACGAACGGATTGTCGGCCGGTACGGCGTAGGGGGCGTCGGCGAACGGGTCGATGCGCAGGATGCTGCCGAGCAGCGTTGTGCGATCCTGCCCCGCCCCGAGCGGGTCGCCGGCACCACCGCCGTCGCCGAGTCCGACGTAGAGCATGCCGTCGGGGCCGAAGGCGATGCCGCCGCCGTTGTGGTTGCCGAACGGTTGCTCGACACGCAGCACGTCGCGGCGATCGCCCGTATCGAGATCGATCGACTGGATGCGGCTCGCGCCGGACGTGTCGGTGAACGACACGAACAGCGCGCTGCCGTCACCTGGGTAGGCGAGGCCCAACAGGCCACGTTCGGCGTCCGTCGTCGTCTCGGCGGTGAGGTTGACGACGGGTGGCGACACCCCCGTGGCATCGAGCATGTGGACGGTACCGGCACGATCGGCGACATACAGCTCGCCATCGGGTCCGACGACGGCGTCGACGGCGGCGGCGACCATGCCGACGTCCTCGAGCGCGACGTCAACCCCGAGGTCCGGCAGCGTCGGCGAATGCGGTGCGGCCCCGTCTGCCGCACCGTCGTCGTCCGACTCCTCGTCGCCTATCTCGGGGTCGTCGTAGGGCCGCGGCGAGCCCGGAGATTGCGACTCCGGCGGTGCCGGAACACTGCTTCCCTCACGTGAATCGTCCGCGCCTACCGAGCAGGCGGACAGCACGAGCGCCGCAACGGCAGCTGCCGTCACCACGCCATGCAACGATCCGGCCATCCGGCGCTCCTCGTCGTCTTTCGTCGAGCGCATCCGTACCGGCTCCCCGGAAATCGTCAAGAGGGCGGACGTCCCCCACGCGCTCACCGTTGACGCGGGGCCCTAGGCTTGCGCTCACTGCGAGTGACCCGACCGGACAGGCGACACGTGGCCGATTTCGCGCGCCGGACCCGCGAGATTCGCGAAGCCGAAGAGGTGGCCCACCTCGCCAGCGGTGCGACGCGATCAGCCGAGTCGCGTGGCCGCGATGCCGCCGAAGCCGAGGACCCGTTCCGCACGGCGTTCGAACGCGACCGCGACCGCATTCTGCACGCCAAGGCGTTCCGCCGCCTCAAGCACAAGACGCAGGTGTTCCTCAACCCGGACGGCGACCACTTCGTCACACGCCTGACCCACACGCTGCACGTGGCGCAGATCGGCCGCTCGATCTCGGCGGCGCTGGGGCTCAACGATGCGCTCACCGAGGCGATCTGTCTTGGCCACGACATCGGCCACGCCCCGTTCGGCCACACCGGCGAGGTCGCGTTGACGCCGTACGTCGAGGGGTCCTGGCAGCACGCGATCCACGGCGTCCGCGTGGTCGAACGGCTCGAGCCGCTCAATCTGACCTGGGAGGTGCGGGACGGTATCCGGCAGTCCTCGTGGATCAACGAGCCGCCACCGACGACACCCGAAGGTTGGGTGTGTCGATACGCGGACCGAATTGCCTACCTCGCCCACGACGCCATGGACGCACTGCGTGCCGGCGTCATCGCGGAGGGCGACATTCCGACCGCGGCGCGCGACGCGTTCGGGGAACCGGGTCGCGCATGGATTCGCTCGATGGTCCACGCAGTGATCGACACCTCAGCAGAGCGCGGTGTGGTGACGATGGACGCATCGTTGCTCGAGGAGATGCACACCCTGCGCGACTGGATGTTCGCCCACGTCTACCAACGGGACGAGGCGCTCGCGCACGCCGAACGTGCCGTGCGGCTCATCCGCGACCTCGTTGACTGGTTCGCCGCGCGGCCCGAGCACATCCCCGACGCGTATCGTCTGCCCGACAGCAGCCCCACACAGGCGGCGGTCGACTACGTCGCCGGCATGACCGACCGGTTCGCGATCCGACTGCACGACGAACGATTCCGGCCCGCCGGCCTGTACTGAGGACGTCGCGGGGTCAGCGCAACCCGAGCTGCTGAGAACACGACGGCCAGGCACGCCATCCCTGTCGTTCCAGCAGCCGCTCGGCATAGGCGATCTGCACATCCTTGGAGGCATCGTCTGGGGTGCCTGGCCCACCGACGGCGCGCCATGATGCGAGCGAGAACTGCAGCCCGCCGTAGTAGCCGTTGCCCGTGTCGGCATCCCATCGGCGGTCCGATTCGCAGTCAGCGAGCCGGTCCCATACCGCAGGATCGACGTCCACGTCCGACGTCGGCAGCACGGCACGTTCCCGCATCTTGGCCTCGACAGCCAGACGCTTGGCCTGACGCACGTCGGTGGTGACCGGCCGGCTCTTCGCGGTCAGCATCCGCACGCGCACACCTGCTTCCAGCCGTTCAGTGACCCCGGCATCGTCAATGTCGACCGCACCGACAGCAAGCCCCGAACCCAGCACCGTGACGATCATCGTCGCGGTGACCGAGAACCGTTGCAGCCGTCGCCGCAGCGCAGCAAGACGCATCTCGTGCTCCGTGGGAGGTGAACGTCGCATCCACCGGATGCGCGTGTGCGGTGCCCCGCGTGATGACGCCGTCACGGCGTTCGCCGGGCAACACCGGCCGCGGATTGGCGCCGCGACCAGACACATCAGGGTGCCAGCCATGCGCACCAACGCCCACTCGGCAACGGCGCGCCGCACGGCCAACTGGACACCACCGGTAACACGCTGTAGGCCGCTGCCGACGGCTGCCTTCCTCCAGTATGCTGACCACCACGTTCGGTCTACCGAACGTCCATTCCGCTCTCGGCGTTCCCCGGAGGCATGGTGCTCGATCCTGCCGTGGCGTCCCCCACGAATCGGCGTCAGAACCGCTTTCTGGCGACATCCGCGGGGACGAACATCGACGCGTTCACCGTTGGCGACTGGTCGTTGCTATCCGCCATCGTGTTGATCTGGGGCACGTCATTCGTGCTCATCGACATCGGGCTCGACGCGTTCGCGCCCGCCATTGTCGCGTGGTGCCGTATCGCCCTCGGTGCCGCTGCGCTCGCGTGCGTTCCGCGCGCGCGACGTACGATCTTCGCGCGCGAAGATCTGCCACGCACGCTGCTGATCGGCGTGACGTGGATCGGAATTCCCCTCCTGCTCTTTCCGATCGCCCAGCAGTGGATCGCCTCATCGGTCGCCGGCATGATCAACGGGGGGATGCCGCTGATGACCGCGCTGTGGGCAGCCATCATGCTGCGGCGTGGCCCGTCACGCCCGCAGCTAGCGGGCCTGGTGATCGGATTCGCCGGGATCGTCGCGATCTTTCTGCCCGAAGCGCCCTTTGCGGCGGCCGGATCCGATCTTCGCTCCCTGCTCGGTAGCGGGCTCGTGGTGCTCGCGATCTTCCTCTACGGATTCTCGGCCAACATCGCGGTGCCGTTGCAGCAGCGGTACGGATCGGTGCCGCTGATGCTGCGCATGCAGCTGACCGGTCTCGCGGTCGTCACACCGTTCGCGATCGCCGGACTCGCCGAGTCGACGTTCGCCTGGCCCTCCGCGCTCGCAATGATCCCGCTCGGGATGTTGTCGACGGGCCTGGCGTTCGTGCTCATGGCGACGCTGGTGGGCCGTGTCGGCGGGCCACGAGGATCTGTCGCGATCTACTTCGTGCCGATCGTCGCCATCGTCATCGGCGTCGTCGCACGTGGCGAATCCGTGCACCCGTTGGCGATCGTGGGAACTGCGCTCGTCATCCTCGGCGCGTTCATCACCTCACGCCGCGAGATACCGCGACCCGACCTGCGGACGCCGTAGCGATCCCACGAGCCGCGTCGACGACTCCGTCGGTTCGCGGACGATCATCGGCCGTTACCGCGACCGTTACCGTTGCCACCGCCGTTGCCGTTCACGTTGCCACCGCCGTTGCCTTGCACGTCATCTGTGCCGGAGCCGTCACCGGTTCCACTGCTGGCACCCTTGTTGTCCGACTTGCCCTTCGGCTCGGGCGAACCACCGCCGGCGTTCGACTTGCCGCTCGAGTTGTTCGAACCGGCGTTGTCC
>JBBDSV010000065.1:90280-93999 GCA_040904785.1 Nitriliruptoraceae bacterium
CCCTTCGGCTCGGACGAACCACCGCCGGCGTTCGACTTGCCGCTCGAGTTGTTCGAACCGGCGTTGTCCGACTTGCCCCTCGGCTCGCCGGGCGCAACGCTCGCTGTTACCGGCAAACCGTTGGCACCCTCCGACTGTCCGACACGGCGGCCGTTTCCTGGCGTTTCACGTGTATCGGCAGCGAGGGCGGCGCTGCCATCGTCCCCGTCGTCGCGGGCGCCGGCGGCACCACGGTCACGACCAGCGTCGCTCGAGGCCGTTGCCGTTTCGGACTGCGACGACTCACTCGACTCACCGCTCGACGAGTTCGGCGCGTCGTCGGCAGTAGCGAGCGGCTCGGACGGCACGTCGGGTCCGGTCGTCGACAGCACGCGCTCGGCTACCGGGAACTCGGCCATCGGCGCGGGAAGCTCGAACGGAGTGACGGTGCCGACCGCGGTCGCCAGCGTGCGCTGCACGCCGGCGGGAAGCACCCCCGCGACCGCCGCGGACATCGTCATGGCGAGCATGACCGCTGCGATGATCGCTGCGCGGACAACGGTGCCGACGGCGGTGATCGCCACCGCGCGTTCGCCGGTGCCACCGCTGGTGACACCACCTTGGCTCGGGGCCTGGACCAGTCTGTCAGCTACACGACGGGTAATCGCCGACACCGCGCGCCGTACGCGCCGTACTGGCTCACTCGACACCAGCGCCTGCACGAGGGCGACCCCGGCGCGCGAGCGGGCGGCGAGCGCCACGCGGAAGCGTGACATGGTCGGACCGAGCTGTGCTCCGACTGCTGCGACCGCAGGGTGCGCCCACGCCCGTCCGGTCCCGTAGGCGCGTCGGGCCACGCTGTAGGCGGTGGCCAGGCGCGGACGGACCCCGCGCTGCCAGGTGTCGATGACGCGTGGCTGCACCCGACCCTGCCAGGCTTGCACAACCCATTGCGAGGCTTCAGCAACGCGTGGCTGCACCCGGTCCTGCCACGCACTGGTGATGCGCGGCCACGCGACCGTGCGCCAACGCGCGACGGCACGCGATTCCCAGACTGCGATCGCGACCGCGCTCGAATGCACCGCAGGAACGACGCGCAGCCCGATCGTTGCGTGCACGACGAGGATTGCGGCGCGCAGCCAACCGATCGACGACCGCTGCCACGTCAACAGGACCCATCGGAGTTCGGTGAGGACTGGATGAGGCACGTGGCCGATGACCTCGCGCTCGAGGCTCGCACGCCGTGCACCGGCAAGTGCCGGATCGCCCTCACGGACACCGTCCCGCAACACGGCGCTCAGCGCCGCCGATGGCTGGGGGTGGTCCAGCGTCTCGAATCGCACCGCCTCGACGAAGGTTGTCAGGTCCACAACATCATGACCGGACGCCACGGTTGGGCGCCCGGCGAAGATCGCATCGACCGTTCGGTCGTCGAGCCGGGAATCTGTGCGCATGTCAAAGAGGTAATCGTCGCGCGCCTCCTGCGCGTTACGCCACCGAGCAATGAGGTCGCGCTTCATCGCCGACCCCCCGCTGGAGGCGCCGACATGACTGCACGCTGGGCGGCGAGCACGCCACGGAGCCGATCGAGTCCACGGTGCTGCAGCGCCCGCACGGCACCTGGACGCTTGCCGACGATGGAAGCGACCTCGTCCACGGACAGATCGCCGAGCACACGCAGCAGCACAACATCGCGCTGTTCGGGGGTCAGTTCTTCGAGCACATCACGCACCCAGGCGCTGCCCAGCAGACCGAACGCCTCGGTCTCGACGTCCCCACCGGCAAGCGAGGGCAATTCTGCGAACACATCGATGTCGGGACGGCGGCGCTGACGCCGACGTTCGTCGACCAGTCGGCGGTGGGCGATCGTGAACACCCAGGAACGAAACGCCGGCTCATTGCCCGTGAACGTGGTGACGTTGCGAAAGACGCTCAGGAACGCCTCGCTGGCGAGATCGTCGGGCTCTTGGGCACCACGAAGCCGCAGATAGCCGGTGACGGCCGGAGCAAGGTCCTCATACAGCCGCTGTAGCGCCCAGGGGGCATCGGCTTGCGCCGCGGCAAGCACCCCATCGAACCCGTGGCCGATCGTCAGCCGTCTGTCCTCGTCGATCGCGAACCGGAAACGCTAGCGAGCGTGTCCGGCCGATGCGCGGGACGTCTGCCGAATGGCCGGACAGTTCAATCGTGTTCCGGTCGAGAATCGAGCGGCGCCGTTCCCGCTTCGAGCACGGCCTCGACCCGCGCAACCTTCGCACGGAGCATGTCATCATGCCCCGGCCGGTGATCGAACTTCGCCACAACCGAGACCCGTGGCGCATGCTTCGCCGCGTAGTCGATGCACCGTTGGATCACCGCGAAAACGTCCACGGGCTCGCCCTCTACGGTGGTGAACATGGCCGTGGTTTCGTGATCGAGTCCGCTGTCGCGGACGATCCGGACACAGCCGGCGACGATGTCGCCGACCGAGTCGCCCGCCCCGAGCGGAGTGATGGAGAATGCTCCGAGCATGCGCTGCCTCCTCGATTCGTCAGTTCGCCGACGTCACGCGATCGACGATCGCCGTCATCGTCGCACCAGTATCGGCGCGAATCACGGCGGCTGCACGCCCGTCGTACGGCGTCGGCTGCTGATTGATGATGACCAGTCGCCCGCCGCCCTCGAGTGCGAGTGCGGGCAGCGACGCGGCAGGATGGACGCCCAGCGAAGTGCCGACGGCGAGGAACACCTCGGCACGCGCCGACGCGGTTGCTGCGCGATCGATGGCGTGCGGATCGAGTGCCTGCCCGAACGAGACGGTCGCGGACTTGAGAACTCCGCCGCACTCGTTGCAGTGGGGGTCGTCGTCGCCGGCGCGGATCCGCGCATACACCACGTCCGCGGCCATCCGGTCGCCGCAGTCGAGGCACAGGACTTCGGACGCTGTGCCATGGATCTCGACGACGTGATTCGGTTCTGATCCAGCGGCGCGGTGCAGCCCGTCGACGTTCTGGGTGATGAGCAGTTCGAGGTGGCCTGCGGCCTCGAGGTCGGCGAACGCGCGATGTGCCGCGTTCGGCCCCGTTGACGACTCGACGACGGCGATGCGGCGGCGCCACGCCTCGCGCCGCACATCGGCGTCGCGGACGTAATGGGTGATGTCGGAGAGACGTTCGGCCGCGGGATCTCGCGTCCACACGCCGTCAGGGCCTCGGAAGTCAGGAATCCCCGACCCGGTCGACACGCCTGCGCCCGTCAATGCGACGACCGACGTTGCAGCTCGCACCCAGCCGGAGACGGCATCGATCACGGCGTCGTCAGACACCGTGATCAGCCTCGACGCGATTGCGGCCGGAACGCTTTGCGTCGTACAGCAGCTCGTCGGCACGTCGCAGGGTGACGTCGACGACATCTCCGGGCTCGTGCGCCGCGACACCGAAGGTCGCCGTCAGCGCGATTCCCGCCGGCCGTTCCGACTCGATCGCGACACGACAGCGTTCGGCGAGTTCGATCGCCTCGCCGTGCGCAATGGACGCGATGATGAGGAACTCCTCGCCACCCCATCGTGCAACGACGTCATCGCCGCGCACGGTGCGTCGGAGCACCTCGGCAACCGCGATCAATGCCTCGTCGCCGCGCTCGTGCCCCCAGGTGTCGTTGACCGTCTTGAAGTGATCGAGATCCACCGTGATCAGCCCGACAGCCTGTCCCCCGGCGATGCGTTCGGCGAGTGTCGAGCGTGCCGCACGGCGGTTCGCCAG
>JBBDSV010000065.1:94099-111394 GCA_040904785.1 Nitriliruptoraceae bacterium
TCGCCAGCACCTCGGCACGCGTCGTCGCCTCGGACAGGTGTTCGCGCAGCACAGCGACAATGGAGGTCAGCGTCAACGTCAGCAGCAGGAAGACATGGATGCGGGCGATGAACGCCGCGACGACTGCCGTTGGGTGCGCCTGTGTGACGAGTCCCGGAATCGCGCCTGCCGCAAGCACCGCCGAGCCGGCGATGGCCACGATGCCCGAGGTCATGGCTGCCCGCCAGGACAACAGCACGAAACCCGCCACGATCAGCATGCCGAGCGCCCAGTAGTGGCCGGCGGCGAGCGTGAGGAACCGATCGGCGATCGGGCCGTCGATGTACAGGAGCCACACGAGCCTGGCGAAGACGAACAGCGACATCGCCGCCATGACCGTCCACTCGTAGACGATGAGCGGAACGACCGCGCGCACCATGAGCAGGGTGAAGACGGTCACGGCAATCGCCGCTACTGGATAGATGAACGTCACGAACACGTCGCCCGCGTCTCGGATGACCCAGCTCAACACCAGGATCGAGACGGCAGCCAGCGAGCCGACCGCGTACATACGCCGCTTGAACGCGTGGTACCGGAAGAAATCCGGCCCAGTGACGGCGTTGAACGCCACTTCGGCAGCGGTGGGGGCGACACGCGGTGCTGGCACGGTCACGTCGTCGACTCCCCCGGATCGCCCGGTGCGGCGCAGTATGCCCGACGCGCGACCAATGCGTCGATGCCGGGACAGTTGTCGCGCGGACCCGGCACCGACGCGGACTCAGTGCAGATCGAACCGATCGAGATCCATGACCTTGCCCCATGCGGCGACGAAGTCGGTCACGAACTTCTCATCGGCATCGCTGCTTCCGTAGACCTCCGCCAGCGCCCGCAGCTGCGAGTTCGAACCGAAGACGAGGTCGACGCGACTGGCAGTCCAGCGAGCCTCACCCGTTGACCGGTCGCGCCCTTCGAACTCTGCCTCCCCGTCGCTGATGGCCGTCCATGCCGTGCGCATGTCGAGGAGGTTGACGAAGAAGTCGTTGGTTAGGGCACCGGGCCGGTCGGTGAACACCCCGTGGCCGACGGCGTCGACGTTCGCGCCCAACACCCGCATGCCGCCGACGAGCGCGGTCATCTCCGGGGCCGACAATGTGAGCTGGTGCGCTTTGTCGAGCAGCAGATGCCCCGGCGGAATCGGCCCCTGTTTGCCGACGTAGTTGCGGAACCCGTCGGCAGCCGGCTCGAGGTAGCCGAACGACTCGACGTCGGTCTGCTCCTGGGTGGCGTCTGTCCGACCGGGCGTGAACGGCACCGTGATGTCGTGTCCGGCCCGCTTGGCGGCGTCCTCGACGGCGGCGCAGCCACCGAGGACGATGAGATCCGCGAGTGACACGCGCGTGCCGTCCGCCTGGGCGCGGTTGAAGTCGTCCTGGACTTCCTCGAGCCGAGAGATGACGGCCGACACGCCGGAGCGCACATTGACGTCCCACGTCGACTGCGGCGCCAGGCGGATGCGTGCCCCGTTGGCACCACCGCGCTTGTCGGTGTCCCGATACGTCGACGCCGCTGCCCACGCTGTCGAGACCAGCTGCGCCGTCGTCAGCCCCGAGTCGAGGATCGTCGCCTTCAATTGGTCGATGTCGCCCGCGTCGATGAGCTCGTGGTCGACCTCGGGCACCGGATCCTGCCAGACGAGTTCTTCGTCAGGGACGAGTGGGCCGAGGTAGCGACTGACCGGCCCCATGTCCCGGTGCAGCAGCTTGAACCAGGCACGCACGAACGCGTCCGCCAGTTCGTCGGGGTGCTCGTGGAACCGTGTGGAGATCTCGCGGTAGGCCGGGTCGGTGATGAGCGCCAGGTCGGTGGTCGCCATCATCGGCGGATGCGTGACGTCGGGGGTGTGCGCCGCCGGGACGCGGTCCTCGTCACGCACGTCTTTGGGCGTCCACTGCTTGGCCCCCGCTGGGCTCTCGGTCAGTTCCCACTCGTAGCGGAACAACAGGTCGAAGTAGCCGTTGTCCCACTGGATCGGATTCGACGTCCAGGCGCCTTCGAGACCACCGCCGATCGTGTCGTCACCGACGCCACTGCCATAGGCACTACGCCACCCCAGTCCCTGCTCTTCAAGGCCTGCCGCCTCCGGCTCGCGCCCGAGGTGGCTGTCGGGCGCGGCACCGTGCGTCTTGCCGAAGGTGTGGCCGCCGGCGATCAACGCGACGGTCTCCTCGTCGTTCATCGCCATGCGACGGAAGGTCTCACGGACGTCGTGTGCGGCAGCCATCGGATCCGGGTTGCCGTTGGGGCCTTGTGGGTTGACGTAGATCAACCCCATCTGGACGGCCCCGAGCGGATTGGCGAGCTCGCGGTCACCGGAGTAGCGCTCGTCGCCGAGCCACTCAGTCTCCGGCCCCCAGAACACGTCCTCTTCGGGCGCCCAAATGTCCTCACGGCCGAACCCGAAACCAAACGTCTTCAGCCCCATGGTCTCGATGGCGCGGTTGCCGGCGAAGACGAGCAGGTCGGCCCAGGAGATCTTGCGGCCGTACTTCTGCTTGATGGGCCACAACAGCCGGCGGGCCTTGTCGAGGTTAACGTTGTCGGGCCAGCTGTTCAGCGGCGCGAACCGCTGTGCGCCCGATCCTCCCCCACCACGACCGTCCTCGACGCGATAGGTCCCGGCGGCGTGCCACGACATGCGGATGAACAGCGGCCCGTAGTGGCCCCAGTCGGCGGGCCACCAATCCTGCGAGTCGGTCATCAGCGCGTCGAGGTCGCGGGTGAGCTCGTCGAGATCGAGCGTGGCGAACTCGGCCGCGTAGTCGAAGTCGTCGCCCATCGCGTCGGCCTGCGGGTTGTCCTGGTGCAAGATCCGCAGGTTGAGTTGATTCGGCCACCACGTCTCGTTCGACGGTCCGTCGTAACTCGTGCGGGACCCGGTCATCGGGCACTTGCCGGTGGGCTCGGACACGTGATGCTCCTCGTCATACCGATCGGTGGTGTCGCTCACTTCTCGTCCGAAACCACATCGCATCGGTGGTGGACAGACACTGAAGTTGGACCGAGTCAAAGATAGCACCCGCTCGCGGTAGACTTCCACCGACTGGTTGGAGGTGGAACACACGGTGGACACGCTCGTCGATCGACTGCGCCAACGCGGATGGCGCCTGACGGCGCAACGCCGGGTCATCGCCGAGGCGATCACCGGCGAACACGTCCATCTCACCGCCGACGAAGTGCTGGCGCGGGCGCGAAGCATGCTTCCCGAAGTCAGCCGCGCCACCGTCTACAACACACTTCACGAGCTCGTCGGGATCGGCGAGCTACGCGAGGTCACCCACGCCGACGGCCGCAAGCGCTACGACCCCAACGTCGCCGACAACCATCACCACCTGATGTGTGTCGACTGTGGAAGCATGCTCGACGTCCATGCCGACACGCCGGATCTCGCCGACGACGAACGCCACGGATTCGACGTGCTCGACGTCGAGATCACCTTTCGCGCCCGCTGCCCGGACTGTGCCGCCTGAGGCGCGCTACTCGCCGTGATGTGACGTGCGCACGCGGCGGAACCCGCACCAGATCACTCCGACGACCAGCAGCACGCCGAGCCCCTGCAGACCCGGAGAGTCATCGGCCTCGCCCAAGACGACGGCCGCGATGCCGACGGTCACGAGTACAACACGGAGCAGCAGCGACTGCCAGGACATCATCTCTGCCGTTTGTTCGAAGCCTCATCGTGGGCGACATCCGCGTTCGGCGCGTGTCGCGGACCGTTCCAGGTCGCAGAATGACGCGACCGGGGACGCCGCGCATGGCTGGCGTCCCCGGTCCGGGCATCGCGTGTCGTCTTACGAGCAACCGCTCGTCGCGCCACACGATTCGCACACGTGGCAAGCACCCGCGCGGATCATCTTGATCCCGCACTCGAAGCACAACGGCGCGTCGTGGTCGATCGGCACGCTCGACCCGCTCATCTCGGGCTCCGCAACGGCAACGGGCGCCGGTGCGGCCACCTCTTCGGCCTCGTCAGACGTCTCCGCCGATTCCTGATCGCCATAGCCCTGGTTGAGCATCCGGTTGCGCTCATCGAGCGTGTGGATGCCCAAGGCCGCGCGCTTGTCATACGGCAGGTATTCGATCGCCAACTTGCGGGCGACATAGTCGACCAACGACGTGGCGAAGCGAATCTCCTCGTCGTCGGTCATCCCGGCCGGCTCGAACCGCATGTTCATGAACTTGCCGACGTAGGTCTCGAGCGGCACGCCGTACTGCAGCCCGACCGACACCGAGATCGCGAAGGCGTCGAGCAGTCCGGACAACGTCGACCCCTGCTTGCCGAGCTTGAGGAAGATCTCCGCCAGCCCGTCGCCCGGGTACTCCCCGGCTGTGAGGTAGCCGGTGGCGTCACCGACCTGGAAGCTGATCGTCTGTGACGGCCGCGCCTTGGGTGGCTTGCGCCGCTGCGGTACGTGGACGATCTGCGCCTCTGCAGGATCGGCTGCGGGCGCGTCCTTCTTCGACACGCTCAGCGGCTGGGCCACCTTGCAGTTGTCGCGGTAGATCGCGACCGCCTTGATACCGAGCTTCCAGGCGTCGAGGTGCAGCTGCTCGATGTCCTCGACCGTGGCGTCCTCGGGGAGGTTGACGGTCTTGGAGATCGCGCCCGAGATGAACGGCTGTGCGGCAGCCATCATCTTGACGTGGCCCATGTAGTGGATCGCGTCGTCACCCATCGCGCACTGGAAGATCTTGGTGTGCTCGGGCTTGAGCGCCGGTGCACCGTGGATCGTCTTGTTCTCGTCGATGTAGGCGACGACGGCTTCGACCTGCTCCTCGGTGTAGCCGAGGTGCCGCAGCGCCTGGGGCACGGTCTGGTTGACGATCATCAGCGATCCGCCGCCGACGAGCTTCTTCATCTTGACCAGACCGAGGTCGGGTTCGATACCCGTCGTGTCGCAGTCCATCATCAGCCCGATGGTTCCCGTGGGCGCGAGCACGCTCGCCTGCGAGTTGCGGAACCCGTGCTCAGTGCCCAGCGCGAGCGCGTCGTCCCACGCCTGCCGGGCGGCCGCGACCAGCTCCGGCTGCACCGGACGGGGGTCGATCGACTCGACGGAGTCACGGTGCTTGCCGATGACCCGCAGCATCGGCTGCGCGTTGCGCGCGTAGCCATTGAACGGCCCGACGACCTTGGCGATCTCGGCCGAGGTCCGGTAGGCGTGACCGGTCATCAGCGCGGTGATCGCGCCACACCACGCACGCCCCTCGTCCGAGTCGTACGGCAGGCCGATCGACATCAGCAGCCCGCCCAGGTTCGCGTAGCCCAGCCCAAGCTCGCGGTAGTCAATCGCGTTCTTGCCGATGGATTCCGTCGGGTACGACGAGTAGCCGACGATGATCTCCTGGGCGGTGAAGACCACCTCGACGGCGCGACTGAAGGCGGCGACGTCAAATGTGCCGGTGTCGTAGTCGAAGTACTTCTTGAGGTTCAGGCTCGCCAGGTTGCAGGCCGAATTATCGAGGTGCATGTATTCCGAGCACGGGTTCGACCCGTTGATCCGTCCCGACTCGGGGCAGGTGTGCCAGTCGTTGATCGTCGTGTCGTACTGCAAGCCCGGGTCGGCGCACTCCCACGCGGCGAGCGAGATCTGGCGCATGACGTCACGAGCGGACTTGGTCTCGACGACCTCACCCGTGGTGACGGCACGCAGCTCGTACTCGCGGTCGTCTTCGTAGGCCTTCATGAACTCGTCGGTCACGCGAACCGAATTGTTGGCGTTCTGATACTGGATCGACGCGTAGTCCTCCCCGTCGAGATCCATGTCGAACCCGGCTTCGCGCAGCACGCGAACCTTCTTCTCTTCACGTGCCTTGGTCCAGATGAACTCCTCGACGTCGGGGTGGTCGACATTGAGGATGACCATCTTCGCGGCGCGTCGCGTCTTGCCGCCCGACTTGATCGTGCCGGCGGATGCGTCTGCACCACGCATGAAGCTCACGGGGCCCGAGGCCTCGCCGCCGCCCTTGAGCTGCTCCTTGGATGACCTGATCCGCGACAGGTTCACGCCGGCACCCGAACCGCCCTTGAAGATCGTGCCTTCCTCGACATACCAGTTGAGGATGGACGACATCGTGTCCTCGACAGACAGGATGAAGCACGCCGAGCACTGCGGCTTCTCCTCGACGCCGACGTTGAACCACACCGGCGAGTTGAACGCCGCCTTCTGGTGGACGAGCAGGTGCTTGAGCTCGGCGTTGAAGACTTCGGCGGACTCCTCGTCGGCGAAATAACCGCCGTCGATGCCCCAACCCGTGATCGTGTCGGCGACGCGGTCGATCATCTGCTTGACCGAGTGCTCACGCTCCGGCGTGCCCAACGTGCCACGGAAATACTTCTGCGCGACGATCTGCGTCGCCATCATCGACCATGACGAGGGGAACTCGACGCCGCGCTGCTCGAACGACACCGTGCCGTCACGCCAGTTCGTCAGCACCGCGTCGCGCAGCTCCCAGGTGACCTCCTCGTAGGGATGCACGTCGGCGGTGGTGAAGTAGCGCGAGAACTTCAGGCCCTTGCGGCCGTCGTTGTCCTCGACGTGCAGCGCACCGGTCGGTGACACCGCCGGCGTGTCGGCCGCGGCACCGTTCGTGCGTGCGTGTGCTTCATCTGCCTTCAGGTCACCCATCGGTGCCGCTCCTTGATCCCGCGGACCCGACACGTCGTGTGTCCGGGTCGAGTGCTCGTGGTCCTCGCTCACACCGGCGGACCGATCGTGCGCCGGTGACTCCTCGTTCGTCCATCGTGCGCGCGGCCTGTGACAGCATCGAGCGTGATCGACGGGTGCCACCCGATCCGCGCGACTCACACGAGCGGAACTACACCCGTGTGAGCCATCCGCCACTCAACCCGTTGCCACCACGCTACGTCAAGCATCTCGTTCCGGGGAAGACCATGTCAACGCACAACCCCTGGGGGGATAGACCACCATTGTACCCCCATATCTTGTGTTTCCACCGGGTGGTCCCCACTGCAGGCGCTCGCTCCCCAGGCAATTCCCAGCTTTCCCACACCCTTGTCCACAGCGGCTGCGCCCGAGAAATTTTCCGAGGTCGGGCGACCTGCGCACGCGCCGCACGCGCGGCCGCTCAACATCACCGTCTCCCGGCACGACGTCAACGTGACGTGGTGGCCGATGGTGGTCACGCCCGCAGACACGCGGTCGTCTAGCCTCGCGATCGTCGGCGCGAACCTCGGCGCCGCCACGGGTGCGTAAAGGATCGCGCGGATGAACGACGAGGAACTGCGCAGGCAGCGCGAGCGACGCAGCATCCCGGAACGGCTGCGCGTGCCATCGTGGCTGCAGACCCTGACAGCATGGACGTGGCGGTTGCTCGTCGTCCTCATCGGCGTAAGCGCGATCCTCGTCATGCTCATCCGGCTATACATCGTGACGTTGCCGGTCGTCGTCGCCCTGGTTCTCGCGACGCTGTGCGTCCCCGTCGCCCGATGGCTCGAGGCCCACGGTGCACACCGGATGGTCGCCGCGTCGACGGTGGTCTTCGGCGGGATCGCCGCGTTCGCGGGCATCATCGCCGCGCTGACGCCGGCGTTCGTGCGCGAGGTCCGCGAACTGGGTCCCACGGTCGGCGAAGCGCTCGACACGGTGCTGCTGTTCCTCGAGGACAATTTCGGGTGGGACCGCGCCGAGGTTCTCACGATGTTCGACGAGGGAATGCAGGCCCTGTCAGAGCAGTCGGGTCGACTGGCCTCGCAGGTCCTGTCCGGCGCGACGATCGCCGTGCAGTCGGTGACCGCACTCGTGCTGTCCCTGGTGCTGCTGTTCTTCTTCGTCAAGGACGGCGCGCAGATCGTCGACTGGTTCCTCGCACGCACACCGCCCACCTACCGCGACACAGTCCGCGCCGTCGGCCGACGCGCATGGTTCGCGCTGACCGGATTCATCCGGGGCACGGCACTCGTCGCACTCGTCGATGCGCTCGGCATCGGCATCGGCCTGGCGATCGTCGGCGTTCCGCTGGTGCTGCCGATCGCCGTGCTCGTCTTCCTCGCCAGCTTCATCCCGATCATCGGCGCATTCGTCACCGGGCTGCTGGCCATGCTCGTCGCCCTGGCGACCGGCGGCTTCCAGCAAGCGATGATCGTGCTGGCCATCGTCCTCGGCGTGCAGCAGCTCGAGTCCAACGTGCTGCAACCGGTGATCATGCGACGCGCCGTCAACCTGCATCCGGTGGTCATCCTGACCGCCCTGGCAGCGGGCGCGACGCTGATCGGGGTGCTCGGCGCCTTTCTTGCCGTTCCCGTCGCCGCCGTCGCCGCCGCGGTCGGCAACGAGCTCCGCCTGCGCCACGAGGCACGCCTACGAACCGGTGCCGCAACGGCGACAGCCTCGCCGCCGACCGCCGACTGAGCATCGAGCGGTCGCTCCCACCGTCAGTGCCGCGGCACACCCCAGCCGGGCGCGTGACGCGTCCACCCCACCATTGCCTCGAGCTTGGCCGCCACGGCGAACACGAGATCTTCGCGCCCACGGGCGGCAACGATCTGCACGGCCAGCGGCCGGCCCCCGTCATGCCAGAGCGGCACCGTGGCGGCTGGAACGTCGGCGAGATTCCACGGGGCCATGAACGGATAGGTCGACAGGTTCACCGCGACGTTCGACACCCACGGCTTGGTGTGCCACGCGGTGCTCGACGGCTGCGTGCGAGCGAACGCCGGCGTGATCAGCACATCGTGCTCGGCGAAGAATGGCGCGACACGGCTCTGCCACCGCTCGGCGTCCTCGTCACGCACCGAACGCACGCGAACCAGCTGCTCGGCGCGAGCGAGATGCCCGCGCGTGCGCGGCTGGAGCGCGTCGCGATCAATGCCGAGTGCGGCGACGTCCTCGAGCGCGCCCTGTGTCCATCGTGCCAGGGCCGCCTGCACCGCCGACTGGTCGTAGGGCGGATCGACCCGTTCGACGATGTGTCCCGCGTGGTGCATCAGCCGACCCGCTTCGATCGCCGCTTCCTTCCACGGCCCGGTGACGGCAACCCCGGGTGCCGGGGACTTGAAGGACACCGCAACCCGTATGCGGTCGGCGACGGGCGTGACTGCGGCCAACTGCGTTCCCGCAAGCACGTCGACAACGATTGCCGCGTCGGCGACGGTCGTCGCGAACACCCCGTAGCGCGACATCCCGAACCAGTGGTGCGCATCGGCGACGATCTCGGGAAGCAGGTCGGCACCCGGCTTGAACCCGAACACCCCGCAGGCCGCGGCGGGGATGCGCGTGGAGCCGAGACCGTCGGCGCCGAGTGCGATCGGCGCGATCCCCGCGCCCACCGCTGCCGCTGACCCGCCGGACGAACCGCCGGCGGTGCGCGTGGGATCCCAGGGACTGACGGCGACGCCGTCGGGATCGTCCGACGTGCCCCACAGCCCGAGTTCGGGCATCCGCGTCTTGCCGACAACGATCGCACCGGCGGACTTCAGCCGTGCCACGACCGGATGATCGTCACGTGCCGGCGCCGACGACGTCGCGCGCGAACCGAAGCGGGTTGGCTCACCCGCGAGATCGACGTTGTCCTTGATCGCGACGGGAACGCCGGCAAGGGGGCGTTCACCGCGACCATCATCGGCATCGACTGCTGCGGCATCGGCCAGCGCGCCCCGATGCCGCGTCGACACGAACGCGCCGAGGCGGTGCTCGATCTTCGCCAGGTGTTCGAGGTGCTCCCGGACGACATCGACGGCGGAAGCCCGCCCGGACTGCACGTGTGCCGCAAGCTCACTCGCCGTGCGTCCGACGACATCCATGCCGCACTCCTCTGGGTCCACCGCGCCGATCGGCGCCGCACTGCCGGTGATCGGGACCCCGACAGTAGGAGGCCGACACCACCGTGCGCCACCGGAGACCGTCGACAGCGGCGTCAGCAAGCCCGCCTCACCGACCCCGACCGGGCAGACGCACATGTTTCCAGCAGCAGCCCACTGGACCCGGCAGCCCGCGAGACAATCTGGCACGATGGTGACCGCGCACGTGCCTGGCGACCGCGCAAGCGGTACGCCGTCGTCGACACCCGGTGGTGGACCGCCATGAGCCCTGCAGACGAGCCGTCCGCACCCCCGCGATCTTCTTCCGACGCCGACGTCCGCGCCCCGGAATCCTCGGGCCGCATCGACCGTGCAGAAGTCCATCTGCGCATGCTGGTCGCCGACGATGCGGAGTGGGTCGCGCGGACCGACGACGAAGCGGCGACCGCGCTGGCTCCCCGCCAAGGGTGGGACGTCGAGAAGCTCGCCGCCGAACTCGACGAAGGGCTGTGGGCGTCGGATGCGCGGTGGGGCTGGGCGATCATCGTCTCGGGCCGTCCGTCCGGATTCGCGCTCGTGCATGGGCTCGACACCGGTGACGCACGCATCTCGCTGCGGATCGCGCCGCATGTCCGTGGCCGGGGCGTCGGCCGCGAGGTTCTGCGCCAACTCGCCGACCACCATTTCAGCGCCGACGACGGTCTCCACCGCATGACCGGCAGGGCACATGAGCGGAACGTGCCCATGCAGCGCGTGTTCAACGCCGCAGGATTCCGCATGGAGGCCCGCTACCGCGACTCGTTCGCGCATCCGGACGGCCGCTATGCATCGGAGTGGGGCTACGCCCTCACGCGAGCCGACTGGGAAGCGGGAAACCATCGCGCCGCCGCCCGCGGGGCCGACCTTCACGGCTTGACGTTCGACCTCGATGAGACAGTCGAAGGACCCCACGGTCGCGGTCTGCACCTTCGTGTGCTGCAAGAGGGACGCCGTGTGATCGCCCGCTATGACGGCGACACATTCGCCGACGGCGAACTCGCCGGCATCCTCGTCGACGATCTGCTGCAGTATCGCTTCGTGCACCTCGACGACGAAGGCCGCAAAGAGACCCGCGTGACGGGCCGCGGACGGGCGCGCGTGCAGCGTCGCGAGGACGGTCGCCTCGAACTCGTCGACAACTGGTCGGCGGACACCGGGACGCACGGGCGTCGCGTCCTGGTCGAACGCGTCGAGCCGACCGACGAATAGCCGCGCCGGCACACCGGACCGGTCACGGGCCGATCAGCGAACCGCGTCACGCACGCCGACGTGCACACCGGACGCGACAGCAAAGACGACGCCGTCATCGTCGACGAGCGCGGAGCGCGTACGAAACACCCGGCCATCAGCGGCGTCGAGGTGCCCGACGATCCGCAATGGCTCGAGGGCGGCGACATCGCGGACAAAGCGCACGATGAACTCGGCGAGCATGGGGCCGACCTGGCCAGAGGCGGCAGCGGCGTCACGGCACGCCCACGTCGCCGGACAGTCGAGAACGGCACCAACCACCACCGGCGCGACGATGCCGTCGTGGGCGAGCTCGGCTTCGCCCATCCATGCCGAAACGACCGTGCCTGCTCGTCGCCAACCGGGGAACACCCGCTGTGCGCAGGGTCCGGTCGCCTCGGCGCCGCAGACCCAGCACGTGTTCCACATCGTCTGCGGTTTCGCGTCGGGCAACGGGCCAGCCGCCATATCGACGAGGTCGTGCACGTGCATGGCAGGGTCGTGGCCGGCGAGTTCGACAGTGCCCGAGACGAGTACCCGCCCGCGATCCACGAGTTCGACCTCGCTGACCGCAACCTCCTCGGTACCGCGGACGCGCGCATCGATCGTGCGACCGATGGGTGTCGGTGCCAGCAGTCGAGCGTGCACCCCGGTGACCGGCGAACCGAACGGGTCCACGCGCCGCGCGATGTCGATGAGCAGCGTGGTTGCCAACCCGCCCTGCAGGATGCCCGGAGGACCGTCGAGCCCGGCAGGAATCGTCAGCGGCTGCACGTGCCATCCGTCTTCCGTTCGCCCCGGGGACGCCGTCGAAATCCCCAGGGCAGCCGGCCCGACCGAATCATGCGTCATCGCGCGAACGCTACTCGTGTCCCCGCCCGCGCGTGCCCGCGATCAGCGTCGCTCGCGAGTTGGGCGTGCTCGCACTCGGTCGCGGCGCGATCTACCGTGCTCGCGCCCGGTTCGTGGCGTTGCCACGACCGCGAGGCCGATCCAGGAGCCGCCGTGCGGTGCCCGCAGTGTGGCGCGAACGACGACCGCGTCATCGATTCTCGACCGACGCCGACAGGCGACGCGATCCGCCGCCGGCGCGAGTGCAAGTCGTGCGCCACGCGTTTCACCACGTTCGAGCGGATCGAGCAGCCGGCGTTCCTCGTGCGCAAGCGATCCGGAGCGGTAGCTCCATTCACGCGCTCCAAGGTCCTCGACGGCATGCAGCGTGCCGCGAAGGGTCGTGTCGCGCCTGCCGAGCTCGAACGGGCAGCCACAGAGATCGAGACGGCGCTGCGTGCGCGTGGTCACCGCGAGATCGAATCCGAACAGGTCGGCCTGCAGGTGCTCGCGCACCTCCGTCAACTCGATCCGGTGGCCTACGTCCGGTTCGCGTCCGTCTACAAGAACTTTCAAGGCCCTGAGGACTTCGAACTCGAACTGTCGGAGCTTCGCAAGGATGCGCCGCCGAAACGCCGCGACGAACACTGAAGCTGACCCGGTGCGCAGGATGGCGCCGCGAACACGGAAACGCCGCCCGGCATCAGAAGACCGGACGGCGTCCCGCCGGAGGTCACATGCGTGACGCTCCAGCTCCCGACGCGCACGGGGGAAGCGGCGTCGGGCCGCACTCATCGTTCGCGTGACCTTGCCTCACGGATGGGTGGGGAGGAACACGACCTGCCACTGTGCACTACCGAGTTCACCGCCACCATTGACCGCTTCCAGCGCTTCGCGATGCGCGGCAAGGTCCTGGTCCGCCGGACGTGTCGTCCGCGCGACTTCGTCGAACGTCGTACCGGGCTCGACCATGACATACCCATCCACCGCCGATGCGAACGACGTCGAACGGACGCGATGGACGAACACGCCCGCAGCGAGCGCGGCGACGAGCAAGGTCGCCAAGACGACGAGAAAGAACCGGCGCCCGGCGCGATCCGGCGTCGACCACCCCTGCCCAGCTTCATCAGCTGAGACGACGCGAAGACGCCTGTTCGCGGATGACGGCGCCGGCGTCGCGAACCGCGGTGGTGGCTGCGGCAGTGCGATGCTGCTCATCGTTCGCGCTCCTCGTCTGTATCCCTCGCGGCCCGTCGCACCGCGTTGTCGGGTGCTGCTCCGTGCCGATGTCGGCGAACCGTAAGACGTCGGTGTGACACCGCTCGTTCCCACCAGCACTCGAACACCTGTTCCCCAGTGAACCGAACATCCGTTCGGACGTCAAGCAGAAATCGAACGGATGTTCGCATCACGGGGTATGGACTGCTACGGTCCATCCGAACACGAGTTCGGTCCGCGCGGTGCGGATGGCCTGCGAGGAGGCGGTATGCGCTCGGAACCCATCGACGACCCGACAACCACGTCGATAGACGTCGCGGTGTCAGCCGGCGATCTGACGGCACGACAGCGGGCGATCCTCGAGATGATTCACACGCACGTCGCGGCGCACGGATATCCGCCGTCCGTTCGCGAGATCGGCGACGCCGTCGGGCTCAAGTCGCCTTCGTCGGTACACGCCCAGCTTGAGACCCTCGAGGACAAGGGATATCTGCGTCGCGACCCGACGAAGCCGCGAGCGTTGGAACTCGGTCGCGATCCGGAGTCGGCGCTCTCCCGCCGGCCGGAGGCAACGCGCAACGTTCCCTTGGTCGGGGAAATCGCCGCCGGTGGACCGATCCTTGCCGAAGAACGCGTCGATGCGGTCTACGCACTGCCACGCGACCTCGTCGGCGAGGGCCAATTGTTCATGCTGCGTGTGCGCGGTGATTCAATGATCGAGGCCGGCGTGTTCGACGGTGATTTCGTCGTCGTCCGCCAGCAACCAAGCGTCGATCAAGGCGAGATGTGCGCCGCGCTGATCGAGGGCGAAGCGACGGTCAAGTTCTTCCGCCGCACGCCCCGAGGTGAGGTGTTCCTCGATCCGGCGAACGCCGCGTACGAGCCGATTCCCGTCCTGCCTGATCAGCAAGCTGCGATCATGGGCAAGGTCGTGACGGTTTTCCGCGACGTGCGCTGACGTCTCCGGTGGGCCGTCGAGGGACGATCAGGTCGTCCGAGCCTCCCACGACTCAGGGGTGACGGCGAACGGATCGGGATCAAGGAACTCGCGCAGCGCGATCGCGGTGTCCTCGTCGACGTCAGCGACCAGCCGCGTGCCCGACTCGGTGTGCTCCTCGACGACAACTGCGCCGTTCCGGTGCGCAAGCGCCACGAGGTCCTGTCGCGCGTAGGGCACATGGCCGGTAATGCGCACACGCGTCGCCGGAAGTGCCGCGACGATGCGGTCGATGAGGTCGTCGACACCGATGCCCGTCTCCGCCGACACACGCACGGGCACGCGTCCGGTTCCCAGTTCGACGTGTCGGGCGAGTTGGTCGACGTCACCGGCTTGCGCCACGTCACACTTGTTGAGGGCGACGATCTCGGCGACCTCGCGAGCCCCGATCTCTTCGAGCACCTCATGGACGGCGGCGATCTGCGCAGCCGCCTCCGGGTGGGATGCGTCGACGACATGCACGAGGAGATCCGACGAAGCCGACTCCTCAAGGGTCGAGGTGAACGCCTCGACGAGCCCGTGCGGCAGCTTCGCGACGAAACCGACCGTGTCGGTCACAACGATGTTGCGGCCATCCCCGACGGGGAGGTGGCGGACGGTGGGATCGAGCGTCGCGAATAATTGGTTGGCGACGAGCACGTCGGCGCCGGTGAGTCGGTTGAGCAGTGACGATTTCCCGGCATTCGTATAGCCGACGAGCGCGACGGTCTGGACATGACGTCGATCGCGTTCGGCGCTCTTGGTCCGCCGGATGCGCCGGAAGTCGGCCAAGTCGCGATTGAGCTTCGTGATTCGGCGCATGATCCGCCGGCGATCGACCTCCAGCTGCGTCTCCCCCGGTCCACGACCTCCGATGCCCATCCCGCCGGCAGCACGACCGCCCGCCTGCCGCGACAATGCCGCGCCCCATCCGCGCAGGCGCGGCAGCAGGTAGGTCAGCTGCGCCAATTCGACTTGCGCCTTGCCTTCCCGCGACCGTGCATGCTGCGCGAAGATGTCCAGGATCACGATCGTCCGGTCGAGCACCTTTACCCCGAGCGATTCTTCGAGGTTGCGCTGTTGCGCCGGGCTGAGCTCATCGTCGAATACGACCGCGTCGGCGCCATGCGCGTGGGCGATCTCACGCAGCACGGCGACCTTGCCACGACCGAGAAACGTCGCCGGGTCCGGTGTCGCTCGGCGCTGCACGACCCGCTCGACGACATCGGCGCCAGCGGTCTCCAGCAGCCTGGTGAGCTCGTCGAGAGAAGCCTCTACCTGTACGGCGGTCCGTTCATCGAGCTCGACGCCGACGATCACCGCGGCCTCGACCCGGCGAATGATGTCCACACCCTCGCGGGGCGCGTCGTCGGCGATGACATCCCGTCGACGGCGACGCTGCTCCGACCGTGACAGGCGCAGTTCTTCCTCCTCCGCCTCGATCATCGTGCCGTCCCACGGTTCACTCATGGATGCCTCGAGCTCGCAGCCACGCAGCATCGACCTCGCCGTGCGCGACTTCCTCGACCGGGCCGCTCATGACTACGGTCGAACCACGAAGGTCGATCTCCAGGACGCCGCCGGGAACGTGGACGTCGACGACGTCGTCGAGTAGCCCTTCGCGGTGAAGCGCACTGACGGCGGCACATGCACCCGTGCCACACGATGCCGTCTCGCCGACGCCGCGTTCGTACACCCGCAAGTCGATCGCCCGCCGCGAGGTCGGGCGCGCGAAGCCGACGTTGACCTGTTCGGGGAAGCGATCATGCGCCTGCAGCCGTGCCCCCCACTGTGCAACCGGGGCCGTCGCGACATCGTCGACAACGACGACCGCATGCGGGTTCCCCATCGAAACGACAGCGACCGGCACGGTCGTGCCATCGATGTCGACATCGTGGCGCAACAGATGACCCGCATCGGTGACGAACGGAACGGACGACGGGTCGAACGACGCCCGTCCCATGTCGACGCGCGCAGCGATCACCCGGCCGTCGGTGCCGCGTTCGACCTGCACGGAACGCAGCCCCGCCCGGGTCTCGACGAGCACTGCGTCGCCGTCGACCGCCACGAGACCGTGATCGAGCACGTGCTTGGCGACGACTCGCACGCCGTTGCCGCACATCTCGACGACCGATCCGTCCGCATTGCGGTAATCCATGAACACATCGCCACCCGCACTCGGTGCGCCGAGCCGGAGCACCCCGTCTCCGCCAATGCCGTTGCGGCGGTCGGTCAGGGCGACCACGAGGGCAGGCGTCAACACGAGGTCGTCGCCGAAGTCGGCGATGACGACAAAGTCGTTGCCGGTGCCATGTGCCTTGGTGAATCGCATGGAAACCAGCGTATGGTCCTCGTCCACCACAGCGCGTATCCGAACGACTCAGCGAGCCAGAGATACGACGTGCTCGGCGCCGACGGCCAGCGCGGTCGACAGCAAGGAGGTATGCATGTCACGGGTGCCGAATCCGGCGCTGCTCAGCCACCTCGCGTGTCCCCGATGCGCCGAGCCTTTGCAACACGTCGAGGCGCGGGTGGCGTGCGCGAGCGCGCACAGTTTCGACATCGCACGGCACGGCTACCTACCGCTGCTTGTCGCCGGTCACGCCACGAGCGGTGACGACGGCGCAATGGTCGCCGCTCGCGAACGGCTGGTCGCCTCGGGCGTGTACGCGCCCGTCGTGGAGGCGGTCACTCGCGAAGTCCTCGAGGCGTTCGACGCCGGTGACGCACCGCCGACCGCCGACGGGCCGGTGCTGGTGGACGCCGGTGGTGGCACCGGGACAGCGACCGCTGCCGTACTCGACGCACGTGCCGACGCCGGTGGCATCCTGCTCGACCTGTCACGCGCCGCGATCCAACGCGCGGCACGCGCGCATCGGCGCATGGTCGCGGTACGAGCCGACGTGTGGAGGTCCTGGCCGGTCCGCAGTGGCATCGCCGACGTCGTGCTCCACGTGTTCTCGCCCCGCAATCCCGCTGAAGCTGTTCGCGTGCTGCGACCGGGTGGTCACGTTGTTCTGGCGACGCCGCGTGCCGGTCATCAACGGGAACTCGTCGGTCCACTTGGACTGCTGCGTGTCGACGACAACAAGGCAGACGGAATCGTCGACGCGTTTACTGACCTCTGCACGCTCGCGCGTCGACACCAAGTGGACGCATCCTGGCAGCTGACCCGCGACCAGGTCGTCGACCTCGTGCGCGCCGGGCC
>JBBDSV010000066.1:0-4938 GCA_040904785.1 Nitriliruptoraceae bacterium
TCCTTCGACGTGCGAACGACGACACAGCGGACGACCTCCCCCTTCTTGACATTCGACTGGGGAATCGCCTGCTTGACCGTGCCGACGAACACGTCACCGACCGACGCGTAGCGTCGCCCGGATCCGCCGAGCACGCGGATACAGAGCACCTCGCGGGCGCCCGAGTTGTCCGCGACCTTGAGTCGCGACTCCGTCTGAATCATCGTGGTCTCTCTTGCGTTTGCGGTGCGTGCGGGTGAGGCGGTCGCCGACTACTTGGCACGCTCGACGATCTGCGCCAAACGCCACCGCTTGAGCTTGGACATCGGCCGCGTCTCGGAGATGAGCACCGTGTCGCCGACCTTGGCCTCGTTGGCCTCATCGTGCGCGTGGTACTTCTTCGACTGCCGCATCGTCTTCTTGTACAGCGGATGGGTCGTGAACCGGTCGACGCGCACGATGATCGTCTTGTCCTGCGTGTCGGACACGACGACGCCCTGACGTTCCTTGCGCGTGCTGCGTGTGGTCGCTTCTGCCATCATCATGCCTCGAGTTCTTGTGCGGCCGCGATCTCGCGCTCCCGCATCACGGTGAGCACGCGCGCGATCTCGCGCTTGACCTGTTTGATCCGTCGGGGGTCGTCGAGCTGGCCGGTGACATTCTGGAAGCGCAGGTTGAACAACTCTTCCTTGCCTTCGGCGAGCTGCTGGCGCAGCTCGTCGTCAGGGAGCTCTCTCAGCTCAGTAGCGGTCATCATTCGCCCGCCTCCTCACGCATCACGAACTTGGTCCTGACCGGCAGCTTGTGCGACGCCTTGCGCATCGCCTCGCGCGCGAGCTCCTCGGTCACGCCGGACAGTTCGAACATGACTCGCCCTGGCTTAACGGCCGCGACCCAGTGCTCGGGCGTGCCCTTGCCGGATCCCATGCGCGTCTCGAGCGGCTTCTTGGTGATCGAACGGTCCGGAAAGATCGTGATCCGGACCTTTCCGCCACGCTTGATCGCACGCGTGATCGCGATACGGGCCGACTCGATCTGACGCGCGGTGATCCAGCCCGGCGATGTCGCCATGAGGCCGTAGTCACCGACGTAGACCTGGGTATGTCCCTTCGACAGCCCCTTGAGCGGCCGTGGCCGGTGCTGCTTGCGGTGTCGAACCCGCTTGGGCGCCAACATCAGGCGTCACCTGCCTTCGTCTCGTCGTCATCCGACGAATCGTCACCCGTCTCCGCATCGCTCGCCTCGGCGGCCTGTGCGGACTCGGTGGCTTCTTCCGCGTCAACGGTTTCCGCAGACTCGGTCGGCTCGACCACCTCGGTGGTCTCCGCCACCTCAGTCGTCGCCTCGTCGGCCGCCGCAGTGGTGGCGTCGGTCGCCGCGTCGGTCGTCGCCGTGGTGGCGTCAGTCGTCGCATCGGCCGCATCCACCGTCGACGCCTCGTCGGTCGAGGCCGCCGCGTCGGTCGCCGGCGCCGTCGCCGGCGCGTCGGCGGACGCATCCGCGACGCGCGCTTCGGCCTTCGGCCGCGTCCCAACCCCGGTGACCTTCTTCGCCACGCTCGCAGCCTTGCGGGCCGACTTGCGACGCGGACGGTCGTCGAGGGAGCGGCCTTCGGCGAGCGCCTTGGCACGATCCATTGCGCGCTGGGCCTCGGCCTCTTCGCCGGAACCAATCTGGTCGCCGGTGTAGACCCAGACCTTGACACCGATGCGGCCGTATGTCGTTCGCGCCTCGTCGAACCCGTAGTCGACCTTCGCGCGCAGCGTGTGCAACGGCACACGGCCTTCGCGGTACCACTCGACACGGCTCATCTCGGCACCACCGAGGCGGCCGCCGACCTGGATGCGGATGCCCTTCGCTCCGGCCTTCATCGCCGACTGGACCGCCCGGCGCATGGCGCGACGGAAGGACACCCGGCCGCGCAGCTGCTCAGCGACGTTGAACGAGATGACCTGCGCATCGAGTTCGGGGTTCTTGATCTCGATGATGTTGAGCTTGACCTTCTTTGAGGTCAGCTTCTCGAGGTCGCCACGGATCGCGTCGGCTTCGCTGCCGCGACGCCCGATGACGATGCCCGGCCGCGACGCCTGGACGCTGACCTCGACATTGTCCCGCGTGCGGGTGATGTCGATTCGGCTGACGCCGGCGTGGCGGACACGCTCACGGATGTAACGGCGGACATCGTCGTCCTCGTGGAGATATGCGGCATAGGACTTCTTGTCCGCGATCCACTTGGACTTCCAGTCGGTCGTGACGCCGAGGCGGAATCCGTAGGGGTTGACCTTCTGACCCATGTCAGTTCTCCTCCGCGGACGCGACCACAACCGTGATGTGGCTCGTCCGCTTGCGGATGCGATATGCGCGTCCGAGGGCACGCGGCTGGTAGCGACGCAAGGTCGGCCCCTCGTCGGCGAACGCGTTGGCAACGACGAGCTCGTCGGGGTCGAGCCCATCGTTGTTCTCCGCATTCGCGATCGCCGACTCCAAGACCTTGCGCACGGGACGTGCCGCGGCCTTGTCGGCGAAGTCGAGGATGCGCCGCGCTTCATCGACGTGCTGCCCGACGATCAGGCGCGCGATCTGGCGCACCTTCGACGGGCTGACACGCACATACTTGGCGGTCGCCTTGACCCTCGTCTGCATCGTTCTCACTCCTTCGCGCCTCGCTCAGCGAGGCGGCGTCACGTCGGCTGACGATCAGCGTCGGCGGATGCCCTGCTTCTCTCCCGCACCCGACCACTTGATCGAGCGGGTCGGGGCGAACTCCCCGAGCTTGTGTCCGACCATCGCCTCGGTGACGAACACCGGGACATGCTTGCGGCCGTCGTGCACGGCGATCGTGTGGCCGACCATCTCGGGGAAGATCGTCGAACGGCGCGACCACGTCTTGATGACGCGCTTCTCGCCCGCAGCGTTCTGTGCTTCGACCTTCTTCATGAGATGGTCGTCGACGAACGGGCCCTTCTTCAGTGAGCGGGGCATGGTCAGCGCCTCCGGTTCTTGCCGCGACGGCGGATGATGTTCTTGTTGGACGGGTTGTTGCGCTTGCGTGTACGGCGCTCGGGGTTGCCCCACTTGTCGACCGGATGGCGGCCGCCTGAGGCCTTGCCCTCACCACCGCCGAGCGGGTGGTCGACGGGGTTCATCGCGACACCGCGCGTCTGCGGGCGCACACCCTTCCAGCGCGAGCGACCGGCCTTGCCGAGGCTGATCAGTTCGTGCTCCTCGTTGCCGACGGAACCGACCGTCGCCCGGCAGCGCGCGTCGACGAGACGGATCTCACCGGACGGCAGACGGACCGCCGCCTGCGCGCCTTCCTTGGCGAGCAGCTGGATCGCCGCGCCGGCGGAACGCCCAAGCTTCGCGCCACCTCCGGGCCGCATCTCGACCGCGTGCACCGTCGTGCCCACGGGGATGTTGCGCAGCGGCAGCGCGTTGCCGGTCTTGATGTCCGCGTCGGCGCCCGATTCCACGAGCTGGCCGACGAGCAGGTTCTTGGGCGCCAGGATGTAGCGCTTCTCCCCGTCGTGGTAGTGGAGCAGGGCGATGCGGGCCGACCGGTTCGGGTCGTACTCGATCGCGGCGACCGACGCAGGAACCCCGTCCTTGTTGCGACGGAAGTCGATGACGCGGTACTTGCGCTTGTGTCCTCCGCCGCGGTGCCGGCTGGTAATGCGCCCATGGACGTTGCGCCCCGACTTGCGGGACAACGGCGCCAGCAACGATTTCTCCGGACCCGATCGGGTGATCGAGGCGAAGTCGCTCACCGACGCACCGCGACGCGCGGGCGAAGTCGGCTTGTACTTACGGATGGCCATGGTGCTACTGCCTTTCGCGCGGCGTCAGAGCCCGGTACCGAAGAGTTCGATCTCGTCCCCGTCGGCGACGGTGACGATCGCGCGCTTGACATCCGGGCGCTTGCCGACGACCAGTCCCCGGCGCTTGCGCTTGCCGGCACGGTTCATCGTGTTCACGCTGGTGACCTTCACGCCGAAGATGGACTCGACCGCCTGCTTGATCTCGGTCTTGTTGGACCGCCGGTCGACGACGAAGGTGTACTTGTTGTCGTCGAGCAGGCCGTAGCTCTTCTCGGAGATGACCGGTCGCAGGATCACGTCGCGGGGGTCCTTCATGCGTCCACCTCCTGGGTCGCGGGCGTGCTGGCCCGGCGGCCGGTGCCGATGAGCTCTAACGCCGCCTCCTCGAACACGACGACATCGCTTGTGAGCACGTCGTGCGTGTTGAGCTGGTCGACGACGAGCACGTGGGCGCGCTGCACGTTGCGCAGCGACCGGAACGTCGCGTCGTGACGGTCCGCGAGGACGACGAGCACCTTGCCGTCGGCGCCAGCGGCGTCCAATGTTGCCAACGCGTCCTTGGTACGCGGCGCCTCATAGGCGAGATCGCGGACGACGCGCACGGCAGCCGACTGGGCACGGTCGACCAGCGCCGACCGCAACGCGGCGCGCTTGACCTTCTTGTTGACCCGCACCGACCAATCCTTGGGGACGCGGCCATGGGCGACACCGCCGCCGACCCACTGCGGCGAGCGGATCGAGCCCTGGCGAGCGCGACCGGTGCCCTTCTGGCGCCACGGCTTGCGGCCACCGCCGGCGACCTCTGCACGTGTCTTGGTCTTGTGCGTGCCCTGCCGCGCCGCAGCGAGCTGCGCGGTGACCACCTGGTGCATCACCGGCACGTTCACCGGCCCATCGAACCATTCCTCGGGCAGATCGACGGTGCCGACCTTCGCCCCGCCGCGATCGAGCACGTCGAGCGTGCGCGACACCGGCGCAGCTGCGGTCGCCTTCTTCGCCGTCGCCTTCTTCGCCGTCGCCTTCTTCGCCGTCGCCTTCTTCGCCGTCGCCGTCTTCGCCGTCGCCTTCTTCGCCGTCGCCTTCTTCGCCGTCGCCTTCTTGGCCGTCGCCTTCTTGGCCGTCGCCTTCTTGGCCGTCGCCT
>JBBDSV010000067.1:0-27874 GCA_040904785.1 Nitriliruptoraceae bacterium
CCCCTCTTGGTCGCCGCTGCCCGCGCCGCGGCGCAACGGGCGGGAAGCGACGATCTCGATCGGATCGACGCGGCACGCACCGAGATGGAACACGCCATCTTGGTCAACGAAGCGCTCGGCGTCGAAGCCGACGCGAAGTTTCATCATGCGATTGCCCAGGCGGCGCACAACCAAGTACTCGAAATGGTCGACCGCGCACTTCAACCGCTGTACGGCAAGGCGCGAGAAGTCGGTCTGTCCAAGCCGGGCCGCCCGACGCAAGTGATCGATGAGCATCGTGCCATCGTCGAGGCGATCCGCTCCGGCGAGGCGGATGCCGCTGAGGTCGCGATGTGCCGACATCTCGGACCACTGGCCGAGGACGCCATCGACCGGCTGACCACGACCGCGAATGCGATCACCCTTCGCAACGGCCACAGTCCCGAAGGCGGGTGAACCGGCGCGTCAGCCGCGGCCGCGATACTCGATCACGAGCACCGCACGCGTCTCGGGTTCTCGCGCATCGTACGCATGGGCAACGTCACCCGGAAATGACGCGAAGTCACCCTTGGCGAGCTCGACAGGATCGGCACGCGGCCCGGCACGCAGGAGTCCGTCCGTGACCAGCACGTGCTCGATGGTCCCCGGCGCATGGGGTTCTGCGGGATGCGGAACACCGTCGGCTACGGCAACGACGTACAACTCGGTCCGTGATCCCGGTGACGACATCGCCAGCAGTTGTGCCTCCATCGCCCCCGACTCGGAGCCGACGCGCGGACCGGACCCGGCACGGATCACACGCACCTGCGGAGCGGGTACGTCGAGGAGGCGACCGAACGGCACGTCGAGCGCTCGAGCGAGGGACCACAACGTCTCGATGCCCGGATTCGCCTCGCCCGACTCGATCGCATGCAGGGTCGACTTGCCGATGCCCGCGGCCAGCGCCACGTCGGCGAGGCTTCGACCAGCATCTTGGCGCAACGCACGGACCGTGGCCGCGATGCGCGCGCGAACGCGTGCCGGGTCGTCATCGGGTACCGGTGACGCACCTTGGCGATCCATTCCCGCCTCCCTGACGGTTGGAAGCGTAGTCATGCCTGGCGCACCGAACGCTGCGTTCCGTGCACCGAACGCACACCGAACACGTGGATTGGGCACAGCGGGTGACGCTCGTGCAGAATACCGACCTATGCGGTCTGTATTCCGAACAGCTCTGCGGCGCGCCACAAGTGATCCGGTCGTGGTCGCGGCGGTCCCCATCGGCATCGCCGTCGGGGCCTACGGGTTGTCGTACGGCGTGCTTGCGGTCACTGCGGGGCTGTCGCCATTGCTGGCGACGGTGTCAAGCATCATCGTGCTCGCCGGCGGATCACAGTTCGCGTTCGTCGGGGTCCTGGCCGCGGGAGGCAGCCCGTGGGCAGGCGCGCTCGGCGGCTTGCTCCTCAACGTCCGCTATCTCGCGTTCGGGTACGCCATAGCGCCGTATCTCCCTCGCGCGCATGCGGCGCGGCGGGCGCTCGACGGCTACCTGGTCGTCGACGAATCGGTCGCACTCGGCCTGGCAGGCCCGCGAGAGGACACGGCACGTCGGTTCCGCATCGCTGCATGGGCGGTCGTCGTCGCGTGGATCGGCGCGACCGCGCTCGGCGCCTACGGCGGGCAACTGATCGGGCAACCGGAACGATTCGGGCTCGACGCGGCGTTCCCAGCCGGGTTCCTCGCACTTCTGGCGCCGTGGCTCCGTCATCGTGCCGGCCGCATTGCCGCGGCCGTCGGCGCCGGTCTCGCACTTGCGTTGACGCCCTTCGTCCCACCCGGCGTACCGATCATCGCCGCCGGCATCGGTGCGATCGTCGCCCTACCGTTCAGTCGCCCGACCAACGCCGATTCACTCCGCGCCACGCTCCCCGAAGTTGCCGAAGTGATGGACGACGAATGATCATCGCCGCGCTACTCGTTCTTGCCGCCGGCACCTACCTGCTCAAGGCGGCCGGTCCGTTGCTCTCCGCTGGTCGCCAGCTGCCCGAGCGTGCACGAACGATTGCCGATCTACTTCCCGCGGCGTTACTCGCGGCGCTGGTCGCCAGCCAGACGCTCGGCGACGGCACCGCCCTTGCACTCGATGCGCGCGCGCTCGGCGTCGCCGCTGCGGGCATCGCCGTCGTGTTCCGTGCACCGTTCGCTGTCGTGGTCCTCGTCGGCGCGGTGATCACCGCCGCAGCGCGTGCGCTGGGCGTGGCATGACGACGCCCCGGTCGGTACTCGATCTCGCTCCGGTAACGCCCGGAGCCACGATCTCTTCGAGTCTTCACCGCTGTGTCGACCTCGCGCAAACCGCCGAGACGCACGGCTACCGGCGCGTTTGGTACGCCGAACACCACAACATGCCGGCAATCGCCTCGGCAGCAACCGCGGTGCTGATCGCCCATGTGGCCGCCCACACACAGACAATCCGTCTCGGCGCCGCAGGCGTGATGCTGCCCAACCACGCACCGCTCGTCATCGCCGAACAGTTCGGCACGCTCGCCGAGCTGCACCCTGGACGCATCGATCTCGGTGTCGGCCGTGCACCCGGCACCGACCAACGCACGTTGCAGGCGTTGCGTCGAACCCCTGATGCGGCGGTGACCTTCCCCCGCGACGTCCAGGAGCTGCTGGGATTTCTCGGCGATGAATCGGCCGTCGAGGGCGTCCACGCCATCCCCGGCCGCGGCACACACGTGCCCGTAACGATCTTGGGATCGTCGCTCGCCGGTGCGCAACTCGCTGCCGCACTCGGGCTGCCCTACGCGTTCGCATCGCACTTCGCGCCCGCCGCGCTCACCGAGGCGATCACGCTCTATCGCACGAACTACCGGCCCTCGGCGACACATCCGGAGCCGTTCGTGCTCGCCGGAATCAACGCGATCGCCACCACGAGCGCCGACGAAGCGGAGAGCCATTTCGCCGCCGCGCGGCGCGCATGGGCCCGCCGGATCCTTCGGGGCGGTCACGCACTCGACGACGTCGAGCTTGACGCGGCACTGTTGGGCCCGGCTGGGCATGCCGTCGAAGAACGGTTCACCCACACGGCGCTCGGCGATGCCGACACGGCGCGTCACACGCTCGAGGCATTCGCCACCCAGACCGGCGTCGATGAAGTCATCGTTGTGCCCACGGCCATCGACCCCGCCGTCCGCGGCACGACGATTGAACTGCTCGCGCCGACCGAACCGCACGACCAATGGTGAGAACGGCAACAGTCGAGACGGGCGTCAGGCGCCTGCGTCGACCTCGCGACGCGCGGCATCGTTGGCGAGCCGATCCGCATGTTCGTTCCACCGATGCCCTGCGTGTGCCTTGATCCAGGCGACCGTGAGCTCCGGCCGTTGACGCAGGGCTTCGAGCAGCGCACGGACGAGATCGAGATTCTCGACCGGGCCGGTCTTGCGCCGCCATCCCCGCCGCTCCCAGCCGGGCGCCCATTCGTTGACCGTCCGCACGGCCAGATTCGAGTCCGAGTAGAGAGTCGCGGCGATCCCGACGGGCACCAACTCGATGCCGCGGAGAAGCGCGGTCAGCTCCATGCGATTGTTCGTCGTGTTCGGCGCACTCCCCCACGCTTCGTCGACGATCTCGTCATCGACCACGTACACCGCGCCCCAGCCACCTGGCCCAGGATTCGGTATGGCAGAGCCATCGGTGAAGACGCCGGAACTGGCTTGCAAGCTACGGCAGCCGGCGTTCGCTCGACAGCAATCGGCTGCCGAAC
The DNA here is from genome assembly GCA_040904785.1 of Nitriliruptoraceae bacterium. Classification (GTDB taxonomy): domain Bacteria; phylum Actinomycetota; class Nitriliruptoria; order Nitriliruptorales; family Nitriliruptoraceae; genus JBBDSV01. The sequence continues at coordinate 3,731 of JBBDSV010000067.1, forward strand.
AGATCCTTCGTGTAGCGGCTCGGCAATCCCCGCGAAATCAGGAATTCGGCCGGTTCGGCCTCCAGATCGAACCCGACGACGAGTTCGCAATGCCCGCAGTGGTACTTGCCGAGCCCACGCTCGACAGCCACGAGCGTCTGATCGGCGTCGCACCGGGTGCAAGCGCGGCTTTGCGGCACCTCAACGGTCGCGGTGCCACCTGCAGCTGGAGTCATCATTTCATTCATGCCACGTATCGTATCGGGCAGAGCAAGCACGCTGATGCGGATCTGCGTCGTAACGCCACAGGTCAGTGCGCTCGTGGTGCACGAGTCGCAATCACGATCGCCCCCGTGGTGGTGCGCAAGATCTCGATACGTCGGCCGTTGGGTCCGCGCGGCGGCTGCCCCAGACCGCGCCACCAGGCCTCCGGATCCGCGTCAACACCGTGGAGCACGACCTCGACCGGAAGCTCGTCGACGGTACGAAGCCAGGCGCGAACACGTTTGGGCCGAGCGGGCAACACCTGTTCGACCTCGCGAACCGCGTACCACGGAGACGACGGTGGTAGGACATCGGTGGTCAATACGGCGCGCGATTCGGTGACGCGATGTGCGGCGATCTGGCGGGCGACCGCATCGTGCAGGCGCGCACGGATCGCGGCCGGGGCGACGTCGACGATGAACGCGCCCACAGGCCCGGCGGCGACCGCGTCGACCGCCGATGTCCGCGACATTGTCGCACGCGCCGGTAACGCATCGTCGAGGCCGGCGGGGTCGTCGTCGAGCACGGTTGCGGTTGCGAGAACGCCCGCGTGTCTGGCCGCACCGAGCCACAGGACGGCTTCCACCAGGGAGCGGCCGACCTGTACGAACTCGACTTCACCACCGGCGAGGGCGGGGTCCGCGAGATCGACCGCCGGTGGCAGGGTGATGCTGGCACTCGATGCGGGGCGAGCGATCACGCGCAGTGCGTCCACCGGCGGAATGAGTTCGTCGAGGCGACGCAGTCGGCGACCCTGTTCGTCGCGGCGTCCGGGGTCGGCATGCACATGCATCGTCGGCCGCACGACCGCGGGCAGCTGCTCGGCATCAGCGATGGCACGGCCGACGTCGACGCGATGCAGGCGTGCAAGGTGAGCGAGCAGCTCCAGCCGCTCGCCATTCCGGTCAAACGCTGCCACCCTGCCACCCGTCGCGGCGAATGCGACGGCGTCCGCACCCGCACCCGCACAGACATCAAGCACGTCAGTTCCGGCGACGCGCTGTGCCCGCCATGCCGCAACACCCGGATCCGATGCCTGCTCGAGCGCGTCGCGGGTCATGATCAGCTCGTCGGCGCGCCGCCATCGGCGCCGCGCCCGGCGACGAGTCCGCGCCGCCTCGCTCACGACGCGTACCTGCGCGACGGTGAGCCCCGACGACCGTAGGTCGTCGGTGAGCGCCAACAGTTGTGCGGAGTCGTCGCGCTGTGCGGTCGCATTCAGGGTGGCGACGGCGCGTTCGACCGCAGCGATGCCCGAAGAACTGGTCAGCCATGCAACGGGCGAGGCGATCGACGTCATGCAGCAAGTCTCGAGCTTTAGGCGATGGGACGCACGGTAACCGGGAGAGTCAGGCAGGAACGGTACGGTTCGGCCATGGAACTTCTCACCCTGCATCAGCCCCTGCCAACCTTCGACACGCCACCGGTGCTCGTGGCCGCGATCGATGGCTGGACCGACGCGGGCTCGGGCGGCTCGGCCGCCGGCGACGCGATTGTCGACGCGTTCACTTACCAGCGCGTGGCCACCTTCCGCGCCGACGCACTGTACGACTACCGCGATCGCCGACCTCGTCTTGAGATCGACGACGGCGTCCTCGGCACGCTGACCTGGCCCGAGTTGACGATCGATGCGGTCTTCCCGCCTTCGGGACCGCCACTTCTGCTGCTTCGGGGCGGCGAGCCCGACCTTCACTGGCCACAGGTCTGCGCCGATGTCATCGAGTTCGCCCGGGCTCTCGACGTGCGTCGGTATGTCGGTCTGGGAAGTGTGCCCGGACCGATCCCCCACACGCGGCCCGTGCAGGTCACCTGCACCGGGACCGATGAGAGCGTCCTCGAGGCGGTCGGCCGCACGCACGAATCGCTCGTCGTTCCGGCGTCGTTCCAGGTTGCACTGGAACACCAGCTGGCCGAGACGAAGATCTCGACGCTCGGCATGTGGGTACGGATTCCCCATTATGTCGCCGGCGACTATCCGGAAGCGTCGCGGACGCTGCTCGAACGCCTGTCGTCGCTGCTGGGGACACCGGCGAACCATGCCGTCTTCGACGAAGAGATCGAAGCGAATCGTGCCCGCCTCGACCTGGCGACCCAGTCGTCCGACGAGGTGAGCGAACACATCACCCAGCTCGAGCGTCTGTATGACGCCGAACACGGTGCCGACGACGACACTCCGAACGGCCTGGGACCGATGTCCGCATTCGACGTTCCCTCGGGCGACGAGATCGCCGCCGAAGTCGAACGGTTCCTGCGTGGACGCGCTGACGGCTGAACTGGATGGTCAGTCGATCGCGCGATCGCCATACAGCTGTCGGACGACCTCATCGACGCACGCCGTATAGGCACGCAGATCGTCGGCGGTGATCGCGGCGAAGAGCGCGATGCGCAACTGGTTCCGCTTCAGCCCCCGGTAGGCGAAGGTGTCGAGGACGCCGTTCGCCCGCAGCGCGGCATTGACCGCATCCGCGTCCACGTTGCCGAGCATGTCGACGGTCGCCACGACGTGTGACCGGACCGACGATCCGGCGACGAACGGCGTCGCCCAGTCGCGCGCCTCGGCCCAGTCGTAGACAATCGATGCCTTGGTCGCCTGGGCGTCCGCGACGCCGCGAAGGTCGCCGAACGTCTCAAGCATCCATTCCGCCTGGTGCGCGGCGAGGATGACACTCGAGATGCTCGGCGTGTTGTACGTCTGGTTGTCGCGGCTGTTCTCGAGTGCGGTGGAGATGTCGAGAAACTTCGGGATGTAGCGGTTCGACGCGGCGATCTGTTCGACACGTGCGACCGCCGCGGGAGACAGGAACGCCACGGTCAGACCGCCCTCCGACGCAAACCCCTTCTGAAGGCTGAAGTAGTAGACGTCGACCTGGGACGGGTCGACGTAGAGGCCACCAGCAGCCGATGTCCCGTCGACGACAACGAGCCGGTCGTCGACACGCCGGATGTCCATCATCACGCCGGTCGATGTCTCGTTGTGCGTCAAGGCCTGGATGTCGCAATCCGGCGCCGGCGAGGGGTCTGGCCGCTCGCCGAACGGGGCCTCCACGCGTTCGGGTGCCTCGAGGAACGGCGCGGCCGCGGTGGCGGCCGCAAACTTGCCGCCGAATTCACCGAAGACGTAGTGGCGGGCGCGGCGCTCGACGAACCCAAACGTCAAGCTCTCCCAGAAGGCCGTTGCCCCGCCCACAGTCACGAGGATCTCGTAGTCGTCGGGAAGCTTGTAGAGCGCTGCGAGCGCGGTGCGCAGACGCCCGACCTGGGCACGGACCGGCTCGCGCCGGTGCGACGTTCCCAGCACCCCGTCGGCAATCGCGGCCAGATGCTGCACCGCCTCCGGCCGGACCTTGCTGGGTCCTGATCCGAACCGACCGTCAGCGGGCAACATCGACGCGGGGATGACGACGTCGGACATGGCATGACCTCACACGGACGGTGGCGGGGCGCGAAGCGCAGCGTGATGCCGGTGGGTGTCCGGCACTCGAAGTGAAACACGTCCCCCGCAACTTCGCACATCGAGGAGTGGATTACGCTTCGCATCCAGTGTCCCGCGACCAGTGAGAGCATGGTGAGCCTGTCCCGACGCGTCGCCGCGATCGCCGAGTCCCCCACCCTGTCGGTGTCGGCACGCGCCAACGCGCTGCGCGCCGAAGGCGTTCCGGTGATCGGCTTCGGTGCCGGCGAACCGGACTTCCCCACCCCCGCGCATATTGTCGAAGCCGCGCAACGTGCCGCGACCGATCCCGTCTTGCACAAGTACACGCCGACCGCGGGACTCCCCAAACTGCGCGAAGCGATCGCCGCACAGCAGTCGAGGCGAACCGGCAAGGACGTGCGCCCGGAGCAGGTGGTTGTCGCCAACGGCGGGAAGCATGCGCTCTACAACGTGTTCATGGCGCTAATCGAGCCCGGCGACGAAGTTCTCGTTCCGGCCCCGTACTGGGTCAGCTACCCCGAGCAGATCCGCCTCGCCGGTGGAATCCCCGTCGCGGTACCGACCGACGCCTCGACGGGCTTCCGTGCATCCGTCGAAACGCTCGACGCACATGTCACCGAGCGGACGCGTGCGCTGGTTTTCGTGTCGCCGTCGAACCCGACGGGCGCGGTGTATCCGCCGGACGAGATCGCCACGATCGGCGCGTGGGCCGCAGCGCGCGGCATCTGGGTGATCACCGACGAGATCTATGCCGAACTCGTGTACGGCGACGCGACGTTCGCGTCGATGCCCGCACTCGTCGACGATGCGGAGCGAATCATCGTCGTCGACGGTGTCGCCAAAACGTACGCCATGACCGGATGGCGGGTCGGATGGTCGATCACCTCGGAAGAGATGGCTGCCGGTATCAACCGCTTCCATTCACATGTCACGTCGAACGTCGCCAACGTCTCCCAGGCGGCAGCGCTTGCGGCGCGCACCGGGCCGCAAGACGCAGTGGACGAGATGCGTGACGCGTTCGATCGGCGCCGCAGGCTCGCCGTCGACCTGCTGAGCAGCATCGATGGTGTGGACGTTGTCGATCCAGCAGGCGCGTTCTACGTCTTCCCGTCGTTCGCGGGCGCACTCGGCCGTCGAATCGGCAACACGACGGTCACCTCTACGCTCGACCTGGCAACGGCGCTGCTCGACGTTGCCAACGTCGCAATCGTCCCCGGCGAAGCGTTCGGCGCGCCCGGCTACGCCCGGCTGTCATACGCGCTCAGCGACGACGACCTCGACACAGGCATCCGCCGGATCAGCGACGCACTCGCCTGGTGACCCACCACCGGACGATGTGTGGCGTCAGTACCGGTAGGACGGATCCTTGTAGGGACCGCCCGTCTCGATCCCCAGGTATTCGGCCTGCTCGTCGGTCAGCTGCGTCAACGTCGCACCGATCCGTTCGAGATGCAGGCGTGCGACCTCCTCGTCGAGATGGCGGGGAAGGACCGAGACCTCGTTCTTATACTGGTCGTGGTTCGTCCACAGCTCGATCTGTGCCAGCACCTGGTTCGTGAACGACGCGGACATCACGAACGACGAGTGTCCCGTCGCATTGCCGAGATTGACCAGTCGGCCCTCGGACAACAGAATCACCGAGCGCCCGTTCGGCAGATGCACGAGGTCGACCTGCGGCTTGATGTTCGTCCACGGATACTCACGCAACGCGGCAGTTTCGATCTCGGTATCGAAATGGCCGATGTTGCACAGAATCGCGTGGTCCTTCATCGCCAGCACGTGATCACGCGTCACGACACGCATGTTTCCCGTCGCCGTCACGACGATGTCCGCCTCGGAGACGATCTGGTCCATCGTCACGACCCGGAATCCCTCCATCGCCGCCTGCAGCGCATTGATCGGGTCGATCTCGGTGACATAGACGGTCGCACCCATGCCGTCGAGCGCCTGAGCGCATCCCTTGCCAACGTCTCCGTAGCCCGCGACGACGGCGACCTTGCCGGCGATCATGACATCCGTACCACGCTTAATGCCGTCGATAAGCGACTCACGGCACCCGTAGAGGTTGTCGAATTTCGACTTCGTCACCGAGTCGTTGACGTTGATCGCCGGCATGCGCAAGGTTCCTGCGCGTTGCCACGAACGCAGCTGCTTGACGCCGGTGGTTGTCTCTTCGGAGACACCGAAGATGTCGGGGATGAGGTCGGTGCGCTCCTCGTGCACGTACGCCGTGAGGTCCCCGCCGTCATCGAGCAGCAACGTCGGTCCGGAACCGTCCGGCCACTGCAGCGTCTGTTCGACACACCACCAGTACTCGTCCTCGGTTTCGCCCTTCCAGGCGAAGACCGGCGTGCCAGTCGCAGCGATCGCCGCTGCAGCCTCGTCCTGGGTTGAGAAGATGTTGCACGACGACCAGCGAACACTCGCTCCGAGCGCCTGCAATGTCTCGATCAGCACGGCCGTCTGCACCGTCATGTGCAGGCAACCGGCGATCCGCGCCCCCGCCAAGGGTTGCGTGTCCGCATAGCGTTCACGCAGCGCCATAAGGCCCGGCATCTCGCGCTCGGCGAGCGCGATCTCCTTGCGACCCCACTCGGCGAGATCGAGGTCGCACACCTCGAAGTCGGCATCTGGATAGCGTCGGTCGATTGACGTCACGATCACTCCACTGCGGTGTGTGCGGCGGTTGCCGCGGCGTGGTCGGCGCAGCGCCGCCCACACGGGCATGATCCATCGTCGCACGAGACTTGAGGTTGCGCCGGACTCGGCGGCCTCATCGCGCAGTGTGCCCGATGCGCCCGAGCATTGCCATCGTCGATGCCGGCAACGGATCGAGGGCGAATCGAACGTTGCGGTCCCGAAGCCGCGCAAGCGTTCGCAGGAACGTGTCCCGATCGATGTCGCGTGCTCCGATCGTCGCCAAGTGCGGCGTCGTCAGCTGCACGTCGATGACTTCGCCTCCCGCGACAGCGAATCGTGATGCCAAGGCGATGAGCGCGACTTTGGATGCGTCGCTCTGCCGATGGAACATCGATTCCCCCGTGAAGACACCGCCGACCTGGACGCCGTAGACGCCACCAACGAGCGACGAACCGTCCCACACTTCGATGCTGTGCGCCCAGCCGAATCGGTGCAGCTCGGCGTAGGCCCGCGCCATGTCGGTCGTGATCCACGTGCCGTCATCACGTTCCGCCGCACACTGCTCGACGACCTGGGCGAATGCCTCATCGACCGTCACCGTCCAGCCACAGGTGCGGAGCCGTCGCCGAAGGCTACGCGAGACATGCATTTCGTCTACAGGGATGACACCACGCGGATCGGGACAAAACCATGGCAACGGCAAATCAGCATGCGGCCAGGGGAACAACCCCTGCCGATAGGCATCGACGAGCGTCGCGACATGCAGGTCCGCGCCAACGCCGACAACCCCGTCCTCGTCGGCCGATCGCGGATCGGGAAACGCCCAAGGACTGCGGCCGAGGGCGCGCGGCGGTCGCGCCCATCGAAGGACAGCGGTGCCATCGGCCGGCATCGATTCTGCACGCCCGGCGCGATCCCCTTCGAACGCTACGTCGCGTCGCATCACGGGCACGACGGTAGCGTGACACCGATCAGCAGAGAGCGCACTGATGCCCACCGCACCGCGGCTCCATCTCGTCGACGGCACGTACGAGCTCTTTCGTGCCCACTACTCCCCCGGCCCCGGCCGCACCGACCCTTCGGGCGCAAACGTCAAGGCCTCCGTCGGCCTGGCACGCTCACTTCTCGCGCTGCTCGACGATGGCGACGAACACGTCACCCACATTGCGGTCGCATTCGACCACCCGATCGAGAGTTTCCGAAACGCGCAGTTCGCCGGCTACAAGTCCTCGGCAGGCGTCGATGAGGAGCTGCTGGCACAGTTCGACCTCGCCGAGGAGGCGGTCCGCGCGGTCGGGATCACCGTCTGGCCGATGGACACGGTCGAGGCCGACGACGCGCTGGCGACGGCTGCGGTGCTCTGGCGCGAACAGACGGCACAAGTCCGCATCTGTACGCCCGACAAGGATCTTGCCCAGGTCGTCGATGGCCGCCGGATCGTGCAGGTCGACCGGGCTCGCGGGCGTGAGATCGACGAACCTGCAGTGCGCGCCAAGTTCGGTGTCGGTCCCCGCCAGATTCCCGACTACCTCGGTCTCGTCGGGGATGCCGCCGACGGCATTCCCGGCATCCCCGGCTTTGGTGCCAAGACCGCCGCCAGGCTGCTCGACCGGTACGGCCACATCGACGACATCCCGCTCGACACGTCCTGGGACATCGACATCCGCGGGGCAGAACGCCTGCAGACCACGCTGCGTCAGCGGCTTGACGATGCGCATCTGTATCGCGACCTGGCACGACTGCGCACCGACGTCGAGCTGACCGAATCACTGCAGGATCTGCGGTTTGACGGCACAGACCATGGCCGGTTCACCGATTGGTGCGCACACGTCGGTGCCAGAACACTCGCGGAGCGTCCCAAGCGTTGGAGGACACCTCAGTAGGCTGCGCACACCACGACATTCGAAGGTCGGGATTGCGTCAGCGCGACGATCCGGGGCGTTCTCCGGGCAAAGACGACCTGCGCCGCAGTTCGACAGCTGTCGCGGCGGGGATCCTGCTGTCGCGTCTCAGTGGCCTGGCACGAGAGGTCATCACCGCCCGATTCCTCGGGCTGGGCGCCGGCGCCGAAGCATTCCGGGCTGCACTCCGCGTCCCCAATGTCTTGCAGAACCTGTTGGGTGAAGGCGTCTTGTCCGCGTCGTTCGTCCCGGTGTACAGCCAACTTCTGGCCGATGGACGGCGCGACGACGCACGTCGCCTCGCCGCAGCGGTCGTCAGCCTCCTGTTCTCGATCGTCAGCGTGGTCGTCGCCCTTACGATGACGTTCGCCGAAGGCGTCACGCGGGTGCTCGCGTGGGGATTCGTTCCGGGCACGACGCGGTTCGAACTCACCGTCACGCTGGTGCGCATTTTGGCGCCGGGCGTCGGCCTGCTCGTCCTCTCCGCGTGGTGCCTGGCGATTCTCAACTCCCATCGCCGCTTCTTCCTGTCGTATGTCGCCCCGGTGTTGTGGAACGTTGCCATCGTCACGGCCGTCGCGGTTGCAGCGATCACGACGACTGCGGAGACGGATCTCGCGACTGCGATGGCCTGGGGCGCGGTCGTCGGATCGGGCCTGCAATTTTTCGTCCAGCTTCCGGTCGTGCTGCGCCTCGGCGGTGGGCTCGGCCACATCGGCCTGCGTAGCGTCTCCGGGCTCGACGATGTCGTGCGCCGTTTCGGGCAGGTCGTCGCCGGCCGCGGCGGTATCCAGATCGCCAGCTACCTCGACCTGCTCGCGGCATCGCTGCTCGCATTCGGCGCTGTCTCTGCCCTCGGCTATGCGCAAACGCTCTACCTGCTGCCGATCGCGCTCTTCGGGATGAGCGTCGCGGCCGCCGAACTCCCGGCCCTTTCCACGATCGATGCGACCGATGCTGACGCCGTTCTGGCGCGTGTGGACGCTGGCCTGCGTCGCGTTGCGTTCTTCGTCCTGCCGACAACCGTCGCCTTCGTCGTCCTCGGTGACACGGTCGTCGGCATCGTCTTCAGCGGCGGACGTTTCGACGCCGATGCGGTCGTACAGGTCGGCATCGTGCTCGCCGTCTACTCGCTGGCGCTTCCGGCGGCGACCGCTTCACGGTTGCTGCAGTCGGTGCTCTACGGCGGAGGTGACGCGCGCACGCCGGCACTGCTGAGCTTGGTTCGCGTCGGCATCGCGCTGGCGATCGGCGTCACAATCATGCTGCCACTGGATGCGTGGCAGGCGGGAACACAAGGCATCGTGCGTGTCGACACCGCGCAGCTGTCGATCGCTTCGGCGGCAGCGCGCGCAGGGCCGGAAAACCTGCACCGCATCGGGGCTGCCGGACTGGCGATCGGCGCGGTCTGCGGCAGCTGGTGCGAACTGTGGCTGCTCCGCCGCCATCTCCGGCGACGGATCGGGCCGATGCCGCTGTTCGGATCCCACCCGGCACGCCAATTGCTTGCGGCCGGGTTGCTCGCCGTCGTTGCCGTCGCGGCGCGAATCGCATTTCCGCAGCTCGTCACCGAACGCGCCTGGGGTCTGGGAGCCCTCGCCGGGCTCGGTGTGGTCTATCTCGTGACGACGTGGCTGCTCGGTGTCTCAGAAGCCCGCCAGCTCCTCGATATCAAACGTCGATCATCGCGCTGAATCGATCGACGACCCGCGCGACGTCGTCGCCGGCGTCCGGGCCAGTGGCAACGACACGCGCGATGAAGTGGTCGAGTCCAGCAGCGCGCCATGCAGCGACGGCCTTCCGCGGGTCATCCTCGGGTCCTCCCGCCCAACCGAGCACGCCGAGCGCCTCATCGCCCACCGCAGTGACAAGAGCATCCGGATTGTCGACGTGGGCGGCGGGCGGCAGGGCACGAACGCGATCGACCATCGCGGAGAAGCCCTGGCGGCCGAAGTGCTCCACGTATGCATCCAGCCGGGCATACTTAGCGATCTCGCGCGACAACGCGCGTTGTGCCGATCGGCGGGACTCGCCCACCGCAATGCGCACATAGGACGCGACCTCGACGTCAGCGCGACCGCGTCCACGGCGGTCGGCCGCGTTGCGGACGATTGCCGCCGCGCGCTCGACCTCGCCGGGTCCCGACCAGTTGAGCAGCACCCCGTCCGCGTGTGTGCCCGCGAGTTCTAACATCCGTGGCCCCATGGCCGCGAGATACCGCCGTGACGGAGGCGCGGAGCTCGTGATCTCGAGTTGGAAGTCGGCGACGCGGAACACATCGCCCTCTGCGCGAACGCGTTGCCCTGATTCGATCGCTTCGAGCAGTTCGAGGAGCTCGCGCGCGGCGGTCACGGGCCTCGTGTACGACCGATCGTGCCATCGCTGCATGGTGACCGGATGGCTCACGCCGAGTCCGAGGAGAAAACGGCCACCGGACAGGTCTTGGAGCGTCGCGGCACCCATCGCGAGCTGCACCGGAGTGCGCGTCCACAGCGGCACGACGCCGACGCCGACATCGAGCGATGACGTCGCCGCTGCCCACGCGGCGCACAACACAAACGCGTCACGTCCGCGTGCTTCGTTCGTCCAGAGAGATGCGAACCCGTGCGACTCGACGTTGCGTGCGATCTGTTGCTGTTGCGCAACAGGAAGATCTTCACTGACTCCGATGCCCAGTCTCACGTCTCATCCTCGTCGGTGTCGGTGTCGGATTCTGCCCGGACGGCGTCCGGATCGAGCGCTGCAAGCAGATGATGCTGCATCCACGCGAGATGATCGAGAACATCCAGGCGATAGGCGACCGCACGGTCCTCCGGCCGCTCGTCGCGTGCCAACACGGCGGCCGGCAGCTGTGCAGCGACCGCGATGCGCAGGTCGTTGATCACGCCCAGGACAAGGTGCGCTTCGTCGTCGGTGAGCGTCACGACCCGCGTGTGATTGCCGTCGTCGGCCGTCAGATCGTCCGCGCGACGGTCGTCGTCTCCTGCCGGCCGGGCACGGGCGAGCAGATCCGTCAAGTTCCGCAGGCCGGCACGCCGCTGTTCGAGGAGATCGTCGCGCATCAGGCGTCGCAACTCACGATCGGCTTCGTCGTCTCCGTCGACGGCCGCCGGAAACAGACGTGCGATGACGGGATGCTCGGGTTGTGCCGCATCGAGCGTCGATTCGAGGCCTGAACCCAACGCCTCCAACAAGTCGATTTCTGCGGTGTGCAACCGCAGCAGATAGCCACCGTCCGTCGGCTCGAGAAGCTCGGTCACGTGCTGCGCTGCATCGTGGTCTGCAGGCCGTATCCCTGAAGCTGACGCACATACATTTCCGCCCGCTCGCGCGGCTCAGTTGCGACCAGCGCGCGCCCTTCGCGGTGGACCTGCAGCATCAAGCGCCGTGCGACGGCCGTGGGGTAGCCGAAGACCCGGCGGAAGACGAAAACGACGTACGACATGAGGTTGACCGGGTCGTCCCAGACGATGACGTCCCAACCTCGGTCCGGATCGACATCATGCTCGAGTGCCCGGACACGTTCTCGTTCGGGGGCGATCGTCGCGCCACGTTCGACCATCGTGTGTCGCTCACCTCACCGGCGACGGCGGCGGGCCATTCGACGTTGACGTTCGCGCTCCTCGAGCTCGTCCCAGCTCGGCGGAGCCGCCATGGTCCGCCCCACGGGATTCTCCGCCGGCGCGGACTTCGTGACCTTCACGCCGACCGCGGACCGTTGCCCCCGGTCGGACTCCTGCGTCTCGAATTCGACGTGATCGCCGGACTGCAGCGAACCGGACGCGACTGCGTCGCCCGAGACATAGAACTCGTTGCCGTCGGATGCAACGATGAAGCCGTAGTTGTCCTCGGCGTGAAAGACCTTGACGTGACCGGTAGGCATGGGGTTCGGGACCTCGAAGGTGCGGGGATGCCGTCAGTGGCCGTGAGCAACCAGCGAGACAGCGACGATTGTCGCCACGCGCCGATACACGACCGATGGGTGCAGCGTAGCGAGTCGGGGCCTCGACCGAACGTCAGCCTCGGGCTGCGACCCATGCGCGTGCTGCATCTTCGACCTCGTCGCTCGCCCCTGCCGCGAGCACGTCGACCGGCGCGTCACCGCCGAGGCGCCGTTGGGAGTCGGTGAACCACGCGGCGATCGCGGCATCATCCGCCCAGCCCTGCAGCAGGCGGAGGATGTCAAGCGCAACGTCGATGGTACGCCGACCATCGCCAGCAACTGCTGCCGACGTCGCAAGCACGTCGACGGCAGCGTCCCCGATGATGGCGCGAAGTTCCATCTCATCATCGAGTGGATCGTCGCGATACATCAGGCATTCCCGGCATGGCGAGCGTGCTCGGCTTCACATTCGGCGACGAACGCTTCAGCCGCTGCTTGACGTTCGGGAAGGTGCCGCCGTTCGTCGTCGATCCAGGCGATCCGGGCGCGGATCGCATCGGCCAAGACGGTGTCGACCTGGCGCATTCCGCGACGAACTCGCGGATCGACGGTGTCGGCCAGCGCGGCACCTTCGGCAGTAAAGCGCCGCAGTCGGCGCCGCTCGTCGGCGAGATATTCGTCGTACCGCTGCAGCGCCTGGAGTTCCTCGCGTGCGCGCAACAAGGTGAAATAGGCGGTCTCGGCAGCATCACGCCGGGTCACGACGGTTCCTGCCCGTCGGACGATTTCGTCACGTGGCGTGTGAGGCCGGTGATGGCCCGGTCGATGACTGACTGGCCGACCTGCCGGATCATCGCACTCGGCAACGGCATGTTGATCGCGAGCTCGACACGCGCGTCAAGGTGGACGGCACCGTCGGTACCGGATAGGTGGTAGTCGCCGTCGAACTTGGTCAACGCCTGGCCGTGATCGAGCGTCCAGCGTATGTGGCCGTCCTCGCTGTAGTCGTAGGTCACGGTGTACGTGAGCGGCGCGATCGGGGTGTCGATGACGAATTCGACGTCGATCGGTCGTCCGGAGGCATCCGTGGAGCGCACCTCGACGGCGCGCACGCCGTCGACCCAGGTGGGATACGCCGCCATGTCCAGGATGGCCGCCTCGACAGCAGCGCGATCGGCGGCGAGCACCACGTTCGATTCGAACAGATGGCCCACGGTGACTCCTCGTGGCCGCAGCGTAGCGACGCTCAGTCGGCGACTGACCCGCCATCGCCTACCGGCGCGCCCGCGTCCGGTTCGGCCAACTCCACCTGCAGTCGTTCAATCGCGGACTCCACGGCACGAAGTTCGGCCGCATCACGACGAAGCTGACGACGCAGCGCCGACGCCCGCTCGACCGCCGGCCCCAACGCGTCGACATCGGATGACCACGCGGGACACAGATCGCGAAAATCGCACCAGTCGCACAGCCGATTCGGCGTGGGGTGATCGATTCCGGCCCGAATACTGGCCGCCGTCTCGCGAATCACCGCGTCGGCATGGGCGAGATCGATCTCCTCGATGTCGACAGCAACGTCGACGCCCGCAACGACGAACACCAGTCCGACGCTCGCAGGAAGCCGTCCGTAGAGGTGCTCGCAGGCGCGCGCGTAGATCGCCAATTGCAGGGACTTGGCGACACGCTGACGCGGTTGCGCCCGACGGTTCGTCTTGTAGTCGATGACGTGGAGGTTGCCGTCGTCATCGCGATCGACGCGATCGATCGAACCGACAACGATCGCTTCGTCATCGATCGGCAGTTCAAACCACGCTTCGGTGGCAACGGGCAGCCGGTAGGTCGGTGCCGCGCGTCGGTGGTAGCGGCGAAGCACGTCCTGCGCGTGGCGGTAGTAGGCGACCTGCTCGTCGCGCTCGAGGTCGGCGAATCCAGCATGCTCCCAATGGTCGTAGAGAAACGTCAGCAGGGCGTCTTCTGACGGTGGCTCCGGCAGCTTCTGGTCGTAGAAGGCCTCGAGGGCGGCATGGACCGACGACCCAAAGGACAACGCGGGTGCCGGACGTGTCGGCAGTCGGTCGACGTAGGCGTAGCGGAACTTGCGGGGGCAGTTCTGAAACATGTCGATCCGACTGAATGACAATCGGACGCGACCGTCAGCGTCGATCAGCGGCGGTGTCTGCGCGGCCAAGCCGTCGACATCGAGGTCGTCGAGCTCGACGTCGGGCTGCTCAGCGGTCGACGATGAGGCGTCGGTACCGCTCAGGCCGGGTGCGTGTGTCGGTTCTGCGGTCATGCCGGCAGCGTAACGGTCGGTGTGACATCTCCCGCCTCATGCGGACCGACTCAACGTCGTGGGCGTGCGGACAGGCGTCGCTACCATCGCGCCCGCCGTGGAAGACGGCGCGCGGTCGACGAGAGGCAAGACGGTGTCCGACGAGCTCGAGAAACTGCTGGGTGGCACCCGCCGCGCGTTCGACCGGCTGTTCGAGCAACGCATCGTGTTCCTCAAGGGCGCGATCGATGATGAGTTGACCGACGCGGTCGTCGCACAACTGCTCGCGCTCGATGCGGACAGCGACGAACCGATCACGATGTACGTCAATTCGCCGGGCGGCATGATCACGGGCATGTTCGCGATCTACGACACCATGCGGCTGCTCGCCTCGCCCGTGGATACGCGCTGCATCGGCCTGGCGGCGTCGGCTGGTGCCTTCCTCCTGGGCACGGGCACAGGCACGCGAGCATCGACGGAGAACGCGCGCATCATGATCCATCAACCACTCGGTGGTGCGCGCGGTACGGCCAAGGACATCGAGATCCAGGCGAAGAACATCGTTTGGATGCGCGAGCGCATCAACGAGATCCTGGCAGATCGGACGGGCAAGTCAATCGACGAGATTCGGCGGGACACCGATCGCGACTATTGGATGACCGCGGACGAAGCAGTCGCGTACGGACTCATCGACGAGATCGTCGCGCCCGGACAAGGCAGCTGAGCGAGCATTCCATCCCGCGCGATCCGGGACGGAAACGTTATGTCGCCGCCTTCTCCTCGGTGACGTACAGGTAGTACTCCTGGTCGGCGTCCTCCCAGTCCATCTCCACGACATCCTTGGCGACGGCGGCCTTGCAGAACTGGAGGAAGCCGGAGTAGCCGAAGTTCTTCTCGGAGAAGTCCGGATCACGCTTGCGCAGCTGGTCTTTGAGGCCGGAAAGCGGTGGATCGCCGCCGAGTTCAGTCGTGAGATCCGCAACCGTTGCCCGCAGCAGCGCGAAGGCCGCGTCTTCATCGCGGGGTGCCGACGGGAAGTCGACCTCGGGATCCCCCGGTGCCGAGCCTTCGGTCAGCGTGACGATCTTCTGCTCTTCGAGGTGCCGCAAAAGTTCCCGGAAGCCGCGGAACCCGAAGTCGGTTTCAGAAAACGTCGGGTCCTTGCGAAGCAGTGCCCGCTTGAGGTTCGAAGCCTGCACCGGTCCCGCTGATGATGTCTGGATGCCGGTGAGTGTGCGTGTGATTAGGCGCTCGAGCTTGCGCAGATCCTGCTTCTGTGACGATCCGGAATCACCCACAGCGTGGGACGACTTCTTGGCACCACCGGTCGTCCCGTCCTTCGACGATGTCCGTCGTCCCTTCGAGGACTTGCGCGGCTCGCGCAGCGGAATGCCATCGAGACGGTCGTAGAACAGGAACTCGTCGCATGCGGGAGGCAACATCGCTGACGTCGACCCCTTGAGGCCGACGCCGATGACCCGCTTGTTAAGCTCGCGTAGCTTGCTCACCAGCGGCGTGAAGTCGGAATCCCCCGAAACGATGACGAACGTCGACACGAAGTCGCGCGTGAGCGCAAGCTCCATGGCATCGACGGCCATCTGAATATCGGCCGCGTTCTTGCGCACGGAGTCAGACCGCTGTGGAATCTCCATGAGTTCGACGTTGGCGTCGACCATGCCCCGTCGATCGTCACTGAAGAGATTCCAGTCGGCATAGGCGCGACGGGTGATCAGCCGTCCGCGCTCAGCGAGCGCGTCGAGCAGTGGCCGCGGATCGAAGCGGTAGCCGATATCACGCGCACCGATCGCCACGTTCTCGTGGTCGATGTACAGCGCCATCCGCTCTTCGGAATGTTCTGAAGTCACCATGGCACCACACTACAGCGTCGTGCGGCGCCGACCCCACACATCTCGCCGCGCTGCTTCACGCGACCGGAGCACCACCGTGAAGACGCAACAACGATGCCAGCGCCGCGTCGTCAACGTGTGGCGAGACGAGCGCACCGTCGGCGTCGAGTACGGGGACACCGGCGAGACCTCGTTGGCGAAGGTGCGCCATCCGTCGGCGAGCAGCCGCCCGCGCGGCTGTGTCGGTCACAACATCACGGATGGCGTCGGGCGCCAGGCCGATCGTGCGGCCGACCGCAAGTAACACTTCGACATCGGCGAGATCTTGATCTGCGGCGAAGTAGGAGTCGAACACGCCCGTGCGCCATGCCGCACCGGCGCCAATCGAGTCGGCAAGATCCGACACGAGATGCGCGGCAATCGTTGGCGGCCGCAGCCGCGGGCGTCGGACGACCAGCCCCTCGTCGAGCGCGGCCTGCTGCCAGCGGTCGATTTCCTCGAGAACATCGATCGTGACGGGCAACGTTTGATCGCTGCCGAGGAGGTCGAAACCGACGAACCGCACCGCGTCGGGTGAACCCCCGGCCTGCGTCAAGCGCTCGACTCTCCTGACGGCCACCGCGGACGCCAGCGATGTGAAATCGAAGTACAACGTCAGCATGCGCGTCTCACCCTGCCGGCACGACCGCGGCGTTGCAGACGATCTCTAGTAGTCGTAGGCGCCGCCGGATGTGTCCGACTCGTCTGTGCCGTCCGACATGTCGGTATCGTCCGATGCTGCGGCGGCTTCGGCGTCGCGAATCACTGTGCCATCGGGCGCAATGACCCACCAGACGTCCTGCACGCCCTGGCCGGTGACGTCACCGGGAGCGGAATCGCTCACCCAGCGGTACAGCGGCCACCCATCGTAGGTGAGCTGCTGGGTTCCGTCGTCTCGCTCGGCCGTGCCGACGAGCGTTGCGTCCACCTCGGCACCGAGAACCGGTTCGCCGTCAATCGTGTGCGGCGGCCAAGACGCAGCACATCCCCCCGTGCAGGTCGATGGCCCCTGCTCATCGGGCTCGAAGATGTACAGCGTGTGGCCGTCAGCGTCGACGATGATCGAACCAAGCGACGTCCCACCCACGTGCAGGTCGGCTTCCCCAGATGACGCCATGCTGTCGTCCGCAGAATCCGCGCCCTCGTCCGTGTCCATGGGCTCGTCGGCGGATTCGTTGGCCTCGTCGCGGGGCTGGTCCACGTCGTCGCCGCCCGAAGGCGCCTCTTCTGCACCACTGCAACCGGCGATGACCAGAAGTGCGGCGACAATCAGTGCGCCGCGCGCGGCAATGCGAAGATGCGTCGAAGATTCCATTGGCCTACTCCTGATCGAGGAAGGGTGGCGACGTCGGGTCACCATTGCGGTACGCCCGTGCGGACGACCGTCGGACCGTCGTGGGACGGCGAGACGGCATCCGGTTCTGCAGTGATCCAGAACGCGCGAAAGTCGTTGGGCGGACGCGTGACGGTGAACGCCGCGTCCAGCAGGTCTCCATCCGGTGTCGCAAGACCGATACTGACGATCCGTCCGCTGTCCTCGTAGAGCCAGGCTTCGTACACCGCCGGTTCTTCGAGCGGATCGACATCGGTGAGACGGACCTCGACGACGAATCCGTCGCCGGCGGGCACGAAGCGCACGTCGCCGGCGGCTTCGAACGGCGCTTCGGCCGCGACGGGAATCACGACCGGCGCCCGGTCCGCCACGGGTGAGAAGATCGCGACCGCGGCGAGTGCCGCGGCGGCGGTTGCGGCCGCAATGTGCAGTGGCGCGCGCCGCCGCCGGACGACGCGGGCGAGAATTCGCGTCCGCATCGCCGGCTCTGGCTCCTCCAGCGGCATCCGTGCACGGTCGAGGAGCTGCCGGTACCGCAGGTGGGTATCTACCTCACCTTGGCAGACCTCGCACCCGGCGAGATGCGTGCGCAGACGTGCAGACGCGTCGTCCGGCAGCGTCCCGAGTGCAAACGCGGCGAGGTCTTGCGGGGCATAGCCACAGGTCTGGGTCATGGTTGCAGCCCCAATTCTTCACAAGCGAGGCGGAAGGCGCGGAGCGCGTAGTAGGTCCGGGACTTCACGGTACCGACGGCGACCCCGAGCACTGCGGCGATGTCGGCCTGTGACCGACCTTCGAAGTACGCCAACTGCAGTACCTGGCGATGCGCAGGCGACAGTTGTTCCAGTGCTGCGCGCACCGCACTCGCCACAAGCATGGCGTCGATCTCGTCGTAGTCGTCGCCGACGGGCTGAAGCTCCTCGGTCACCGCGACAAGGCTCGGACGCCGGGCACGCGCGCGCTGGCGGTCAATCACCGCATGTCGTGTCACCGCGAACAGCCAGGTCCGTACCGAGCCTCGTTCCGTCGCGTACCGCCGGGCGTTGCGCCACACGCGGGTGAAGACGTCCTGAACGACGAGCTCGGCCTGTGAACGATCACCCAGGCGCCGCACGGCAAATCCGAACAGCGCCGCCGCATAGTCGTCGTACAGCGCCGCCAGCGCAGCCTCATCGTGCTGCGAGATCGCTGCGAGCAGGTCCTCGTCGCGCTGGCGGCGGTCGACGACACCGTCACGCCCACCCGTCGTGGTGGACGACTCACGGCGCGATATCGACCGCACAGCTGCCTTTCTCATGGCCGGCCGGTGAACGGCACCAGCTCCCATGATGCCGCTCCGTTGGCGCATCGGGGAGTCACCAGGGACTACGCACGCGCGACCCGAACGGTTCACCTGCACCGATCTCGGATCGAGGGTCAATGGTGGCGCCAGACCCCTCCATCAGGGACTTGCGGCCCTGCAGAGGCAGCTGTCGGGTCGCGTACGTTCGGCAGCGCCGTCAAGGAGGATCGCCGTCAAGGAGGATGTCGTGACGCGTTCGGTGCAGGCCTTCCTGCCGGTTAGCGGCGGAATCAACCCACTGCTCGCCGCTTTCGGGCAGGACCCCGGCCGGTGGCTGCCGCATGCGCGTCGCGATGGTGCGCAACGGTGGACCGTCCCGTTGCACGCCGGCGCGATCTCACGCACTGTCATCGTCGCCGTAGGACTTCCGTGGCGGGCCGGATCGACAACGTGGCGCACGATCGCCTGGGATCCCGAACCCGAGGAACACGACGCACTCCATGTTGACCGATTCCTGCCCTCGTTCGACGGCGAGATCGGCCTCGCCGTGGCGTCCGGGACCGGCAGCACGTCCGGTTCGGCAACCCTCATCATCGACGGACGCTATGCCCCACCGGGCGGCATGCTCGGGCAGGCGCTCGACGCGGTCGCCCTCCACCGCGTCGCGCAGGGAACAGTGGAACGCTTCCTCGCCGAGGTTGCCTCGCAGCTCACCGCCGAATCCCTGCTCGTGACTCGCTGATCAACCGGACGGCACCTCCCAGGTGAGCATTGCCCCCTTGCCGTTGGGTCGAGATTCGAGCCGACAGATCCCGCCGAGCCGCTGCGCACGCTCGCGAAGATTGTCCAAACCAAACCCCTGCGCTGCCGACGAATCGACTCCGAAGCCATCGTCGATGACCTGCAGGGTCAGCCGACCGTGTGCAGCAACCACGTCGACCTCGACGTCGCTCGCCTGTGCGTGCTTGGCAACGTTGGTCAGCGCCTCGCGGACGACCGGGATCAGTTCCTCTGCGACAGCCGCGCCTGTCACGCTGTCGATGGGACCGTGGAACCTCACGCGTGGCGTCGCATCGAGCAGCGTGCCGATCTCATCCACCACTTCGAGAAGACGCCGTCGGACACCCGTCGGGGCGGTGCGCTGCGCGTCCTGAAGGGCAAAGATCGTCGACCGGATCTCTTTGACGGTCAGGTCGATCTCATCGACGGCGCGATGCAATCGGTCGGCAAGCTCCGGTTGGTCGTCGAGCCGGCGGACGATTGCCTGCAGTGACAGTCCCGTCGCGAACAGCCGCTGAATGACGGTGTCATGCAGGTCGCGACCGATGCGTTCGCGGTCCTCAATCAGCGACAACCGACGCAGTTGGCGCTGCGCGAGATCGAACGTCCAGGCCAGCGAGACCTGTTCGGCGAATCCGACGACGAAATCCTCTTCGCGCGGCGAGAACGCCCGCTGGCGGGCCATGCCGAGTGCCGCGACGACCTTCTTGCCATCGCGAATGGGGATCCACAGGGATGGGCGCGCGAAGATCTCTCCGGACTCACGGCGGACGCGATCCGCCCCCTGCAACACCTGCCACGCACCGGTGTGTGCGGCGACGAGCTGTCCGGGTTCCGGCCCACGCCCATGTGACGCCTCGACGCGCAACTGGTGCGGCTGCGCCTTGTCGTCCGCCACGACGAGGCAGACGGCGTCGGCATCGACCAGCTCGGCGCATCGGGAAACGACCGTCTGATGCACGTCGCGGCGGTCGACGCCGGCAAGGAGCGCATCGGCGACTTCGAGCATCGCGTTGTGCCACGTCTCGCGCCGCCGGACGTCATCGAACATCCGCGCATTGAAGATCGCGGCTCCGGCGACCGCGGCCAAGGCGACGACGAGTTCCTCGTCGTGATCGGAGAATGCGCCCCCGTCGGCCTTCTCAGTCAGGTAGAGGTTGCCGAAGACCCGTTCGCCAACACGAATCGGCGTCCCGAGGAAGCTGTGCATCGGCGGGTGATGCGCGGGAAAACCGTACGACTGCGGATGCGACGTCAGGTCGTCGAGACGAAGCGGGGTGGGATGATCGATGAGTAGGCCGAGGATGCCGTGCCCCGACGGCAGCGGCCCGATCTTCTCGACCGTTACGTCATCGACACCGACGTGGACGAACGCCTCGAGCGCGGCACCGTCCTCATCGATAACACCCAGTGCGCCGTAGCGGGCACCTACGAGCGCGCATGCCGCGTCGACAACACGGCGCAGCACGGACTGCAGATCGAGGTCGCCTGCGACGAGCAGTACCGCATCGACGAGACGACCGATCTGCGGCGACTCTGACACGTGGGTTGACCTCATCACTGCGACGTTGCTGTGCCGCAACAGCCTAGTTGGCCCATGTTCGTCGACCCGACGGTGGGTGTCATGCACCCACCGGGACAGCAACGCGCTACCGAACGCCGTGCGCGTGCGTGCGTTAGCCTGCGACCACAGAATCTGGAGGCAGATCGTGGCAGTCAGGGTCTATCTCGTCGACGACCACGAAGTCGTCCGCCGCGGTCTTGCCGATCTCATCGACGGCGAAGACGACCTGACGGTCGTCGGCGAAGCCGGCACGGCGGGCATGGCGCTGGCCGGCATCGCACAACACACGCCAGACGTGGCGGTGCTCGACGTACGACTTCCTGACGGCAGCGGCATCGAAGTGTGTCGCGAGGTACGGGCCCGCAATCCCGACATCGCCTGTCTGATGCTCACATCGTTCAGCGAGGACGAAGCGCTGTTCAACGCGATCATGGCCGGCGCCGCGGGCTACCTGCTCAAGGATGCGCGCGGTAACGATCTGCTCGACGCCATCCGCCGGGTCGCGCGCGGCGAGTCGTTGCTCGATCCCGCGGTCACCGGCAAAGTCCTTGACCGCCTGCGGAAGGGCGATGAGCAGGATCCGCGGCTCGCAAGCCTGTCCGATCAGGAACGCAGGATCCTCACGCACATCGCCGAGGGCCTGACGAACCGCCAGATCGCCGAACGCATGCATTTGGCCGAGAAGACGGTCAAGAACTATGTCTCGAACATGCTCGCGAAGCTGGGTATGCAACGGCGCACCGAAGCAGCGGTGTTCTACACCCAGGTCGACAAGGGGTCATGAGGTGCCCAACGGCGTGATGGCACGCTGCATCGGGACCGACGGCCCTGGCCAAGAGCGATACGACGCTCGACACTGACGCAGCAACCAACGTCAGGAGCCACGACGATGACGAGCACGCCGGACGACCACGCCACCGACCGCCACGGACTCGAAGTGCTGTCTCTGGCGCAATGTCTTACCCTCCTGCGCAGTCGCCCCGTCGGCCGCCTCGCCTACATTGACGCCGGCGAGCCAACCGTCGTCACCGTCAATTTCCTCGTCGACGGGTCCTCGGTCGTCATGCGCAGCCTCAGCGGGGCGAAGCTCGACATCGCCGTGGTCGGTGAGCCGGTTGCGTTTCAGCTCGATGATCACGATCCCGTACGGCGGACCGGATGGAGTGTGCTCGTTCGCGGCGTCGCGATGCTCGTTGATGACGTGGAGGCGATCGAACGCTATGCGCAAGAACTCGACAGCTGGGCCGTGCACGACCCCGCATCCGCAACCTGGATCCGCATCGTGGCCGACGAGGTCTCCGGTCGCCGCATCGGCGATCACGACGCGACGGTGACCGACCGCGTCGACTGACCCCTGTCGGGACCTTCGGCCCACGCGGTCGGGACACTCCGCCCTGCACCTGCGCGACCGCCGCCGCTTGGCTTCGCTCACACCCATCCAGGTGATCATTCGACCCAAGGATCTTTCGTGAGCGAAGAACGCACGATGGGCATGATCGGCACGACGGTCGCTGCACTTGTCGCACTCGTCCTGTCCGCCGGAGCCCTCATCACCGCATCCGGGCTCGCCGCGCGCTCCGCACCCGCCGCCGACGTCCCGCAGGCCGCAGATGCGCCAGAGACGGTCGAGGCCGAGCTTTCCGAGTTCCACGTTGATCTTGCGCAGACCTCTATGGCGGTCGGCGGGACGATTTCGGTGACGAACACCGGCTCGATCGAGCACGACCTAGAAGTCGTCGGCGCCGACCTCGGCACGCCGATGCTCGCCGCAGGCGAATCTGCAGACCTTGATCTCGGCGCGCTTGCCGCCGGCACCTACACCGTGCGGTGCACGGTCCCCGGCCACGAATCCGCCGGGATGACAGCGGAACTTGTCGTCGGCGATCCGGAGACTGGCGGCAATTCCGTCGCAACAGCCGCGCACGGTGGCGCCGACACCGACTGGGCCGCACTCGATGCAGCGATGACCGAGTCGATGCGCGCGTTTCCCGCCGAGACCGCGGGCCGGGGCAATCAACTCCTCGAGCCCGAAGAAGTGCTCGACGACGGGACCAAGGTTTTCCGTCTCGTTGCCGAGATCATCGACTGGGAGGTCGAGCCCGGCAAGGTGGTCGAAGGCTGGGCCTACAACGGCCAGATTCCGGGGCCGCGAATCCACGTCGACGTCGGGGATCGTGTCCGCGTCCACGTCGAGAATCACCTACCGTTGGGCACCGACGTGCACTGGCACGGAGTACGCGT
Source organism: Nitriliruptoraceae bacterium (assembly GCA_040904785.1). Taxonomy (GTDB): domain Bacteria; phylum Actinomycetota; class Nitriliruptoria; order Nitriliruptorales; family Nitriliruptoraceae; genus JBBDSV01. Next base: position 27,186 of record JBBDSV010000067.1, read on the forward strand.
TCCCAACGACCAGGACGGTGTCGCGCCACTCACCCAACCCCTGATCGAACCCGGTGACACCTACACGTACGAGTTCACCGCCGACGAGCCGTCCATCGGGATGTACCACCCCCATCACCATGGACAGATGAAGCTGCCGAACGGCATGTTCGGCGCCTTCCAGATCGGCAACGTTGGTGAGGACATCCCCCTGCCGCTCGGCCGAACGATCGGTGGCCGCGAGATTCCCGAAGAACTGACGGTGGCGGCCGAACTCCCGATGATTCTCAATGATGCGGGAACCATCGGCCTATCGATCAACGGCAAGGGCTGGCCGGCAACCGATCCCATCGTCGCCGACCAAGACGACTGGATCGTCATCCACTACTACAACGAGGGGCTCCAGATCCATCCGATGCACCTGCATCAGATGCCGCAACTCGTCTTCGCCAAGGACGGTTTCCCGCTCGAGAGCCCCGTGTGGCAGGACACCGTCAACGTCGCCCCCGGTGAACGCTATTCGGTGCTCATCCATGCATCCGATCCCGGCGTGTGGGCGTTCCACTGCCACATCCTGTCGCATGCCGAGCGTGAGGACGGCATGTTCGGCATGGTCACTGCCCTGATCGTCGACGAAGCCTGACGATCCACCGCACCCGTGGGGGGGGGGGGGGGGGGGGGGGGGGGGGGGGGGGGGGGGGGGGGGGGGG
>JBBDSV010000068.1:0-4518 GCA_040904785.1 Nitriliruptoraceae bacterium
AGTTCGATCAGCTCGAGCGTCTCCTCTGACACTGCCAGTCCCTCGACCTCCGGGTCGATCTGCACGTCGAACGCATCCCGGTCGACGCCGAGCACCAAGGCGATCGCGTCACGGATTGCCGCGTCGGCCTGCTCGAGGCGACGGCATTGGGACGCGACCTCGCGACTGCCGACATCTCCTGCCACGAGCGACCACCAGTCGCCATCGCGCCGGGCGACAACTCGATAAGTGGTCATCGTGTCCACCATTCCTCTCATGGGAATGTAAGTGTAGTCGCTACACGCAGTCAAGTTCAGCGGCTTCACTGACTGCATGTGGATAGCCCTGCCGGCCAGAAACTTCGGCGAATCTCCGCTCCACGGCAGTGAGTCGACTCGTCGCTTGACGCGTCAGCCATCGAGTGCCTCGTCGTCGAAGATGTTGATATCATGTGATATCCCACGAGGAGTGTTGCATGCCCGACCTCTTGATCCGCGACATCCCGGACGCCGTCGTGGCCGCGATCGACGCGAAGGCGAAGAAGCTCGGCCTGTCCCGCAGCGAGTATCTGCGACGCCAGATGGCCCAGTCTGCAACCACCGGTGACGGGGCGGTCACTGCCGAGTCGCTGCGAACGTTCTGCGAGACCTTCGGCGACTTGGGCGACGATGAGATCATGCGCAGGGCCTGGGAGTGACCCATTGGCTGATCGACAAGTCGGCGTTGGTCCGGCTTGGCACCTCGACTGCGGCAACCACCTGGGCCGAACGCATCGAGCGTGGCCTCGTCCACGTCAGCACGGTGACCCGGTTGGAGATCGGCTTTAGCGCTCGAACCGGGCTTGAGCTCCGTGAGGGTTTGCGCACGTCGCCACTGGCGTTCATGCCGGTCGAATATGTGACCCCGGCGATCGAGGATCGCGCCGTCGAGGTCCAGATGCTGCTCGCAGATCGTGGGCATCACCGCGCTGCGGCAATCCCGGATCTCCTGATCGCCGCGACGGCCGAGCTTGCCGATTTGACCGTCCTCCACCTCGATAAGGATTTCGAACTCATCGCCGAGTTGACCGGTCAACGCGTCGAGCGGCTACAGGCCAGCGAGTGACGGACCCCGGCGGCGAACTTCGAGGCGATCGGGATTCGCGCTTGCGAACGTCCAACTCGATTGGCACCGTCCGTCCGAGGCCGCCTCGGCCGCGAACAGTGTGCGGTCACCGGGACGGCGACCGCGCTTCACTTTCGTCCGTCGACTCGCGCGGCTTGTTCTCGCGCTCGAGATAACCCTTGAGTCTCCTGTCCGGCTGGCGTGGCGGAGGCGGCGGAATCGCAGATTGGGGCTGACTCTTCTCGGCCATCGGTCATCCTTGGATCGCGTCAACCACGATATCGACCATGGTCCGACGCTATACAGGCGAGGACAGGAGCTGACGATCCATTGCGTCGTGTTGGGGAAACCACGACCGATCCGCCGCCCTGGCCACGGATTGAGGTGGCAGGTCCGCGACTTGGGTGGTCACGGGAGGAACCGTCGAGGTGTCGAAACCGAGAAAGACGTCGGTGGGCAACCACTGATGACGTTGCCATTCGGCGCAGAATCCGCCTCCGGCACATGACCGGAGCTCTGGGTCGCGCGCTGGACGGTCAGCGTGCGTTGTACCCGTAGGTCGCGAACGGGTTGAGGATCTGCCGACCCCACATCTGGTCGCGTTCGGTCGCCGTCAGCGTCGCGGCGTCGGCCGCGTCGTGCCATTGGTCGCCGATGACGTCGAGCTGTCGGTCGATGACCTCACGGGCTTGCCGCTCGGTGAGCTCGTAGAACCGGGCGGCGTCGAGGCAGGCGGCGACCTGCGAGAGTTTCTGCCCGTCCGCACCGAACGCCATCGCTTGGCTGGCCTCCTGCCCGGTCCGCTTCTGCGGGCAGATGTCGTATGCGGGCGTGAGCACAAGCCCGCCGTGCCCGTCGCAGAAGGCTGCATGGTTGCGGGCGTGGTCGTCGGTGTTGCCGACCAGCACGTTGAACACGATGCGGGAGAACAGCTCCCGGAGCGTGTCAGCCCGAGCGGCCGCCCGGGCACGGAGCTGGTCGGCGAATCCCGTGTAGGTGACGTACCGGGCGTTCATCTCCGCTTCTTGCGCGATGGTCAGTGCGGACACGAACGCGTGGCGCCTGCCGCCGGGTCCACGGTCGAACCGCTCGACGAGCAGCACGTCGCGGCCGCCGACGCGGATGAGCTCGGTGCCGGCAACGTGCAGACCGACCCGCCGTGCGAGCTCCATGGCGACGGCCTCGGCCTTGATCACCGGCGAGGCGTCGGTGATCGAGGAGAACTTTGCGATCAGGTGCTTGTCGCCGTCGACCAGCGTGGCTTTCGGGCGGGCACCGCCGGCTGACGAGCCTGCCTCGAGGGCCGTCGCAAGTTCCTCGTCGATCGGGGCCCCGGCTTCGACGGCACCGGCGGCCTGCTGGAGCTGTTCGAGCGTCGCGTGGTGGGTGCGGGGCACGTACGTGTCGGCGCTGGCCTGGAAGTCCAGCGCCCCGGGGCGGTCCGAACCGGATGCCAGAAGGGTGGTCAACAGCGACAGGTGGCCGGGGTCCTGGTCGCGGACGTCGTGGCGTCGGGTGAGCCGGCGCATGATGACACGCTGCCCCCATGCGTCCGGGCCGGCGTCCCGGATCACGCCGGCGACGTCCATGCCGGTCGGCGGTTGCTGCCGTCCGCGGCGCAGTGGCAGCTCCGGTTCGTACAGCGCGCGGGCGTCGTTGCGAGCCAGATAGTGCTGGCCGTACGCAAACGTGATGACGTCGGCGTCCGCCGGCTGTTCGAGAATGCCGGCGGGCACCGGATCGCTGCTTCCCGGCAGCCACACCCATACGTAGGCAGCTCGGGCATCAGAAGTCATCGTCGAGACCTTCGTCGCCGATGGGTGTGACACGCTTGGGCAGCAACGCGACACGGTCCTCGATGTGGTCGGCGAGGCGGTCGACATCGCGGCCGAACAGGGGGACGCCCACGATCACGGCGGCGTCCAGGACGGTGCCAATGGCGACGGTTGGGTCACCTCGTTCGATCTTGCGCAGCGTCGGCAGCGACACGTTGATCTGCTCGGCCAGGCGTGCGGCGGTCCACCGGCGTCGCCGGCGTGCGGCAGCGATCTGCGCGCCGAGGATGCGGGCGGCGTCGCGTGCCTTCGGAGTAGGCATCCGGGCGACCATGGTTCCCGATACTGAAAGTAGAGTTGTAATATTCTATTGTAATAAAACAATACTTGCTATCGACGGCGATGATCGGCGACGGGCACCATGCGCCCGCGTGCATCGGCAGATCGACGCGTTCATGGGTGGTCGAACACGGCCTCGATGCGTGGGCCTTCCGACGTCCAGAAGACCTTGGAGGGGAACCGTCCCGGTACGGCGATGCGTAGCACGACGCCGCCGGGTGTATGGATTGCGCTCGACATCGCCTGCGCGCGGCCGGGGGAGCGGAACACCAACTCGCAGATCGTCAGCATGTCGTTGGAGAGATCGGGATCAGACGCTTCCAACGCGTCGAGTTGCTGATCTGCGACTTCGGAGTAGTCCGCGGGCTCGTCGGGCATCATGCCCGTTCACGGCGACGCCGCACGGTCGTGGACTGCGTCGCTCGCGCGAGAAGCTCCTGCAATTCCGGTGTCTCGTCGTATTCCGCCTGCGCCTCGGAGACGACGCGAGCCGGTTCCAGCAGGATGCTGCCATCAGAGTTCTCGCGGAGGAGGAACGAACTGTCCGGGTGGCCCGGGAGCACCATGCGGCTGCGAGCATCGGTGTGGACCAGCGGTTCGGACGGCATCAGTGACAACCTTCCCGGTGGGATTCGCTCAGTGTAATCGCTATTCCCATGTTAGGTAATGGGGCGTGTGGGATTGTGGAGTAATCCCACACGATCCACCGTTGCTGTCAAAAGACTACCGTTTCTGGTAGCGTTTTGACAGGAAGGAGGGGTGATGTGACGTATCGGCGGACTCTGTTCGAGCACGCGCTCGACAACCATGGCCTCATCACCACCGCCGATGCCGACCGGCTCGGCGTTCCGACGGTGGAGCTGTCCAAGCTCGTTCGCCGAGGGGCCCTTGAACACGTCTCCTACGGCGTTTACCGGCACGTGGACGTGCTCAAGACACCGCTGGCCGAATTCGCTGAGGCGGTCGCACGGGTCGGCCGAGGGGCCTATCTGGTGCAGGATGCGGTACTTGCGCTGCACGGGCTCGCCCAGGTCAATCCGCGCAGTCTGCGGGTAGCCACCCGTAAACGTGTCCGCCGCGATTTGCCTCCGTGGATCGAGCTCGTCAGTGGGGCTGACGATGACGACGTGACCGAGTTCGAGGGCATTGCCGCGACGACGGTGGCCACGGCACTCAAAGGCTGTGTCGGCATCGTTCCGCGCGACCAGCTACACGACGCATTGGAGGAGGGGCGCCGCCGAGGGTTGGTGCGCCGTCGTGATGTGCGAATTCTGGCGGACGTACTGGACGGAAAGGTCCCGGCGTGACCCGGCGGGATCCG
>JBBDSV010000069.1:0-25674 GCA_040904785.1 Nitriliruptoraceae bacterium
TTGCTCGAGTATCAGCTCGCGCGGGGTCGATGCACGGGACGGGTCACCAGGTCGTCGAGCAGAGCACGGGTGGCAGCGGCGATGTCGTCGACCGCACGGTCGAAGACGACCCGATTCGCCGCCGACGGCGTGCGGTACCCAGAGATCTTGCGGACGAACTGGCGGGATGCGTCCTCGATGTCGGTATCCGTCGGCGCAGGTTCGGTGCCGCGGAGCTGGTGGATACTGCGACACATCTGCTGGTCCTCTCCCGGGCCGTCGGCCCGTGTCCCGTACGGCAATACTGGTCAATATGCTCGCGTCCGAAGCTTGACGGTACGGACAAGGAGCGTGTTTCGTGGATTCTGCGGCGCGGGCGCCGGAAGCTCCGGCGGCTTGGTATCGCGATCCGACGGGACGCCACCAGTATCGCTACTTCGATGGTCGTGCGTGGACTGCCCACGTCGCAAACGACGGGGTGACCGCGACCGATGCGCTCGACGCGCCACCGCCGCCCCCACCGCCGGCAGGTGCTGCGCCGGCAGGCGCGGAGATCCAGGCGAGCCATGCGTCGGCATCGGTCGGTATCGCGACCGGTGATGGTCCACGGCCGCGAGGCTTCCTCGCAACCATTGCGCACTGCCTCGAGCACGCGACGGATTTCCGGGGACGCGCTCCACGCGCCGAGTACTGGTGGTTCGCCCTGTTCCGGTTCCTCGTGCTCTTCGTTGCGACGAATATCGGAATGCGCCTTGGCGGTGAATCGGGTGCCTACCAGTTGGCGCTGATCGTCCTTATCGTGCTGCTCGTGCCGTATCTGGCGGTCAGCGTGCGTCGACTCCACGACATCGGTCTGCGCGGCTGGTTGATGCTGCTCGAGCTCGTGCCATTCGTCGGCTCAGTGGCCGTGATCGTGCTCATGACGGTCCAGTCTGAACCGCGTGCCAACCGTTTCGGACCGCCGATCACCCCTGCGTCGAACTGATCGCTGCTCCAACGTCGGTCGCATGGCCGCGGAGCTCGCGCGGTCCTCGGGTATGCCGCCGGCGAACATCTCTCGCATGCAGCTCGCGGGCCACCTTCATGATGTCGGTCGTGCCTCGCTGCCGTCGGGGCTCGTGGAGAGCGACGCGCTCACCGACGAAGAGCGGGCATTGCTGCCGGGGTATCCCGCGCGGTCGGCGCAGATGCTCCAACTCATGGGTGGTCACTTCGTCGCCGACGTCGTCCGCCACCACCGCGAGCGGTGGGACGAAACCGGCTTTCCTGATGGTCGGGAGCGTGAGTCGATTCACGAAGGTGCGCGCATTCTCGCGGTTGCCCACGCCGTCGACGAGATCGTGAGCCAGATCGGTGCAGCGCAAGCGCTCATCATGGCGCGGCTGCGGTCACGCGCTGGAACCGACCTCGATCCCGCGATCGTGGCGACGGCCACCACACATCTGCCGGCGATCTTGAGCGCGCGCAACTGACCCGGACACACGACCAGAAACGACGAACGCCCCGCCGAAGCGGGGCGTTGCGACAACCTTCATCTACGCTTTGGCGTCACGCCAGTGCACCGACGATGGTTGAGAGTCGGAGAGTGTTCAGGCGGGCATGACGTTCTGCGCCTGGGGACCCTTCTGGCCCTGGCCGACTTCGAACGTCACCTGCTGACCCTCTTCGAGGCTCTTGTATCCCTGCATCTGAATTGCAGAGAAGTGGACGAACAGGTCCTCGCCGCCGTCGGCTGGGGCGATAAACCCGAAGCCCTTGTCGGCGTTGAACCACTTGACGGTGCCTTCTGGCATGTGTGTATCCCTTGTCTTTTCATATACGACGCACGATGCCGGGTCGATCTCTAGTGAACGTGAGGCCGTGACACCCCGGACGATGTGCGCACGATCAGGGTAGCGAAGGTGACCGCTGCGTGCGCGGCTGGCCATTTCGACGTGCGGCAAGACGCTCGGCAGGTGATGTTCCACTGATCACACGGATCCGGCCCAGCAGGCGTCGTGCCGCGGCGCGCGCACCGTCCGGGTCGCGCAGTTGCGTGATTTCCAGGGCCCGCCGGTGCGTGTCGGATAGTGAGGCGATCGCTCCCCGCAGGAGCGTGCGATAGGGCAAGCGCGCCACCAACGGCAGTGGCGGCCGTCTCAGGAAGGCGAACAGCGCCCGCCCGCGGTCGTCGAGACCGAGGTCGGGCGCGTACCGAGTCAACGCGGACGTGAGCTCGACCACCGAGCCAGGCAGCAATCCATCGACCAGCATCGGGAGCGGCAACGCTTGGGATCGCAGTGCTGCAATGGCGTCGCGGTCCCGCTCGATTGCCTCCAGGTCGACCCGCGGGTCGAGCAGCGCCGCCAACGTCGATTGCTCAGCAACGAACCGATCGCGGTCGCGGGACACCAAGGGGTAGGGGCTGAAGTAGTGGTCGGCAGCGAGAAACGATGACGTGAGCGCGAGCGAGACCCACGTCAGCAGCTCGGGATCGTCGGCACGATACGCACGGCCGTCGGGTGCGACGCCGCGCACCCGAGTGTGCATGGCTCGGACGCGACGTGCGACGGCGATCGCCTCGGCAGTCGAGCCGTAAACCGATGTGGTGACGTACTGCGATGTGCGCTGAAGTCGACCCAGCGGATCGGCTTCATAGCGTGAATGGTCGGTGACACCGGCGAGCGCCATCGGATGCGCAACTTGGAGCAACAGGCCGCGAATGCCGCCCGCAATCGCCGCCGGCTCGGCAATCAGCCGCCAGGAGGCGCTTGCCGGGCCGACGAGCCCGATGTCGCCGGGCGTTCCCTCCGGATCGAACGGTGGTGGACCGAACATGCGTGTCAACACTCGCCGGACGAGCGTTCGTGCACCCCGCACGCCGGGCGCGCGAATGGCCGACGACGCGGGTAGGTCGTCGGCCGTGTCAGTAGGTGGTGTCTCCATACCCTTCGAGCACCTCGTCAAGCGTGAGTTGGCCGGCCAACATGGCTGCACCTGCCGCGCGCCTCGTCGTATCGGGCGCATCGAGGCTCTCGCCCGTCAGCGCGCTCCACCACCACCGCATGCCCCGTGGTGCGTTGGTGACGCCCAGATGCACGAACGAACGATCAATGCGGCCGAGGAAGACGAACTCGGTGACGACGTCGTCGACGATGTCGTGGACATGGGCGTCGTCGGGGTAGTCGGCGCGCAAGGCGGGAAGGGTGTCGTTGCGTGTCTCCAGCCGCGCATAGCGTCGCGCCGCGGGACTATCGGATTGCGCAATTCGCGTGCGTGCTTCGCGCCACAGCAGCCGTTGGCGAGCGAACCAGTCCCAGGCGTATGCCGGAGGTGCGCTGGCAGGCATGACGGGTCCCTGTCACGGATCGACGCACGGTTCCCGGGAACGGTGGCCGGGGATGGCCGTACCGCCGAAGGCTATCCCAGCCCGATGCGCCGCAGCCGATTGCTCGCTGCGTCGGTCGGTGTGCTCACCGCTACGCTCGCCGTCATGACCACGACCACGACCGCTCCTTCCGACACGAGCGCCGACGAGGCGCCACCACGGAGCATCGCCATGCTCGGCGACCGCGTGCTCGTTGCACCGCCCGGCGATGCGGAACGCCGGACGAAAGGCGGCATTCTCATTCCCGCCACCGCGGCGTCGATCGACCGGAAGGGCATCTGGGGGGCGGCAATCGGCGTCGGCCCGCATGTCCGCCATGTCGGCATCGGCGACGAGGTCCTCTATGTCCCCGAAGATGCCGTCGAGGTTGAAGTCCAAGGCGATCCGTACCTCGTCGTGCGTGAGCGCGACGTGCACGCGGTCGCATCGACTCGTCGAGACGGAGCGACCGGGCTGTACCTCTAATTCTCGGAGTACGTCATGTCGGGGCACCAGTCGTCATCCGTGGACACCGTCGCCTCGGCGAGCGCAGTAGGCCCGCCGCCGGGCATGCGTGTTCGGCTGTCCTCCAATGAATCGCCGATCGGCCCGTCTCCGACAGCGATCGAAGCCGCGGGGCGAGCCCTTGCTCAGGGCCATCGCTATCCCGACGATCAGTCAGAAGTGCTGCGAGGGGCACTTGCGGCCGAGTATGGGCGTGACGAGCGCGAGGTCGCCGTCGGCAACGGGTCGGCCGCGCTGCTGATGGATGCCATCGCGGCGGTCGGCGCCGGTGGGGATGTCCTCGCATTCGAACGTTCGTTCATCGTCTACCGGCTGGCCGCAGCGAACGTTTCCGCTCGCTATGTCGAGGTTCCCACGGGGCCGCCGCCGAGTGTCGCGGGGCCGGGTTACATCCGTGACCCCGAGCGGTTGCTCGATGCCGTGGGCGCACGGACGCGGGCCGTCGTGCTCGACAATCCCGGCAACCCGACCGGCACCCATCTTGCGCCCGACGATCTTCGCGAACTCGTCACGAGTATTCCGGAGTACCTCACCGTGATCATCGACGAGGCCTACCGTCACTTCGCGGTCGACGATGTCGACTACGCGACGGTCGAAGAACTTGGTATCGACCATCCACGTCTCGTCGTGCTTGACACGTTTTCGAAGGCGCATGCCCTGGCCGGATTGCGTATCGGCGTGGTCCGTGGCCCGGCCGAACTGGTCGGGCACTTCGATGCGCGGCGCCCGCGATTCAACGTGACCGCGCCGGCGCAGGCCGCGGCTCTCGCCAGTCTCGCCGACCGCGATCACCTCGCCGAAGTCGTGGCCGTCACCCGGGCGGGGCGCCGACGCATGGCGGACGTGCTTGCGGACGCCGGAGTGATCTACACCGACAGTCGCGCGAACTTCCTGACCATTGAACTCGGCGAGGCGGCTGGTCCGACGATCGCCGCGTTCGCGCAGCGCGGTATCGGCGTGCGCGACCTTGGCGCGTACGGCATGCACGACCAGATGCGTGTCACCGTCGGCACAGCGGCCGACGTCGACGCATTCTTGGAGGCAGCCGCCGAGATCCTGCCGAGGCGTGCCTGATGCGTCTGCGCTGGGCGTGGATCGGTGTGTGCGTCGCCCTGCTGGCCGGATGCGGCAGCGACACCATTTCGGTCGCCGATGTCGCCCCGCCCGAACGGATCCCTCCGGTCGATGCCGAGCTTGCCGACGGTGGCTGGCCGGAGACCGCCGCCTGGATTCGGCGTGAACTGGAAGCCGGCCGTCCCGTGATCGTCAACATCTTCGCGTCGTGGTGCGTGCCGTGTCAGCGCGAAATGCCGCTCGTCCTCGAGACGGCACGTGCGCATGACGATGTGGCGTTCCTCGGGATCGACCACCTCGACCAGCGGGACAACGGGGCGCGCTTCCTCGAGGAGTATTCGGTCGACATCCCGACGATCTATGACGTGGCCGGGGACGTCGCCGCCGCCGTGCAGGCGCGCGGCATGCCGACGACCGTCGCGTTCGATCTCGACGGAGAGCTTGTCGTCCACCACACCGGCGAGCTGACACAACGCGCGCTCGACGAGATGGTGGCGACGATCACCCGGTGAGACGGTGCTTGACGATCGCCGAGACGCGTCCGCCGTCGGCCCGTCCCGCGACGTTGGCCATCGCGGCCTTCATCACCGTCCCCATGTCCTGCGGCCCGCTCGCGCCAGACTCTTGGATGGCCGCAGCGACGATTGCCTCCAATTCGTCGTCCGTGAGCTGCGCGGGGAGGTACGCCTCGTAGATCGCGGCTTCCGCTGTCTCGCTGGCCGCCTGTTCGCTTCGTCCCGCGTTCGCGTACGCATCCGCGGCCTCACGGCGGCGCTTGACCTCGGTGGCGAGCACCTTGTGGACAACGTCGTCGCTGAGCCTGCCCTGGGGTCCGAGCCCGTCGGCGACGGCACGATTCTTGAGGGCCGCAAGCGCCATGCGCAGCGCAGAGGTGCGCGCCTTGTCCCGTGCCTTCATCGCGGCGTGCAGGTCGGACTCGATCGTCTCGTGCAATGTCACGGTTTGCTTTCGTGTCGTGCGTTCGGTGGTGGGTCAGCTGTCGACGGCTGCGAGATGGACGTCGAGTTCGTCGGCAAGTACCAGTCGGACTGGTCCCATGCCCAGATCGTAGATCCGTTCTGCGCGGCCGCGCAGTGCCGTCCACCACGCGGGATCTGTGGTCCGGTGTGCGCCCGTCACCAGAACATCGATCGTCGCGCGCAGGTCACGCCGGGGATGGCGGCATCGTCCCGCGAGTCGGTAGCCGAGCGCTTCGAGTTCGCCTTGCTGGTCGGTGGGCAGATCAAACCCGTCGATCGTGATGGTCGCGGGAGGTCCGACACGTCGGACAGGAAGTTCGTCGGTCAGCGACAGCTGCGGGCGTGAGATGACACGCACGAGCACCGCACCCTCGAGGCGCGACTCGCGATCGAGCGTGATGGGCACAGGTCTCTCGGATGCGGCGGCGACGAGTGGAGGGAATACTCGCAGGAACGAACGTGAGAGTCACGTATGCGCGACGGGCGGCATCGGCCGGCGTGCAACCAGTCGATGGGGCGTCTCCAAGCGTCGAGAGAGGGCCGCGTGGCAGTCGTTTCCGTCATCGGTGCAACGGGATTCACCGGACGCCGAATCGTCACGAAGCTCGCCGCGCGCGGCCACACCGTCGTTGCGATCGGGCGGGATGCCGAACGATTGGCTGCGGCGTGTGAAGGCCTTGTCGGAGTCATCGAACGTCGCGTCGATCTCACCGAACCCGGTGCACTACCACGCGCGCTCGTCGGCACATCGGTCGCAGTGGCGGCGGTCGGACCCTTCACGCGGTACGGGTCCCTCATGGTGGCGGCCGCACTGGACGCCGGTGTCGATCTGGTGGATATCGCGGGAGAGCAGTCGGCGGTCCGGGCAATGATTGCCGACTACGAGACGGCGGCGGTCGATGCCGGCGTCCGGCTCGTACCGAGCGCCGGATTCGAATTCTGGCTCGGCGATGTCCTCGCCGACCTCGTTGCGCCGATTGGCGACGTGGACCAGATTCAGGTCGCCTACGCCGTCGATGCGTCGTCCGGGCGCGGTCCGACGGCGTCGCGGGGGACACGACGCACCGTGATCGACGTTGTGGGGCGGGAGTTCATCGCGCTGGCCAACGGCCGGCTTGTCACGCAGTCGATCGCCGAGACCCGGCGGATCGCGTGGTTCCCGCGTCCCGTCGGACCGCGGCACACGATCGGTATCGGCGGCACCGAGTGCCTCAGTCTCCCACGACGGCATCCGCACCTGCAGACGGTCGAGACGGCGCTCGCCGTGCCCGGCTGGAAGGCGGAACTCCTCCAGGCATGCGTACCGCTGGTGCGTCGTCGCAGGGTGCGTTCGGCGCTTGAGTGCTGGGTCGACACGCGAGCTCGCGAAGCCGATGATGATCGTGTCGCCGGCGCGCGGTGGTCGGTCGTGGCCGAAGGTCGTGGCCGCCGGTCGCGTGCGCGAGCGTGGGCAACCGGGCGTGATCCGTATGGGTGCACGGCCGACCTGGTTGCTGACGTGGTCGAACGTCTCGAGGTTGGCGGAGGATCGCCGGGAGTTTGCTCGCCGGCAGAAGTGGCAGATCCAGCGAGCATGCTCGATCAGCTGGCGGGCGCCGACCGGCTTCGCTGGGGGATCGTCGGCGACCGCTGATCGGTCACCGCATCACCATCGCGCTGCGAACCGCCGAGATGGCGCTATGTTCGGAAACCACGCGGGGCAGGAGTACAACGATGACGGCAGACGAGATGGTGCGCGACCTCGACGACCGCATCCGTTCGATACCCGCCGTCGTGCGCGAGTGGGGCGCGGCGAACCGGAACATGCCCAGCATCATGTCCGGTGTGCAGGAGACGGCGGGTGCGGCGAAGCAGCAGGTCGCCGACGCGCGCGATGACGTACGCGCGCAGATCGCCGAGTGGGAAGAGCCTGCTCGCCGCGCGGGCGTGGGTGCGCTGCGTGCCGCGCAGGCGGCGTTGTCCGTGTTCGTCGCGCTTCCCGCACTCATCGTCCGCGCGCTGGGCATCGCCCGCGAGGTCATCGACCGTGTCGACGACGTCGCCGCTCGCAGTCACGCCGCGGCAGAGCGCACACGCGAGATCGTCCACCGGATCGAGCCGTCCGAACGCGAGCGACGGCGACGGAAGCTGACCAACCTCGGATGGGTCGCGGTCGGGTTCGGTGCGGGACTGACCGCCGGCATCGCCGTGGAACGATGGCGTGCCGCGGCCGATTCCGGCGACGACGGGCAGACGCTGGAACAACATTCCGAGCAGGTGTCACGTCGGGACGAGGTCACCGCCGACGGGCGCCACTTGACGGTCGCAGAGCCGTCAGCGAGCGTGTCGGAGCGCGACTGATGGCGCTTGCACCGTGCTGTCACGCTCGACCCATGTCCGCGACGCGTGCGGAGTGCCCGCTGATTGGTGCGCGTCGGTGACGAGCATTTTCGCCGACTACGACACCGGCGGGTTCTTCGACGAGGTCTTCGAACCCGAGGGACGCGTCCGTCCGCACTACGGTCCACTCGTCGAACGCCTGGCGCGACTGGACATTGATGACCTCCGCCGTCGCGAGCGCATCCGAGATCAGTTGTTTCGCACGCAGGGCATCACGTTCACGGTCTATGGCGACGACGCGGGTGTCGAGCGGACCTTCCCGATGGACCTCATCCCGCGGGTCATTCCCGCCGACGAGTGGGAGCAGATCGAGACAGGTGTCGCGCAGCGAACAACCGCGCTCAATCGTTTTTTGGACGACTTGTACGTCGGCGAGCAGTCGGCGCTGCACGATGGCATTGTGCCACGCTGGCTTGTTGAGACCGCTGAGGGTTTCAAGCGCCAAGCCGCCGGAATCGCCGTACCGCATGGCGCGCGCTGTCTCGTCAACGGCGTCGATCTGATTCGCGACGACACCGGGGCCTATCTGGTGCTCGAGGACAACGCGCGCAATCCGTCGGGCGTGAGCTACGTGCTCGAGAACCGCGCGGCGATGACGAGGGTGCTTCCTGTCGCGTTCGCCGCCGAACGCGTTCGCCCTGTCGACCATTACGGTCCTGCGCTCCTCCGCGCGTTGCGCACAGTCGCGCCGGCCGCGTCAGGCGAGGATCCCGTCGCGGTCGTGCTCACGCCCGGCATGTACAACTCGGCGTACTTCGAGCACGTCTTCCTCGCTCGCCAGATGGGCGTGGAACTCGTTGAGGGCCGCGACCTGATCGTCGACGAGCACGTCGTCTACATGCGCACCACACATGGCCTGCAGCGTGTCGACGTGATCTATCGGCGGATCGACGACGACTTCCTCGACCCCGTCGTGTTTCGCAGCGACTCGCTGCTCGGCGTTCCCGGTCTGCTCTCGGCGGCACGCGCGGGCAACGTGACGATCGCCAACGCTGTCGGAAACGGGGTAGCCGACGACAAGGCGATCTACGCATTCGTGCCGGCACTCATCGAGTACTACCTCGGTGAGACGCCGATTCTGCAGAATGTCCCGACCTACCTGCTGTGGAATTCCGACGAGCGCGCGCACGTGCTCGACTCGCTCGATGAAGTCGTCGTCAAGCCCGTTGCGTCCGCGGGTGGCCACGGGATGCTGATGGGTCCTGAGTCCACTGCCGAAGAGCGTGCCCAGATGGCCGCAGAGATTCAGGCGCGGCCGCGTGACTTCATTGCTCAAGATGTGGTCCGGTTGTCACGGCATCCGACCCTGGTCGACGACGGCATTGCGGGCCGTCATGTCGACCTGCGGCCGTTCGCGATCTCGTCGGACAGCGTTGAGGTGATCCCCGGTGGGCTCACGCGTGTCGCGCTGCGTCGTGATTCGCTGGTCGTCAACTCGTCGCGCGGTGGCGGGTCGAAGGACACCTGGGTGCTGGCGGCGCCCCCGAGCCAGGAGGATTGACATGCTCGCCCGTGTCGCCGAAAGCCTGTTCTGGGCCGGACGCTACGTCGAGCGCGCCGAAGGGACCTCCCGTGCGGCCGACGTCGCCTACCACACGCTGCTCGAGTCCCCACCTCGCGAAATCGAACGCACCTGGGACCGTGTACTCGACGCGCTCTACCTGACCGATGCCTATGGACCCGGCGGGCGCTCGAGTCTCGACGTCCTCACGTTCCTGGTTGGAGGGGCGAAGAATCCGAGTTCGATCACGACTTCTCTGGTGCGTGCCCGGGAGAACATCCGGTCAGTGCGCGACCACGTGTCGACCGAGCTGTGGGAAGCAATCAACGACCTCCACCTAACGCTCGCACACCGCGATATCACCGCCGATCTCGCGGATCGTCCCTTCGAACTACTCGGTGTGGTGCGTCGCGGGTGCACCACGATGTACGGCGCGGCGAGCGACACGATGCCACGCGACGCCGGATGGCGATTCCTTGCGCTCGGTCGCTTGCTTGAACGCGCCGAGATGACCTGCCGGCTGATCGATGTCGGCTACGGCCAACTCGAAGCGCTCGGCGGTCCGTCGCGGCGGCTGCAGGCGACCGATGAGGTCGTCCGCGGCGCAGATCGCACGGACTTCCACCAGTGGGTCGCCCTGCTCAAGTCGGCGTCAGCCTTCGAGGCGTACCGCCGCCGATATCGCTCGTCGATGGATCCAGCCGATGTCGTGGAGTTCCTCGTCCTCGAACGGCAATTGCCGCGGAGTGTCGTGTTCTGTCTCGATGGCGCACTCGAGCAGATCGAAGCGCTCGCGAGCGGGACCGCGACGACCGCGAGCCGTCAGGTAGGCCGACTTGTTGCATCGTTGAAGTACCGTGACGTCACCGAGTTGTTCGCCGACGACCTCCACGAGGTCCTGCACGAGGTCGAACGCGACATCGCTCGAGCCGCGGAAGGCATAGCGGACGTGTTCTTCCGCTACCAGCCGACCGGCTCGCTCCACGCGGTCGCGACCACGTGACCACCGCGTTTCGAAAGGCCATCGGCTGATGCGGCTCGACATCCGACATGTGACACGGTTCGACTACTCGTCGGCCGTCTGGGAGTCACAGAACGAGCTGCGCGCCTGTCCGGTGACCGATGAGCGTCAGCAGCTTCTGTACTACGACGTGGTGACGACCCCGACAGCGCGCACCGCAAGCTACATCGACTATTGGGGGACACGGGTCGACTCGTTCGGGATCCGCGAGCCCCACACGGCGCTCGAGGTGGTCGCGGCATCACACGTCGAAACTCGCCCGGTGGAGACCGCATTGCCGCACACGCCTGTCGACGCGCTGGCCGACCCCGCGTTCTGCGACGCGCACTACACGTTTCTGCAGCCCTCGCCCCACGTCGCATTCGGTGGGTTGGTCCGCGACGCGGCACGTGACTCCACCGCATCCGCCGCCGACGTGGCAACGCTCGTCGAGTCGATCCATCAGCGCGTCGGCATGCTCGACTACCGGCCGGGCTCGACCGAGATCGGCGTGTCGGTCGATGCGGTGCTGGCGAGCGGCTCGGGCGTCTGCCAGGACTTCGCGCACGTCGCGATCGCGATGTACCGGTCCGTGGGCGTGCCGGCTCGCTATGTCTCCGGGTACTTCTTCGCGGGTGACGATTCAACCGGAGAGGACGTCGCTTCGGACGAAGTCGAGGTCGCGACACACGCGTGGGTCGAAGTCGCCCTTCCGGGCATCGGGTGGTACGCCCTCGACCCCACGAATGACCAGGTTGTCGACGAACGACATGTAACCGTCGGTCGCGGAAGGGACTACGACGACGTCGCGCCGATGCGTGGGGTCTTCAGTGGCCCCGCGCAGCACACGCTGCAGGTCGTGGTGACGATGCGGCGATTCAGCCACGATTCCACGCATCGGGCCCTTCACGACCGTCCGTCGGCCGATGGTGCCGGGTCACACGCCTGGCCGGGGCCGTTCGCCACGCGCTGAATTGCGTCGGGGGACCGGACTTCGTACTATCGAAACATCGATGTTGCGTAATTCCGTGCACCGACAGAAGGCTGCACGCAGCGTCGAGGCGGCAGACGGACGGGACGAGCCCGACATGACCATCGCAGAGGCGACCGATCGCGTCGCGACGCCTGCGCCGTCGTTGACGGCGCTCTTGGGCGACGCGCGTGCGGCGGTCGTTGATCTGTTGCGCGACCAACCGGACCAGTCGGCGACCGAGCTGGCAGAGTCACTGGGTATTTCGGCCGTCGCGACGCGCCGGCACCTGGCCGTGCTCGAGGGTGATGGCTTCGTGTCGGCTCGGACGGTCAAGCAGACACGAGGTCGTCCTGCGGCGCGCTACCGCGTGACGGAGGCGGCAAACCGCCTCCTGCCGCATCGCTACGATGCGTTCGCCAACGAGCTCGTCGAGTTCCTGGTCGCGCGGTATGGCACCGGCGTGCTTCGCGATTTCCTGCAGTGGCGGATGTCGCGCGAGACGGCAGATCTGCGCGGTGCAGTGACAGCGGACGAACTGCCCGATCGCCTCGAGCAACTCGCGGCCGCGCTGTCGCACGCGGGGTTCGACGCGACCGTCGACCGGCACGATGACCGGTTCACGCTCGTACAGCACCACTGTGCGATCGAGGACGTCGCGCGCCAGCACCCCGAGGTCTGCGCGTTCGAGGCGGCGAGTTTTTCGCAGGTCCTCGGTCAGGACGTGACGCTCTCCCGTCGGGAGACGCTCGCGAACGGCGGCGCGGTGTGTGTATGCACCGTGGCGCCACGCGACACGGCCAACTCCACGATCAGCGGACGAACGACCACGCACGAGCGGTCTGACGAACGACCGCGCCATCAAGCAGCAGACACCACGAGACGAGGAGTCAAGCGGTGAGCCAGACCGAGATCGAACTTCCGGTGAGCGAAGCACGCGAGCGGCAGAACGCCGTCGCCGACGAACTCAGTGACTACAAGTTCGGGTGGGCCGACCGCGACGACGAATACGCATTCACCGTTGATCGCGGCCTGACCGCCGAGACGGTCGCGGCGATCAGCGAGCGTAAGAACGAGCCCGCATGGATGCGTGATCTTCGTCTGCGTGCCTACGACGCGTTCACCCGTCGGCCCATGCCGAACTGGGGTGCGGACCTCACGGGCATCGACTTCGACAACATCTTCTACTACGTCGAAGCGTCCGAGAAGCAGGCCGAGTCGTGGGATGATCTGCCGCCCGAGATCCTGGAGACCTACGAGAAGCTCGGGATTCCGCAAGCGGAGCGCGAGCGCCTGATCGCTGGTGTCGCGGCGCAGTACGAGAGCACGGTCCTGTACCACAAGGTTCGTGAGGACCTCGAAGCCGAGGGTGTGATCTTCCTCGACACCGACACCGCGTTGCACGAGCACGAGGATCTGTTCCGTGCGCATTTCGCGACCGTGATCCCGCCGAACGACAACAAGTTCGCCGCGCTCAACACGTCGGTGTGGTCGGGCGGCTCGTTCATCTGGATCCCCGAGGGGGTCAAGGTCGACATCCCGTTGCAGGCCTACTTCCGGATCAACAAGCAGAACATGGGCCAGTTCGAGCGCACACTCATCATCGCCGAGCCGGGCTCGTACGTGCACTACGTCGAAGGCTGCACCGCCCCGATCTACTCTTCCGACTCGCTCCACTCGGCCGTTGTCGAGATCATCGTCAAGGAGGGAGCGCGCGTTCGCTACACGACCATTCAGAACTGGTCGAACAACGTCTACAACCTCGTCACCAAGCGTGCGGTTGCCGAACGTGACGCCACGATGGAATGGATCGACGGCAACATCGGGTCGAAGGTCACGATGAAGTACCCCGCGGTGTGGCTGACGGGCGAAGGCGCCAAGGGTGAGGTCCTGTCGGTGGCGTACGCCAACGACGGTCAGCACCAGGATGCCGGCGCCAAGATGGTGCACGCTGCGCCGTACACGACGTCGAACATTCTCTCGAAGTCGATCTCGAAGGGAACGGGGCGAACGAGCTACCGCGGCCTCGTGCAGATCAATGAGGGTGCGCACCACGCGCGGGCCGCAGTCAAGTGCGATGCGCTGATGCTCGACGACACCTCGCGAACCGACACCTACCCCTACATGGAGATCGAGCAGGAGGACGCCACGATCGAGCACGAAGCGACCGTGTCGAAGCTCTCCGAGGACCAGCTGTTCTACATGCAGGCCCGTGGCATCAACGAGGACGAAGCGACGGCGATGATCGTCCGCGGCTTCATCGAACCGATCGCGCGTGAGCTGCCCATGGAGTACTCGGTCGAACTCAACCGCCTGATCGCGCTCGAAATGGAAGGTGCGATCGGCTGATCGTCGACCGCACGTCCGCTGCGTCGACGCGGGCGCGCCGCGTTCAACGCCCCTGTTTGTTCCCCTTGGCCGTGACGACACTGACGAGTACTGCCGTGAATCTGGATGCTGTGACAGAAGGCGCCCTGACGGCGCTGAGCGAAGCCGCCGACGAACCGACATGGCTGCGTGACCGCAGGCTGGTCGCCTTCAAGCGGTACGTCGACCAGGCGTGGCCAGACAGCCGCATGGACGAATTCTGGCGGTCGACACCGTTCGACCAGCGGTTCTCCGTCGACCGCGACATCGTGACCGGATCGCCGTCCGTCGTCGACGTGCCCCCGTCGATCGCCGCGGGTCTCGACCGCAGCTGCGCGCAGATCCGCATCGTCGATGGCGCGGTGACCGAGATCACCGTTCCCGAGGAATTCGCGGCAGCCGGCGTCGTGATCGAATCGTTGTCGGCCGCCGCGCGGACACACCGCGAACTCGTCGAACAGCACCTGGGCGGACTCACGACGACGGATCCTGCATCGACCGGGGCGAATGACGATCGAACGATCACCGTCAACGACGCGGCGTGGACCGCCGGAGTGTTTGTGCACGTCCCGGCCGAGGTCGAAATCGAAACGCCCATCGTCGTTCACCAGCATGTCTCCGTGGCGGGGGCGCACCTTCCTCGTATTCTCGCTGTCGTCGACCATCACGCGAAGGCGACGTTCTATCTCGAGCACACCTCCGCCGAGCAGGTTGACGCGCTCGTCGACGAGGTCGTCGAGATCATCGCCGGCGACGCCAGCGAGGTGAAGCTGGCATCTCTGCAGTCGTGGTCGAACAGCGTCCAGCACCTTGCGCTGCAGAAGATTGCCGCGCATCGCGATGCGACGGTGCGCACGCTGGCGGTGACGACCGGTGGCGCGACCGTTCGGCTGCGCCCTGAGTGCGACCTGGTCGGTCCGGGCGCAAGTGTCCGTCCGCTCGGCATCTACTTCGCCGACGAGGGCCAGTGGTTCGATCTGCAGCCCTACGTTCGGCACATCGCGCCTCACGCGACGTCTGACGTGCTGTTCAAGGGGGCGCTCCAAGGGCACAGTCGCACGGTGTTCCGTGGCAACATCTTCGTCCATCGCGACGCCGTCGGTACGGCCACGGACGAGAACAACCGCAGCCTGATCCTCACGGAGGGCGCGCGCGCTGACGCGACACCGTTCCTCGAGATCGAGTGCGCGGACATCACTGCTGGCCATGGCTCGGCGACCGGGCAAATCGACGCGTTGCAGCTCTACTACCTGCAGGCGCGCGGCATCGCGCGGGACGACGCCCTGCGACTCATCGTGTTCGGATTCTTCCGTGAAGTGCTCGCTGAACTCGCTCTTCCCGGCATCGAGGAGTCGGCGATGCAGGCGATCGAGGCGCGCGTCGAAGCTGCCGACCTGTCGCAGGTACAGATCAACGATGCGGCACTGCGCGACCTGGGCAGTGAGGACGCGTGATGGCGGGCGTCGCGAAGCTCCATGACCTCGCCGAGGCGACGCCGGTTCGCGTCGACGTCGATGGGGTGCCGGTGTGTCTCGTGCGGATCGGCGATGACGTCAAGGCCGTGCATGACACGTGCACCCATCAGCAGTGGTCGTTGGCTGACGGCATGGTGTGGGGCAACGGGATCGAATGCTCGCTGCACGGTTCGACCTTCGATCTCGACTCGGGCGCGCCGTCATCGTTGCCGGCGATGCGTCCAGTGCCGACATTCGCGGTCACGATTGATGGAGACGACGTCCACGTCGATGTCGCCCGCGCGCTCAACGACGCTCCCTACCCCCGACACGACTCGTAAGGCGACGCGTCCGCGTCGCGTGTACCAACCTGAACCTCCAACACCCGAACGAGAGATCGCATCATGGCAGACCTCGAAATCCGCGACCTAGTGGTCGAGGCCGACGGCAATGAACTGTTGCACGGCGTCTCGCTCGACCTCGATCTCGGCAAGACCATCGCGCTGATGGGGCCGAATGGATCGGGGAAGTCGACGCTGGCGTACACCATCGCCGGTCACCCCGCGTACACGATTACCGGCGGCACGATCACCTTCCAAGGGGCAGAGCTCAACGAGCTGCTGCCTGACGAGCGCGCCCGTCTCGGTGTCTTCCTCGCAATGCAGTACCCGGTCGAGGTTCCCGGTGTGTCGCTGACAAATTTCCTTCGGACCGCGCTCAACGCGGTTTCCGGCGAGGACGTCCCGATCCGCGAATTCATGGGGCGACTCAAGGACGAAATGGCAGCGCTCGGCATGAGCGACGCGTTCCTCGACCGTTCTGTCAACGAAGGCTTCTCCGGTGGCGAGAAGAAGCGGTTCGAGATCCTGCAGGCCGCGCTGCTCCGGCCGAAGCTGGCCGTCCTCGACGAGACGGACTCCGGACTCGACGTCGATGCGCTCAAGATCGTCTCGGAGGGCATCAACCGTCTGCGCGGGTCCGAGCTGGGGGTGCTGATCATCACGCACTACACGCGCATTCTCCGCTACATCACGCCCGATGAGGTGCACGTGATGTATTCCGGTCGGGTCGTCGCCTCCGGTGGCCCGGCGCTCGCAGACTCGCTCGAATCCGAGGGATACGAACAATTCGAATCCGAGGCTGCGAGGGCATGATGCGTGCCGGCGACGCTGGCAACGTTGACCATGTTCGGACTGGCCGTGGCTCGCGTCGCCGGGCACCATGCAGAGACGGGCACGCGTGCCGCGTGCCGCAGCGGTGCAACGAAGGGCTCCACGCGTGACTGCATTCGACGTAGCCACACTCCGCAAGGAGTTTCCCACCCTCGACCGTGACGTCGACGGTCATCGCCTGGTGTACCTCGATTCGGCGGCGACGTCGCAGACCCCGATCGCGGTGCTCGACGCGATGGACCGGTACTACCGAACGTTCCGGTCGAACGTGAACCGGGGCGTCTATCAGTTGGCCGAAGAGGCAACCGACGCATTCGAAGGTGCACGCGCGAACGTGGCCTCGTTCGTCGATGCTGACGTGCGCGGTGTGGTGTTCACGAAGAACGCCACCGAGGCCTGCAATCTCATCGCCTATGCGTGGGTGCGCCGTCACCTCGGACCCGGTGACGTCATGCTGTCGACGATGATGGAGCACCACGCCAACCACGTTCCGTTCACGACAGCGGCCAAGGAGCAGGGATTCGAGCTGCGCCACGTGCCCTTGACCTCCGACGGGCAACTTGATCTCGCTGCAGCCGAAGCGCTGGTCGCGGACGGCCGGGTGACGTTCGCCGCGTTCGCGCACGTGTCCAATGTGCTCGGGACCATCAATCCGGTCACCGCACTGCGCGCACTGGTCCGCGCCGCGAATCCCGACGCGAAGGTCCTTGTCGACGGCACACAGGCGGTGCCGCACATGCCCGTGTCGTTTCGCACGCTCGACGTCGACTTCTACGCGTTCACCGGCCACAAGATGCTGGGCCCGACCGGCATCGGCGTGCTGCTCGCCGCTCCCGAAGTGTTGGAGACCATGGAGCCCTTCCTCACCGGTGGCGACATGATTCGCGACGTCACTCTCGACGGAGCAACATGGAATGACATCCCGCACCGCTTCGAGGCCGGAACCCCAATGGTTGCCGAGGTCATCGGCCTGGGCGCGGCAGTTGACTGGCTGCGTGCACACGACATGGCCGCGATCCGAGAACACGAGGTCGCGCTCATCGACGCCTTCCTCTCCGCACTCTCCGACCTCGACGGCGTGGAGATCTACGGTCCGCGTGACGTATCCGTGCGCGGGGGAGCGCTGTCGTTTGCGGTCGACGGCGTCCATCCCCACGATGTCGGTTCGATGCTCGGATCGCGCGGCGTGTGTGTGCGTGTCGGGCACCACTGCGCCAAGCCGCTGATGCGTTGTCTCGGCGTCAGCGCAACGGCACGGGCGAGCCTGCACGTGTACAACGACGTCGATGACATCGAACCGTTGGTCGACGGCATCCAGGCCGCGCAGCGGTTCTTCGCGCGTTGACCCAACAAGTCACCGAGGACGAGCAATGACGATGGAAGATCTGTACCAGGAAATCATCCTGGATCACTATCGCAAGCCGAAGAATCGGCAGCCGCAGCTCGAGGGGGAGAGCGTCCACGTCCACCACTCGAATCCGTTGTGCGGCGACGAGATGGACCTGCGTGTGCGCATCGGTGATGGCGTGCTCGATGCCGTCGTCTTCGATGGTGACGGCTGTTCCATCAGCCAGGCGTCGGCGTCGGCGATGACGCAGGCGATCACCGGTCGAACCCTCGACGACGTCCTCGAACTCGCCGAGGACTTTCGCACGATGATGCACGGTGAGGAGCCGAAGCGAGCCGACGATCTCGGTGACGGCGTGGCCTTCCGGGGGGTGGCGAAGTTCCCCGTGCGGGTCAAGTGCGCGCTGCTCGGGTGGATGGCGGTGCGCGACGCGATCGAGACCTACCAGGAGGGTGCGTCCGCACACTCAGTGACGCACGACGATTGAACGAAGGAGGCGCCATGTCAACCGATGCGCCGCAGACCACGACGACGCCCGTCGACAACGACATCCCGGCCGCTGACACGCGGGACGGTCTGCCTGACGACGCGGGATCGTCCAGCGAGCAGAGCCATCCGTTCGCTGACCTGCCGCTCGAAGACGACGGCATGCCGGCGAGCGAGCACTTGTTCAACGCGCTGCGGGCGGTCGTCGATCCGGAGATCGGCTACAACATCGTGGATCTCGGCCTCGTCTACGAGGTGCTCAAGCCGGAACGGGGCCAGGTGCACGTGCGGATGACGCTCACGACGATGGGGTGTCCGCTCACGGAGGTCATCCATCAGCAGTGTTCGGTCATCCTCGGTGCGATGCCCGGCGTCGACCACGTCGATGTCGAGTTCACGTTCACCCCGCCGTGGTCGACGGACATGATGGCCGACTATGTGCGCGAAGAACTCCGCGCCATGGGTATGAACGTCTGAGTCGCCCTGTTTGCACTGTTAACACTGTCTGCGGGGGCGGGGCGCGCGGATCGCCGGGACACTGCGGCTTGCCGCAGGTGACACGTCCATGATCGCGCGCCTGCATCGCCGCAACCTGTAAGGAGTCGAAGTTGGTCCGTCCGGTTGTCACCGAACGACTGCCGCTCACGCCCGAAGAGATCGCGCGCTACAGCCGGCACCTGATCATCCCGGATGTCGGCATGCCGGGACAGGAGCGTCTCAAGGCGTCCCGTGTGCTCCTGGTCGGAACCGGCGGTCTCGGCTCGCCGCTCGCGCTCTATCTCGCTGCCGCGGGCGTGGGCACGATCGGCCTCGTCGATGACGACGTGGTCGACGCATCGAATCTGCAGCGTCAGGTAATCCATGGCACCTCCGACATCGGCCGTCACAAGATCGACTCTGCGCGCGCCTCGATCGAGGACATCAACCCGCATGTGACCGTTCGTGAACACCGGACGTTTCTCACCTCTGAAAACGCGCTCGACATCATCGCCGACTATGACCTCGTGATCGACGGCACCGACAACTTCCCGACGCGGTACCTCGTCAATGACGCGTGCGTGCTGCTCGGCAAGCCCAACGTCTACGGATCGATCTTCCGTTTCGAGGGGCAACTGTCGGTGTTCTGGGCCGAGCAGGGGCCGTGCTACCGGTGCATGTTCCCCGAGCCACCACCACCAGGCATGGTCCCGAACTGTGCCGAAGGCGGGGTGCTCGGCATCATGGCCGGACACATCGGTACCGCGCAGGGCATCGAGGGGATCAAGCTGATCACTGGGATCGGCGAACCGATGATCGGTCGACTCGGGTTGTACGACGCGCTTGAACAGCGGTGGATGTACGTCAAGGTGAACAAGGACCCACAGTGCCCGGTGTGCGGGCCGAATCCCACGGTCACGGCGCTCATCGACTACGAAGAGTTCTGCGGCATGCCCGCACACGACGGACACGTGGACACCGCCGTGGCGCAGGACCTCGAGATCCTGCCGACGGAGTACGCCGAGATTGCTGACAAGCCCGATGTGGTGCTGCTCGATGTCCGTGAACCCCACGAGTACGAGATCAACCGGATTCCAGGTTCAATCCTGATTCCCAAGGACGATCTGCCGGGGAAGCTGAGCGAACTCGACCCGACGAAGGACTACGTCGTTCAGTGTCTGTCGGGCGGCCGGTCGCTCGAGTCGGCGCAACTGCTTCGCGGCGCCGGATTCCGGGCGCGGTCGATGCGTGGTGGCATCAACCTGTATGCCAAGCAGGTCGATCCGAGCATCCCGACCTACTGACGCCGCACGGCGGTTCGCACCCACGACCGGTTCGGTAGTGTTGAGGTGCGCGCGACGCATGCGCGCGACAATGACCACAGGGAGTGCTCCATGACCGATCGTCGTGCAACCGTGCAGTGGGAAGGTTCCCTCTTCGAGGGGGCGGGAACCGTCACATTCGATTCGTCAGGACTCGTCAGCGACGCTGCCGTGTCGTGGCCGGCACGGGCCGAGGAGCCAGACGGCAAGACGAGCCCCGAGGAGCTGATCGCGGCGGCACACGCCTCGTGTTTCTCCATGGCCCTTTCGAAGCAACTCGCCGACCGGGATGTCGTCGGAACGCTGCAGACGTCTGCGACGGTCACCTTCGTGCCGGGCACGGGCATCACCACAAGTGCGCTGGAGGTCACCGTCACGGCCGAGGGCCTCGACCAGGCGACGCTGGATGAGGCTGCAGGAGCGGCCAAGACCGGCTGTCCGGTCTCCAAGGCACTTGCTGGCAACGTCGAGATCACCCTGACCGCAACGGTCGGCTGAACGCGGCCAACGTTCAAGAGACGGCGGTGGTGCACTTCGGTGCGCCACCGCCGATTCACGTCGCATCGTCGCTGACGAACCAGGTCGCCGACGGATCAAATGCGACGCGGGCACGTTCGCCGATCGTCGGCGCGCCAATGTGCGCGACCGGTACGCGCACCGTGATGTCAGCGGCGTCGAGCGCAATGCGTGCGCGCAGATGGTCGCCGGCGAACTGACGTCCAATCACCGTCCCCTCGAAATGCGGGGACCGAGAATCGACGCGGCCGTCGGCCAAGCGCCATGCTTCGGGCAGACAAACGAGCCAGCCTGCGGTCGCCGTGACAGCTTCGAGGTGCGGGGTGGCGAACGTGCCGATCGCGGTGGCGATCTTGCCGGCAATGGGCCGTGCTGCCAGCTGCTGGTCGAGGCCGACGAAATCGGCGACGAATCGATCCGCGGGACGCCGCCACACATCCTCCGGCGACGCGACCTGACGGAATCGCCCCTCGTCCATCACGGCGATCCGGTCGGCCAGTCCGAGCGCTTCGTCCTGATCGTGCGTGACGTACACAACGGTCGTTCCAAGCGTTCGAAGCAGCGTCGGCAGTTCGTCGAGCAGTCGCGTGCGCAACGCGCGGTCCAACGCGCCCAGCGGCTCGTCGAGCATGAGCACGCGCGGCCGGGGTGCGATCGCTCGTGCGAGTGCGACGCGCTGCTGTTCGCCGCCCGACAGCTCCGACACGCTGCGTGGCGCAGCGTCGGCCAGGTCGACGAGTGCCAAAGCTTCCGTGACGCGCTGCTGTGTCGCGTGGCGGGACATGCCGTGCATGCGCGGACCGAACGCGACGTTGTCGGCAACCGTGCGATGGGGAAACAGGACGTGATCCTGAAACATCAGGCCGACGTCGCGACGATGTGGGGCAACGTTCGTAACGTCGGCACCGTCGATGGCGACGGCTCCACTCACCAGGGGTTCGAGTCCACCGATCGCACGGAGCAGTGTCGACTTGCCACATCCGCTTGGGCCGAGCAGTGCGACGATCTCGCCGTCTGCGACGTCGAGCGAAACCTCCCGGACCGCCACAGTGGCGTCGTAGGCGACGGTGACCCTGTCCAAGGTGAGTCGACTCATCAGAATCGCCCGACCTGGCCGACGCGCACCCGGTCGATCGCGATGATCACCGCGGCCGTGACGGCCATGAGCAACGTTGACATCGCCATCGCCTGGCCGAAATGGGTGATTCCCGGTCGGCCGAGCAGGCGAAAGATCGCGACGGGCATCGTCGGCCAATCGGATCGCGCGATGAAGACGGTGGCGCCGAATTCTCCAGCGGATACGGCGAATGCGAAGCCGGCCGCGACCAACGCCGCCCGCGAGACGATGGGAAGGTCGACCTCTCGCCACACCTGTCCCGGTGTTGCGCCGAGCACGGCGGCGGCGTCACGAAGCCGCGGATCGATGGAACGCAGCACCGGAAGCAACGTGCGCACGACGAACGGTGTCGCGATCAGTGCTTGGGCGACCGGGACGAGCCATACGGCCTCGAACACATCAAGCGGGGGATGCCGAAAGGCGAGCAGGAAGCCGAACCCGACGGTGACCGCGGAGGTCCCCAGTGGCACCATCAGTGCACGATCGAGCAATTGCGCGCCGCGGGAATCAGGGCGCGTGGCTGCCGTGGCTGCGATGCCGCCGACGATGAGTGCGATCAACGCTGCGCCGCACGCGAAGACAATGGTGTTCCGGATCGCCTGCCACGGGGCGATCGAGAGCACGCTCGCGTCTGGGGTGAACAGCGCGCGATAGTGGTCGGTGTCCCACCCGGTTTCGGTCGCGAACGATCGTTCGATGAGGACAAGCAGTGGTGCGGCGAGCAGCAACGCGATGACCGCGAGATTCGCGGCCAGAAAGGCGCGCTCGGCTCGTGTGCGGGGTCGCCGCACGCCGATTGCGGTGGCCACCAACGACTGGGTCGTCCGGCGGCGCGCCAGCCGCCCGTAGATCGCCAGTGCCGCGACGACGGCGGTCAGTTGCAGCATTGCGAGCGCTGCAGCCATGGGCAGGTCGAGCAGCTGAGTCGTCGCTCGGTGGATCTCGACCTCGATCGTGGCTCGCTGCGGCCCGCCCAGCAGCAGCACCACGCCGAACGAGGTGAACGTGAAGAGAAAGACGATTGCCGCGGACGCTGCGATCGCGGGACGCAACAGTGGCAACGTCACATCGCTGAATGCGCGCCACCGCGAGGCGCCGAGCAGCCGGGCTGCGGCTTCCATGCGCGGGTCGAGATGCGCCCACAGTCCGCCGACCGTGCGCACGATTACGGCGTAGTTGAAGAACACGTGCGCGATCAGGATCGCGGTGACCGTTCGGCGCAGGTCAACGCTCACGTCGGGCATGCCCGGGACAAGCGCGAGCATGTCGTTGATCGGGCTCCGTGGACCCAGTAGGGCAAGGAATGCTGAGGCGACGACGACGGTCGGCAGCACGAAGGGGATCATGACACCGGCGCTTACGATTCCGGCACCGCGGAACTTCAGGCGCGAGAACGCGTAGGCGCCCGGCAGCGCGATCACCACGGTCAGTACGGTCGAGGCGACCGCTTGCCACAGCGTGAACCACGCAACGCGTGCCGTGATCGGATCGGTGAGTACCTCAACGAATGCGCCGAGTGCCGGTGTCCCTTCGGGCGCGAGTCCGGTACCGACGATCCGGACGACGGGCCAGACGAAGAACACTGCGAGAAACGCAATCGGCACCACAGGCGCCGCGCGCACGACGGCGGGCCCGGCGCTGCGGGCCGCCGTGCGTGCGCGAGCGATGATCAACGCAGAACCGTCGCGGTCCACGCCTCAATCCACGTGTCGCGTTGCGCGCCGATCGTGTCGGGGTCGAGCTCGAAGGGGTCATCGGGGATGACGGCATGCTCGGCGAAGACGTCCGGCAATGCGGCGTCAGTCGTCACGGGGAAGACAAACATGTTGAGCGGGACGTCCTCCTGAAACGTTGGTGTGAGCAGGAAGTCGATCAATTGCTGCGCTTCCGTCTCGTACTCGGTGCCGGCGAGGATGCCTGCATACTCGATCTGGCGGAAGCACGAACGGTCCATCACGCCTGTCGGAGCAACGTCGGGCTGCGGATCGGCGAAGTAGACCTCGGCCGGCGGGCTCGACGCGTAGGAGACAACGAGCGGGCGCTCGCCGCCGACGAGGGTGAACTCTTCGTAGTACGCCTGCGACCAGTCATTCGTCACCAGAACGTCGTTGTCCCGCAGGTCTTGCCAGAAGTCGAGGTAGGCATCTTCGCCGAAGTGTTCGACCGAGGCGAGCAGGAAGGCGAGGCCCGGAGACGAGGTCGCTGGATTCTGCACGGCGAGCAGGCCGGCATAGTCCGGTTCGGTGAGCGCATCGAGGTTTTCGGGCACGGCGAGATCGTTGTCGGCGAACCATTCCCGGTCGTAGTTGATGCACACGTCACCGAAGTCGATCGGGGTCACGGCGTGCTTTGCATCGGGTACGAACTTTGGGTCGACGTGATCAAGGCCCTCGGCCTCGTAGGCGGTGAACAGCTCCGCATCTGTCGCACGCGAGAGGAATGTGTTGTCGATGCCGTACAGCACGTCGCCCGGCGGGTCGCCGGCCCGAAGGATTGCTTGATTGACGAGCGATCCGGCGTCGCCGAGGGGTACGACCTCGACGCCGATGCCAGTGTCTTGCGTGAATGCCGCGAGGACGTCTTCAGATGCATTGAACGAGTCGTGGGTGACGAGGCGAATCGTTACCAGGTCGTCGCTGCCTGCATCGGCGGGCGTGTCGGTCGTCTCCGATGGCGCGTCACCGTTACCGCATGCGGCGGTGACGAGAGCGAGCGCCAGGCAGAGGGCCAGACGGCGGGAGAGTGGTGCAGTGGTATTCATCGTGGTCACATCCTCGGGTCAGCATTCGTGGAGAGCTCGTCGGGTTGGATGGCCAGCAGGGTGCCGGCGGCAACCGTCACCTCTGCGGTCGTTCCGACGAACGTGTTGCTGACACCGCGGGATGCGCCGGGGAGAAGATCCTCGCTGTCCAAGGGAAAACCAAGTCCGCGTGTGGAGACCTGTCGAGCCGGACCGCCGATCGGGAGCAGACTGACGAGCGCGCCCGGTCGTCCCGTAAGTGTTGCTTCTCGGGTCACGACGGTGATGAGCGCAGTACCGCAGTACGCGACGACCGAGCAGTTGTCGCGTGCGGCGGCCGCGATCACGGCGAAATTCGCCAGGAAGTGGTCGAGCCGCCCCCCGTGGCCCCCGACGACAAAGATGCGCGCCGGTGTGAGGGAACGCGCCGTGTCGAGCGCGATCTCGAGATCCGTCTGGTCCTTCGCCGCGGGGTAGCGGTCAACACGTGCGCCGGCGTCCACGGCCGCGGCGAGCGTGGCCGCATCGACCGAGTCGAGGTCGCCGACCACGTGTGTCACGTCGAGACCGAGCACCGTCGCTTGGTGAAGTCCCGAGTCCGCCGCGATCGTCCAGGCAGGAGTGGGAAGCCGCGAAGCGATGGCGGCAGTGACAATGTCGCCACCGGCAAGCACGACGACGTCGTGCCGGGTCGTCGATGCATCCATCGCTCACCTCCCTCCGCTGGCATTATCCAGCTCAGGTTCCACGGGTCGATGACGCTCGCATCCGATGATGCGCGGTCACCCTCTCAGCACGGCTTGCCCGAGCTCCCCGGGTGTCAATTCGTGTGGCGCCTACGTGGCCGTCACATCCGCCAGCGTAGCGAACCGGTCGCCACCACCTCCACGTACGGGTCGTGGGGGGGGGGGGGGGGGGGGG
>JBBDSV010000070.1:0-4190 GCA_040904785.1 Nitriliruptoraceae bacterium
GAGATGAGATCACCCATCCCTTTAAGGGAGTAAGGGCCCCAGTAGACGACTGGGTTGATAGGCCGGAAGTGGAAGCGTGGTAACACGTGCAGCTGACCGGTACTAATAGCCCGAGGGCTTGCCGTACTCGCGCTCGCGCTCGCTATGGAGTTCACAGGAGTGGTCTCGCCGTTTTCGGCGGGACTGCGCCGGGACGACAACGACCACGTATGTGGTCTGCACATTGGACAGGTTTCACGGTTTCCCGTGGCCTTAGCGGAGGGGACACACCCGGCAACATTCCGAACCCGGAAGTTAAGCCCTCCAGCGCCGATGGTACTGCCGGGGCAACCTGGTGGGAGAGTAGGTCGCCGCGGGATCTTTTTTCGAGTGGGGTCGCCCTTTTGGGCGGCCCCACTCGTGTGTTGTCAACCTTTGGTGCGGTATCGATGTGCGCACGCGTCCGTACTGCGGTGCCGGCGACGTACGCTCGACGTTGCACGGCAACTGCCGATGCGCAGAAGAAGTGAGTCGATCTGATGGGCAGTGATCGCAATCGCAACAGCCGAGGCCGTCCTGCGCGCGGTGTCGGGTCTGGCGCCGGCAGGGGTCGCCGGAGCAAACAAGTTGACCCGCCGCCACCGAGATCGACGGCCGGGTCGCGAGTGCCGAAGCCCGTCAGGCAGGCATCGCGGGACGCTGCGCCTCCACGGCCAGCGCTGCCTGAAGGCGAGGAGCCTCAGATCGCTCGCGCGGTCGTGCGCGAAATTGCGCGTGCGCTCGGCAAGGGTCCGCGCGCCGATGACGTCGCGCTTGCGCTGAGTGTCGGGTCTGCCGCGATCGACGAGGGTCGTACCGACGTCGCGCTCGAGGCGTTGCGCTGGGCGAAGTCGCAGGCGCCGCGCATCGCAGCGATCCGCGAAGCGCTCGGCGTTGCGTGGTATCTCGATGAGTCCTTCGATGAGGCATTGCGGGAGTTGCAGGCCTACCGGCGGATGACTGACCGCAACGATCAGAATCACCTGATCGCCGATTGTGAACGCGCGTTGGGGAAGTCGCTGGATCAGATTGCGGCGACCGCGAGTGCGCTCGTGTCGGACGAACGCGCACCACTCGATCGGCGTGCCGAGGCTGCGATCGTGTGGGCCGGAGCGATGGCCGACGACGGCGATGTCCCCGGTGGTCGGGCGGTGCTGCGGCGCTTCCTGCGTGGGCAGCGGCTTGAAGAGGTCGAGACGCGGGTTCGCGTCCACTACGTCGTCGCCGACCTCGCGGAACGTGCGGGTGACGTGGCGACGGCGTCGGAGGCGTTCGGCGAGGTCGTGCGCCTGTCCGCCGACTATCTCGACGCGGCCGACCGACTCCGAATGCTCGGGGCGTCGTAGGCGTTCGCGGTACGGCCCGCGCGGGTGCGCCACGCCGACGGCCGTCGTACTAGTTGCCGTCGAACGCGTCCGGCTCGTCGTCTTCCTCGTCCGTGGGATCGTCCTCCGACGGTTGCCGGTCGCCAGGCAAGGCGATGTGCAGGACGGCATGACCGGGTTGCACGAGCGGCAGCGTTGTCGCCCCGATGACGTGGCCATCCTCATCGGCGTCGATGGTCAGCCGCTCGGCGCCGAGTGGGCTCGTCGTCGACCACAGCGGTTGTCCGACGTGCACCTCGTCGCCGATGCCGACGTGGACCTCGAGAATCCCTCCCCGTTCGGCACGCAACCATCGAGACTCGTGCAGCACCATGGGATGTTCATGCGCCGGGGGCGGCGCTTCGTCAATGACGTCGAGCCGGTGGAGGACACGCCGCACGCCACGCTCTGCGATGTCGATCGCTTCGTCGTCGAACCGCAGTGGCCCGCCGCCTTCGAACGTGAGCACCTGAACGCCACGTTCGGCAGCGGTTGCGCGAAGTGAGCCGGGGCGCAGCCGCGCATCGAGCACGAACGGCGCGCCGAATGCTACGGCAAGACGGAGGAGTTCGGTGTCCTCGGTGTCGATGCGCACTTGTGGTGCGTTCGTTCGATGATTCGCCGCCGTGTGGAGGTCGATGCCGACGTCGCTTCCGACGACGACCTCGTCGAGCAGCAGGCGGGCCAGGCGTGCGGCCATCGACCCGTTGTGCGTCCCAGGGAAGGAACGATTGAGGTCGCGGCGGTCTGGCAGGTAGCGAGACGCGATCTGCGCGCCCGGCACATTGACGATGGGCACGATGATGACGGTGCCGTGCAGGGTTGCGGGATCGAGTGTGGTAAGGAGCCGTCCGCACACAGCAATACCGTTGAGCTCATCGCCGTGAATCGCGGCGGTAACAAACGCTCGTGGACCGTCATCGGCGCCGTTCATCACCGTCATCGGCAGGGAGGTCAAGTCGCCGGTGAATGATTGCGTGACGGCCGGTGCGAGGTCGCGTCGTTCTCCCGGTTCGATCTGAACGCCAGCGACGGTGACAGGTTCGTTCATCGCGGCGTGTTTGCATCGGTCGTGCGTCCAGCGAGGTACCCGTGGGTCGGGTCGACGAGGCACGCCCCTCGCAGCGTGCGTCGGCCGATCAGCATGCGAAAGTTCATCCCGCTGCGATCGGTGAGCGTGATGTCTGTCACTAAGCGGAGCGCGCCGAGGTGCAGGCGTGTTCTCACGATCGGGCGACGCTCAGCACGAGCGCCGGAGTCGCGCACGGTTGTAAATCCCACGATTTCCGCCGACACCGGATGGTGTTCGGGTGTCGCCTTTGTACCAAGCACAACGTCGAATTGGACCTGGTCGCCGACGTCCGCCTCAGCGGCACCGCCAAGATTGATATCCCGCACGTGGAGCGCACTTGTCCGTGCACCCGTGTCGAGCTTCGCGCGAAGTCTGAGGTCCCATTCGGGGAGTGTGACGAATTCCTTCCACCCAAAGACGTACCGATCCGGTTGAGACACGGGACCTCCGTTGAATCCATCAGCGGCCGAGCGTACGCCGCACACGGGGACGATACGGTGCGTCATCGCGCGAAGTCGCGATGTGCGAACGCGAAGGAACCTGATGCGGCAGGTCTTCCCATCGTCGCGGAACCTCGATCTGCGGCGCATCCATCACGATCTCCTGCTCGGCCTGCGCGACGACGTTGCGCACGTTGCCGTGAACATGGTCGCGTCGATCGACGGGGCGGTGACCATCGACGGCCGAAGCGGCGCGTTGGGTGGCGATGCGGATGCGGTCGCCTTCCGGCATGTGCGTGATGCTGCGAATGTGGTGCTCGTCGGGGCAGGCACCGTTCGTGTCGAGGGGTATGGACCACTGCAACCGTCAGCCGAACAGCGTCAGGCACGCGTTGCAAAGGGGTTGCGGCCGGTGCCGGTACTTGCGGTCGTCAGCGGTTCGCTCGATCTTGATCCGGACGCTGCGTTCTTCTCCGGCGACGAACCGGTCATCGTGTTCACCGGTCGACGATCATCGGCTGCCCGGCAAGCTTCGCTCGCATCAGTCGCCGATGTGCACGTCGTCGACGCTGATGCCGTCGACATCACCATGATCCGATCGGAATTGGCATCGCGCGGGCTCGGCAGGATCTTGTGCGAAGGCGGTCCCACGCTCAATGCGGCGTTGCTCGCGGCGGACGCAATTGACGAGATGTTCGTCACGATCGCCCCGGTGCTTGCTGGAGGTCCATCGGATCGCATCATCGCCGGTGCGGATGCGGTCAGTCCACGCAACATGTCCCTCGTCAGCATCCTTGAGCACGACGGTGAACTACTTGTTCGCTACGCCCGCCGTTCGGCAGATGTCGACGGCACGTGACAGTGAAGTGGCTAGGCTAAATCGCACCCGTCCGAGGAGTTCACGATGCATCCTGCGTTCCGCCGCTACATCGACGCCGCTTCGGGCGTAACCGAGCTGACGACAAAGCGGGCAGAGCAGGTGGCGCGCAGCCTGGCGCGGGCCGGTGAAGTGGCCTCCGACCAGGTCGGTGAGCTCGTTGATGACCTCATCAAGCGCCAGGAAAAGAACCGCAAGGCATTGTCGAAGATCGTCAAGGCCGAGTCCGAGCGGGCGCTGCGCGCGATGGACGTCGTCACCGGTCGCGAACGCCGCGAACTTGAAGCACGCATTGCGTCGCTCGAGAAGCAGGTCGAGCAGTTGCGCGGGTCGTCGACAACGGCGCCGTCCGCCAAGAAGGCGACCGCCAAGAAGGCGACCGCCAAGAAGGCGACCGCCAAGAAGGCGACCGCCAAGAA